>NZ_QRKI01000016.1:0-131432 GCF_003471885.1 Bacteroides sp. AM16-24
CAAATATACAAGAAGGGCGTTCTCTTTTTTGTGGAGACTATGAATTATTCAGGATAGAAAAAGTGCAGTACACCACGAAGATGCACTGCACTTTTCTCCACATATTGTGCGGGCTTTAACATTTACAGTTTGTATCCTTTGTTTTCCCGGTTTATGGCTTACCCAGTCGGTTGGCTTCCTTTTTCAACCGCTCGGCTTGTTCATTGAGCAGCCTTGCACGTTCCAACGCTTCCGCCTGCTTCCTGCTGCGGAATTCAAAATCCGTCACCGAATCAGTCAGGTTTTGGATGAAAGCGTTATCCCGTTCCCTACTAAAATTCGTTTCCAGCAAATCAAGGCAGCCCCCGTCCGCTTCCCCTTTCATCAGAATGTAGCGGTATTTCATATCGTTGTCCTGCAACTGCTGCATTCGTCCAGCCAAACGGACATTCAGGAACAAAGAAACGAAACAGACAACCAGCCCTGCCAAAAAAACAAAAAGTTTCGGGCGTAACAAACCGCTTATCCTCCGGGACAACGATGCAGGTTCGGTTTCCGCTTTTTCTGTTGTGTGTTCCTTATGGTAAGAATCCAACACATCCAGCATTTCTTTCAGACAACGATAGGTAGCCGTTACAAATTTTCTCACTTCTCCTATGGATTGCTGCTGCTCCTGTTCCGTATTCTTTATGTCGGCAAGTTGGCTTTGGATAGCCTGCAATTCCTTTTCGGGAACAGCCGGATTATTGTGCAGTTCCGACAATGCCTGTTCGATTGCGTTCAGCCTTTCGATAGTTTCTTCCCGACTGGCTGGCGTTACCTGTGCTTCCTGCTTCTCTTTCAATTCCGTAACCATTGAGAGAAGCCCCTCTAAAATCAAATTTTCCTCCATGTATTTACAATTTAAGTTGTTTTTTCTTTTTCTTCTTCTTTCTCAAATTAAAATTAGGTTCTTCATCCACTGGGGGAGAAGAAGCGGAAAATAGACCGGGCGAACCAGTTATCAACGGACTGTCAGCCTTTCCCTGCGTTGGCAATGGCTCCCGAACGGATGTAAAAGCTGCCTGCCGCTGATTTCCGATTGTATTCAGTCCTGCATCCCCGAAACACTTATCCAGTTTGGAGAAACTGAAATTACGGTCTATCTCCGAACCCTTGAACGTGTATTCGCCTTTGGAAAAGGAAACACCTTGTATCTCGCTTGTCTGCCCCTTGTACTTGAACCGGACAGTAATACCCTTTTCCGCTAACCGCTCCTGTAACTGCCGCCAGTTCTTGGACTTCCCGATTTCGTTCTTTACAGCCGTGTAAATCTCGTATTTCGACTTGTCCGGCTCTTTCAATCGGTGCTGCTTCACCTGCTCTTTTCCACCAGCAAAATAAAGCCCGTGTTTGGTTTTCAGCTTCTTGCAGACCTGCTCGTTACGGTACATGTCGTTCCTGTCCGAAATGGTCTTGCCGTTGTTGCCTATACGGTTGAATACGATATGTACATGTGGGTGTTCCCGGTCTTTATGGCGCACGATGATATACTGCGTATCGGTGATTTTCATTTCACGCATATACTCCTGCGCAAGCCGTACCATCTTCTCGTCTGTCAATTTGGGTGCATCCACTGCCGAATAACTTAACGCAATATGTCCGACAGGCTTCTTCAAATCGGGATTCATCCCGGTCTGCATACAGAAGCTGCGGATTATATCGCCCCGGCTTTCAGTCAGAACCCCGTCCGCATGAAGCAAAACCGCCTGCTCCTTACCAAGCACATAGTTCACACAGCCCTTAAAACCGCTTCCCTTTTTTATTTTTCCAATCATCCGACAAGTGGTTTATGATTTCAATAATCCTGTTTTTGAGCTTCACCAGTTCCACCGCCACCAGTGCGAAACCTCCGGCATTCGCCCGATGCGCCAACTGGTTGATGTTGTTGGCTTCCCCTGCCAGTTTGCGGATGGTGTCCGCATCCTGCCTGTTCAACCGGGGTATGACCTCTGCCGAAACAACCGCCTGCCTTACATACTCACTGACACGCAACCCGGCTTCCCCGGCTCGCTTCCTGATGGCGTAATACTGCAACTCGGTCAGTTTTGTACTGACAACCCGTTGCTGCTTCTCTATCCGTTTCTTTGCCGGACGTCCCCCCGGCTTGTCCTTTATATTCGTCATGGTTTTTTACGTTTGAATGGTGTCTTAAAAATTGCGACCAACGGGAGAAATTTTCTTTGCGGTGAGCAAAGAAAGGTGGTTTCGGTTTACCGAAACATAACCTTGCTCTCCAAATAAACCGCCAGCCGTTGATAGTCCTGCCGGATTAAATGCCCCTGCCTCTCTTTTGTCTTGGGGCGGCACGTTGTCCGGTTTCCTGCTTCGTTTCCTGCACTTGGCTGGCTTCGTTTTTCTGTTCCTGCTTCCTGCCGCACAGATAATCGTTCAAGTCCGAATATCCCCTGTAATTGTGCGAGAAGTCACGCACACGGTAGGAGTATTCCAATTCGATAGCCCGTGTCGCTTCATATCCAGCCTTGTCATTGTCAAGCATACAGTGGATGCGTTCATACGGGTACAGCACGTCAATGGCTTTCGGCACGTTGACAGTCGAATTAAGAATGACATAGTCCTGTCTGTCAAGGTCGGGCATGGTCGGGCAGTTCTTCATCCGGAGCGTGAGGAAAGAAAGATAGTCCATAAACCCCTCGAATACCAGACACTTCTCTCTCGGCTCTCCCTGCTGCCGTATATGGGTGATGTCTTTCGGGGCAATGCAGCCTTTGAAAAAGGAATTGCGAACATCGTAACCTCCTGCCATGTTCGGGAAACCGATAGCAAAGAACGGTCTGCCGTTATTGGTAAAATGGAGTTCCTTACATTCTCTTTTTGCCAGTTCGACATTGATACCCCGTCCCTGCAAATAACGGAGCAATGCCGGATGGGTAAGGTCACGGACTTCCAAATGCTGGAAGCTCGGTTCTGTCCTACGCTGGGGAAAAGAAAAACTGACCGGACGGACGTGCGGTGTCTGTTCCGCTATCCGGTTTAAAAGGTATGGCAAGCTGTCTGAACAATAGAGTTCCTTTGCCAGTGCGATGATGTTGCCGCCCTTGCCTGCGCCAAAGTCATACCAAAGGTTGCGGTCAGTGTTCACCTTGAAAGACGGTTCGTGTTCCTCCCTTAACGGTGATTTGTACCATAAACCGTTACCCTGCTGCTTGACAGGAGAGTAACCTAAACTGTGCAGATAGTCTGCGATGGGTATTTGTTTCACATCTTCGATGTTCATAACATTTTCTTTTTGGGGATTAAAAAATAGTTGAAAAGTGCGCCAGTCCTGTTTAGTCCGTTATATATACACCCGTACCATACTAAACCTGCCTGTTCCGATACTGGGAAATAGTAAGTCCGTTCCTCTTGTATATACACCCGGACTAAACCAAACTGACTTTTAATAATGGAAATCGGGATTATAGCGGTAGCCCTTGCCCTCTTTCACAATCATGCGCTTGTTCACAAGAAACTTGTTAAGCGACACAAGAACATTGCGTCCACGCTCGTAACCGATACTCGCATAACCCTGTTTCAATGCCGCTATGACATTGGAATAGCCTTGTACCACCTGCTTGCCGAAACCGTTCTCCAACGCTTCCCGGTGTTGCTGTTCAGTCAGTTCCGTAAGCGAAAAGTTCCTGTCCTGCTTAGGTTGTTGGAATACATAATCATCCACGATTTCGGGTAAAGCGTTGTCATTGATACGGAATGCGAACGGGTCAAATTCCCGGTCACGTATGTGCATCGCCTTTACCTCGCTTATGTTGCCGTCCTGCTGGCTTTTCGTGATTTGCAGGACGGTTTCAGCCTTGTTGTTCAGTTCCGTACCGATATGCCCCCTTGTGTTGTCATCCCCCTTGTTCAAATGCAGCACGGTGTGGATATGCAGGTTATACCCACTTGACCAGCGCATCAAGAGGTTGATTAGGTCGGTTGATTCGCTGGGGCTGTTGATGTCGTACATCAAGTCACGGATTCCGTCAATGATGAGCAACCCCACATCGGGCATATTTTCAAGCATATAGCCGATAATCTGTTTCCGCTTGTCGGGGGTCTGCTCTCTTAGCACGATGAAAACAAAATCGTCCCTGTCCTTGTCGGTAGGCAGTCCGGCAAGTCGCAAAATACGCTCCATGACCTTATGGCAATGGTATTTGCTCTGCTCGGTATCTACATAGAGGATTTTCCGTTTGTTCGGTGGCAGGTATGCCGAATACTTCAGTACCTCGTCATTCTTCAACGCTGCCGCAACAATGGCGGAAATATTGAATGTCTTTTTGCTCTTGGCTTTACCCGTGGATGCGCTGAAATTACCCAGCGTGCCAATGGTAGAGCCGTTCACCCAGAGTATTTCGGGCGGCACTTCGTAAGTGTCCGTCACCTTTAAATGAATGGTTTTCCAAAGGGCTGCGAAATCCTCTTTCTGCATGGTAACACCCTGCCCGGCTTCTTCTTTCCTCTTATTTTCCATAGTTACGGATTTTCCGGTTTGCGCTCTTGGCGATGGCGAGTGCCGCCTCGTCCTTGTCGTTCACCCTTTTTGCAAGGTTTTCCGCCCACGTGAGAAGCTCTTTCCGTGAGAAAAGTAATTTGTTCCCGTATTTGCGGAACGGCACTTCCTTTTTTGCGGTCAGCTTGTAGAGCCGTGCCTTTGAAATCAGAAAACCGTGTCGTTCCAGCACCTCTACCGCCACATCGGGCGTGAGGTTGTCGGGTTCGTTCCTCGGCTGGGTGAATCCTGCCAATGACTGGGAAACGGTTTCGCTCACGATAGCCCGGAGTTCTTCGGGCGTTGTCAGAATAATGTTCGTCATATTTTCTTCCTTTTTTAGTTATTACTTGGCTACCGTCATAGCCGTTGCAACCGGTTGATGCCGCAAAGGAAGAATAAAAGAAACCGATTATTCAATTACTAATCACTTGACACAGACCGGACAACTTGGGACAATGCAGGACATCCGGCAAGATTGGAGCGGGATAAAAAAAGGGACAAACGATGTATTGGTGATTTTGTCCTTCCAACACACCGTTTGTCCTATGTATGTTAAGTGATTATGCGAATGCCGCTATTTCACATCCTTTAACCTTTCAAGTTGGGAAACGACTTCTTTTATTACGAAATATTTGTTTCCCGACAGCCCTATGTCCGAACGGGATATGAAACCGAGTTCCTCCCACCGGGCTACGGTCTGCCTGCTCACGCCCGCCATTTTCGCCAATGTCTTTTGGTCTATCAGTTCCCTGCCCTCGAATACGGGGTACTTGTATTTACGGGTGGCATGGCTGAACCTTATTTTCTCTATCGCCTTGTCCACGTCTTTAACAGTAGGGGGAATATATGATTTCACTTGCAGTACGGCTTCTTCTATTTCGTAGCCTGCGTATTCGGGATTCTGCGCCAGTTCCTCGTAAATGGCACTGAAACATTCAAGGTGTCTAATCTTCACCGTCTTGGTTTTCTTGTTCGGCATGGCTCAATCGAATTTGGTTAATAACTGCGCATTCCTTATCCGCTCCTCCTGCTCGAAACTGGCGAGGTAGTTCTCCGTGATGGCAAGGCTTGAATGCCCCAAACTCTCGGATATGTAAGCGATGTTCGTTCCGCTGCGTTTTAAGACAGTCGCATAGGAATGCCGGGCGGAATAGGTCGTGAAACGGGGGACACCGACAGCTTGGGCTATTTTAGCCAAAGCGATGTTGCAACGGTGCGTTACCCGTCTGACAATATTGGAAATGACAAATTCGTCCTCCGTTTCTCTGGCGTACTTGAACAGGAAAGTATCGGGTTTCCCATCGTCAGGGTTTCCCCACCGTTTTATAATATCCCGCATTTCGGGAGTGAGTACCGCCCTTATTTCCCGTATATGGTTGGACGTGTGCGATGTCTTGGAGCGTACAAAGCAGATTTCACCGTCCACGATGTTCCCATACCGCAAGAAAAGCATATCCCTGAAATTGATACCGTTGCACAGGTAGGAGAAAAACCAAAAATCCCGGTACTTCTCAACGGTCTTGCTGCCCTTGTATGTCACGACTTTTTTTATCTGTTCCATCGTCAAGGCTAACTTTCGGCTGTTGCCGCTCGGAATCTCGTACTTCCCCCTGCCGAACGGGTATTGGGCTTCTTTTAAAATCCCGTTGCGTCTTGCGTCATTCACCACGCATTTAAGGGCTTTCATATAGAAATTTATGGTGGTGACGGTCTTGCCCTCGTTCCGCAGGAACTTGTCAAGGCGTGACAGCCAGTCCGCAGAAACCGCAGAGAACGGCACGCTGCCGCCTGCGAACCGTTCTATGCTTTTCAACGTGCTGCGGTAGTTATAATAGGAATTTACCTGCCCGTTGAGTTTGAATGCGTCTATTTTCCCCTGTATGGCTGTGTTAAGGGTTGTACCCGTACACCTGCCCAACCTCATGCTGAGCGCATCGAAACAGAAGTCCCCACGTTCCGCAAGGGCTTCCACTTGGCTTTTTATGATGGAGAAACTGTTTTCCACGCTTGCCCGTATCTCAATCAGTCTGCGGCTCTTGCTTTCGGCAAGGATTTCCCAGTCCTCTTTGGACAATTCCTTTCCGGTGGAATAATATTTCTGCTTGCGGTTGTGTATCACTTGTATCTTGACAGGGAACAGACCGCTTTTCTTCGCCCTACGTGCATCCAGTACCGATAGTACGGATATGCCATCTTTTGAATACTTGAACATAGGCTGCCTTGTTTATTGTTATACGTCTATTTTGTACATACGATTTGCATACAAAAATAGAGATTATCGGAAAAAACAGCAAATCAAAAGCCAAATCATTTTCCTAATAATCTCTAAATATCAGTTATTTATATACAAACTCAAACAATATAAAAATGGTAAAAATATAGGGTATTATTACGTTTGGTAATGACGTCAATGGTAAGTTCCGTCATTTGGCCAATCTTCTCTTCAAGGGTCATCCTCTTAAGCAGTGCCTCCACCTTTTTCTCAATATTCTCGTCTCTTGAAATAGCGGGCACTACCGTGGTTTGCGCCATAGCAGTTGACACCAGCCCGGAGAGGGCTACAGATAAGATCAATTTTGGACTCATGGTTTTGTTTTTTATTTAAATAATATCGGGACAAATTCCGTCAGATAAATACGCCATTTCTTATCGTAAGATAGTTTTATCTTACTTATTTCTGGCCTGCCATGCTTCGGCAATAGTCACGGATATAGTTTATAATCAGGAAACAAGCCGGTTCAAGCATTGTGCCGTGATTGAATCCCTGCAGTTCGTACAAAGCAGCCTTCTTGTTTCCGATATTCTTTAGCACCGAAGCAAGCAATGCATTTTCTTCCCAACGATCCGCCATTTCCAAGTTACGATCACCGGTAATCAGTATTACAGGAGGGGTATCTTTGCGTACACGGTTCACAGGAGCATACTCATCAATAACAGGAATACCATTCGGCAATCCCCGTTCTTTGCGAATAGTGAAATGAGTTACAGTCTGCCCGCTAAGAGGAAGATAAGCGGCTACTTTATCGGCATCCGCACCATAAGCTTCCATATACTTTTTATCCATAGCCAGCATTAATGAAAGATAACCTCCTGCCGAATGACCGGAAACAAATATCTTATCTCTACTACCACCGAATTTTTCTATATGGCTGAATGTCCACGCCACAGCCGCTGCAGCATCTTCAATATAAGCAGGATTTTTGGCTTTGGGACTCAAACGATAATTCACCGCTACTACAGCAAAGCCTCTATCCATCAATTCTTGTGGAATATGCTTACCGCCACCTTCCAACCCGCCACCATGAAACCATACAATGGTAGGGAAGTCTTTCTTGTCCACCGGATAGTAGACATCCAGTTTACAACGTTCTTTTCGATAAGCATCCGTTTCCTCACCGGAAACATAAGAAAGGTCTTTATCCGTTTTATACACTCCCTGCGCATGCAGGGCAAATATACAGAATAATAGCAACAGGAGAGTCACTTTCCTTTTCATGGTATCTTCATTTAAAGTTTTGCAACTGCAATATTAGGCAAATTATCTCAGAAAGTTACTCTTCAGATACTGAAATATAGCATTTATTCGTTACATTTGTACCTTTCTTAAAACTTCAAACTTTATGGCACATCGTCTGAATACTAACAAACAGTTTATGGTAGGCAACGGCATCCTGGCTTTTGCTGTTATTTTCGTAGTCGTCATCTTCGTTTACATGAGTCTGCGTCTGGATAAAAAGAAAGATGAAGACCGGAATTTCATTGAAACATATACCATTACATTAACGAAAGGATTTGTAGGAGATTCCTTATCACTAATGATTAATGACAGCGTACTGGTGAACAAAAAAATAACAGAAGAACCATTCAGCATTGATGTGAAACGTTTTGCTGAACAGAGCGCACTGTTTATTGTGGATAATAAAACCGAAAAACTTTCCTTGTTCGAACTAAGCGAAAGAGGGGGAACCTATCGTTTTGAGAAAGAAAATGAGGAAGTAAAACAGTTGTCACAGAAATAGGAAAACTATACCCACTGTATTACTAAGTCTCACCGGCCTCTCATCCACTCCCCACCTTCTCCCTGTTCTATAGCAAGGAGGAGGTAAGGAGTAAGTAAGGAGTAGGTAGGGAGTAGGTAAGACGATCCTATATTTCTGTGCGGTATTGTTTCAGCTCTTTCCGCAATGCCTGGGCTTTTCCTTCCGTCAGTTCGTCGAGAAGTGCCCAGAAACACTCTCCATGGTTCATTTCGCGAGTATGAGACAATTCATGTAAGAGCACATAGTCTATCAAGTGCTTCGGAAGTAAGACCAGATAGAAAGAAAGATTTATGTTACGCCGCGCCGAGCAGCTGCCCCAACGTCCACTGCTGGAATTGATCTTCACACTTTGATAAGGCAGGTTATGCTTTTGCGAAAGCATATACAGACGGGGTGGAAGAATAATCTTCGCATTACGCCGCAAGGCTTCTTCAATGACTTTACGCAACCATGCCTGTAATCCTTCATCCGAGAAATCGGCTCCCGGAGGACAAATGATCTGCATCTCGCCCAGTTCGGAACGCGAAAGAAAACGTTCACGCTGTCCGCTTACAAGATTTAGCTTGAAGAACTCCGTATCTATCCGGAAGTTCAAGTCTATCAAAGGACGGGTACGCTTTTTACGGGCTATCCGCAAACGGGGACGCAACTGTTCTATTGCACTCTTCACCTCTTTCATCGTAGTTCCGGGCGGAACGGTTACATAGACGGCATCTTCCCGCGTACGGAAAGTCAGGCGCCGGGCACGGGTATTCACCTTAATAAGGAAACGCCCAAGTTCATTATCTTCCAATACATTTTCCAAAACAATAAAATCTCCCAATGAATAAACAGACAAATGAACGAAATATCATCCGAATATACAAGTGATCGGGCAACCAAAAACGGACAAGTGTCCGAAAATGAACACATGCTTCAAAAGAATACACTCTATGTATCAGCACTTTATAGGTTTGGCATGAATATTGACTTATATAACATGACTGGACGTTCACTAAAAAGTTTCTGAAAAAAGAGAAAGAAACATGCAACTTTTTTTAAGTAACTCACGTCTAATAGGTAAACAGAAATAATATATATGAATAATTATAAAACTAAAAAAGTTATGAGAAAGTTAGCAAGTCTTATCACATGTATCTGTTTAATCTTCAGTACAACAGCGTGTTCACAAAGCAAGAACTACAGTTCCGGTAACTGGAGCAATAAGAAAGTAGTAGCCAGCAATAATTATGTAACCAAGGACATCAAGGTAGACAACTTCAAGAAAATCAGTGTAGCCGGCAGTCCGGATGTTACGTTTACCCAAAAATCGGGACGTCCTGGAGTAGAAGTCTACACTTCGGACAACATTATAGACTTACTGGATATCAAGGTAAAGGATAACACCTTATATATCGGTTTCAAGAAGAACGTCAATGTATCTTATAAAAAATTGGATGTACGCGTATCCGCTGAAATGTTGAATGGCATTTCGGTTGCAGGTTCAGGTGATATTTTCCTAAAGAATGGTCTTCAGACCGATGATAACCTGACAATCAATGTTGCAGGTTCGGGAGACATCAAAGGTAGTGGCATTAAATGTAATGATATGAAGGTATCCGTAGCCGGTTCAGGCGATATCAATGTAAATAACATCACTTGCAACAATCTGAAAGTTTCTGTTGCCGGATCGGGTGACATGGTATTGAAGAATGTAACTGCCGCAGGCACGGAAGCAAGCATTGCCGGATCAGGTTCGGCTACCATTACCGGAACTACTCAAACCGCTTCTTACAGTGTAGCAGGTTCGGGTGACCTCTTCACAGAAAGCTATGAAGCCCAGCGCGTTTCCGCCAGTGTATCAGGTTCGGGCAATATTAAATGTTTTGCTACCGAATTCCTGAAAGTACGCACCAGCGGTAGCGGCAAGGTAGGTTACAAAGGCAATCCTGAATTGGATTACCCGAAGAAGAGCTTGTACAAACTTTAAAATTCTCTCTTACAACTACTATAGGAAAAAGTTTTTTCTAACACACTAAACGCAAGGGTTTCCGTGAGGAAGCCCTTCGTTGTTTTTGTACGACCGTGATGAGCTTGCAAATAAAAGGGACGCTGCATCTCGCGGCGTCCCATCTATCTTAGTTAGTTTTTATAAGAATTTGAGAGAATTGAAACTTCACAGCCTCAATTTGTTGTTTTAATAAAGCACACTAACTATATTTATGTTTAAAGCAAATGAAAATGTTATTTTAAAAGCAAATGAAAACGTTACTTTTTCAGTTCCACCTTCTTGTCTACCCGTTGCAGACTATCCAGAATCTGTTGTTCATGGGTAATCGTCACGTCTCCCGAGAGAGCTACCGAAGGTGCGGTAATTTGTTTGCCTATCGTATCGACTGCGGCCACTTCTTTTATATCACTATAGAATGAATGTTGCATCACATTCCCTAATGAAAGTACCACTGCCACTACTGCGGCGGCCTTGAACAGTGGAACGAAACGTGCGGTAAGCGTCAGGCGTTTCGCCTTTACCACCGGAGTCTCCACTTCTGCAAGCACACGGGCATCGAAATCTGCTCCCAATCCCACTTCCTGTTGCAGTTGCTGATATACGAACAAGTCTTTGTAACGAAGCAAATGCTCTGGAACGTCGCTTCCATTAAAAAAAGCACGCAACTGCGCTTCTTCCTCAAGGGAAGTCTCACACTGCCAGTAACGTTCCAAAAGTTGTTCTATATATTTACAGTCCATAACCATCTATATCTAAATACCGTTGTTTCACTTTTTGCCTCGCCCTGAAGAGGTTCACTTTTACCTGTTCCTCCGTCAAATGCAGGACGACCGCAATTTCTTTATAACTCTTACCCTCTATATCCCGAAGCTGCATAATCAGCCTTTGTTTATCGGGAAGCTCATTGACCAGACGATGGATAAGGGTCATTTGCTCTTTATCCACCAGATGATCATAAGGGTTGGATGCTCCGGAGGCCTGATCCATTTCAGGTGTCAGTTCCACGGTCTGAGCGTCTTTTCTTTCGCTACGGTCTATCGCCAGGTTCTTTGCCACTGTCAAGCAATAGGCCTCGATAGAACCGAATTGCGTCCACTCATCACGTTTGTTCCAGACTCTTATCAGTGTTTCCTGCACAACGTCTTCTGCCTCTGCTCTGTCGAAAGTAATCCGGAGAGCCAACCGAAAGAGCTTGTCTTTCAGAGGAAGAATGTCATTCCGAAAACTGATTTCTTGCATCTCTATTAATAATGACGGTTAAGTATATGGAAAGTTACAGCTGCTCACTACTTTTTTTGAATTATTTTTTGATGCGGGTTCCGCTATTCTCGTTAATTGCTGACACTAAGGTAATTACCACTTCTGTTACTCCCGCATTCAAAGCTTCAAAAGAATTCTCCAGCTTGGGTATCATGCCTCCTTGAATAACACCGTCCGCTACGTATTGTTTGAATTGAGCAGGAGTGATCTGGGGTATCACGCTATCGTCATCGTTCTCGTCACGAAGCACCCCCTTCTTCTCAAAACAGAACACCAATGTCACATCAAACAAAGCAGCAAGGGCTTTTGCAGTCTCTCCTGCAATCGTATCGGCATTCGTATTCAGCAGGTTGCCTGCACCGTCGTGCGTCAGCGGAGCCATTACGGGAACTACTCCTTTATGGATCAAATCACCCAAAAACTCTGCATTCACTTGCTTTACATCACCCACAAAGCCATAGTCAACGTCTTTCACCGGGCGTTTCACGGAACGGATAACATCCATATCCGCGCCTGTCAATCCCAGTGCATTGACACCACGCGCCTGAAGTCCGGCTACAATATTCTTGTTCACCAGTCCGCCGTACACCATCGTCACTACTTTCAGTGTTTCGGCATCCGTGATACGACGCCCGTTTACCATCTGGCTTTCAATGCCCAGTTGGGCAGCCAATTTTGTGGCCGAACGGCCACCTCCGTGTACCAAGACTTTGTAGCCCTCAATAGCTGCAAAGTCATCCAACAACTTATGGAGGGTAGCTTCTTCCTCCACGATTTTGCCACCCACCTTTATTACTGTTAGTTTTTCTCTCATATTCTTATTCCAAATAAGTATATCCGTACAGACCGGAACGATAATTGGAAAGGAATTCTTTACCTTCCTCCAATGAAATGCGTCCCTCTTTTACTGATTGAGTCACCCAAGTCTCCAGTGTACGCACCAGTTTCTTAGGACTATATTGAACATAGTCAAGCACTTCCGCTACAGTTTCGCCATCAATCACCTGTTCGATGGTATATCCTTTCTCATTAACAGATACATGCACAGCATTCGTATCACCGAAAAGATTATGCATATCACCCAGAATCTCCTGATAGGCACCTACCAGGAACACACCCATATAATAAGGTTCCTTACTCTTTAAAGAATGAGTGGGCAGATAGTGTGCCACATTCTTAGTCGAGATAAAGTTAGCGATCTTTCCATCCGAATCACAAGTGATGTCCTGCAAAGTTGCCGCACGGTCAGGACGTTCGTCCAGGCGCTGAATGGGCATAATTGGGAATATCTGGTCAATAGCCCAAGAATCCGGCAAGGACTGGAACAGTGAGAAGTTACAGAAATATTTATCCGCCAACAATTTCGGCAGTCCGCGAAGTTCATCGGGAGCATGCTTCAACCCGCCTGCAATCTGGTTCACCTCGCGCATAACAGACCAGTAAAGACGCTCAATCTGTGCACGTGTTTTCAAATCCACGATTCCATGACTGAACAAGTCGAGCGCTTCTTCACGGATTTGCTGTGCATCGTGCCAGGCTTCCAGCATTCTATTTTGATTCAATGTGTCCCAAATACCATAAAGTTCCTGCACCAATTCATGGTCTTCCTCAGTTACTTCCTCCTCATCATCCCATTCGGGCAAAGTGGTGGTTTCCAGCACTTCAAAAATAAGTACGGAATGATGGGCAGTCAGTGCACGCCCACTTTCCGTAATAATATTGGGATGGGGAATATCATTCTTATCACTGGCATCTACTAAAGTGGAAATAGAATCATTCACATATTCCTGAATGGAATAATTGACGCTGCTTTCGCTGCTGGACGAGCGTGTTCCATCGTAATCTACGCCCAAACCTCCACCGATATCAACGAATTCGACTTTGAACCCCATAGCGTGAAGCTGCACATAGAATTGGGATGCTTCGCGCAAGGCTGTCTTAATGCGACGAATTTTTGTAACCTGGCTTCCGATATGGAAATGTATCAATTTTAGACAATCTTTCAGTCCTTTTGACTCCAAAAAGTCGAGTGCTTCGAGCAGTTCACTGGAACTGAGTCCAAATTTGCTTGCATCACCGCCAGAATCTTCCCACTTGCCACTTCCTGAAGAAGCCAACTTAATACGAATGCCGATATTAGGCATAACATTCAACTGCTTCGCCATCTTGGCTATCAGCTTTAGCTCGTTCATTTTTTCTACTACAAGAAAGATACGCTTTCCCATCTTCTGGGCAAGCAAAGCCAACTCTATATAGCTCTCATCCTTATAGCCGTTGCAGATAATCAACGAGTCAGAATCTGAGTTTATCGCAATCACAGCATGAAGTTCAGGCTTCGACCCGGCTTCCAGCCCGAGATTGAATTTCTTTCCATGGCTGATAATCTCCTCAACCACAGGGCGCATCTGATTAACCTTAATAGGATAGATGATAAAGTTCTGCGCTTTATAGCCGTATTCCTCAGCGGCCTGTCTAAAACACGAAGAAGTCTTCTCAATCCGATTGTCCAGAATATCGGGAAAACGTATCAGCATAGGAGCCGCTACGTCTCGCAATTGCAACTCATCCACCAATTCTTTCAAATCGACGCCGACACCGTTTTTACGAGGTGTCACCACTACATGACCTTTGTCATTGATACCAAAGTACGAAGTGCCCCAACCTGTAATGTTATAAAGCTCTTCTGAATCTTCAATACGCCATTTTCTCATTTTTTGTAACTCAGATGTTTGTTTTTTGATTTTAATAGGGCGACAAAAATACGATAATTCTCGATATTTATTGCGTTTTCCTCCTAAAATTGCACATTTACAAGCGGTTAAATGCCCAGCAAGCTACGTAACTGCTGCACAGAATCCGCAATTTGCCGACGGCTTTCCAATTGTCCGGCATCGAAACGGTATTTTGCCTTACCATAGTGCGGCGCACGTTTTTCCAAAGCTTCTATAATGAAGGCCCGCAATTCTTCGTCCGTTTTTCCTTGCAGAATGGGACGTTGCTGCGTAGCCACTCGCAATCGACGGAACAGAACGTCAGGATGAACATCCAGAAAAACAGTCTGTCCGTTATCGTTCATGTACTCCATATTATCGAAGAAGCAAGGAGTACCGCCTCCGGTCGAGATAATGACGTTTTCAAACTCAGCCACTTCATGCAGCATGGTTCGCTCCAGTTCACGAAAAGAGGCCTCCCCCCGCTCTATGAACAATTCACGTATGGATTTGTGAAAACGTTCTTCGATATACCAGTCCAAATCGATGAACGGTATATTCAGTTCGCGGGCAAAAGCCTTTCCTAAAGTTGTTTTACCGGCTCCCATGTAACCGGTTAAAAAAATACGTATCATAAGCGCTTACCTTTGCGTACAAAGGTAAGCAATTCTATTCTGAGAGATTTACTATCAGATAAAAATTTTAATGCGTTCGCTCAAATCATTAAATTCTTTCTCGCCCGGTTCGGCAACAGGAGTACCGAAAGGCATCTGTGCAATCAGTTGCCAAGTCTCGGGAAGATGCCATGTGCTGCGTACATCTTCGTCAATCAACGGGTTATAGTGTTGCAGGGAAGCACCCAAGCCTTTGTCTTCAAGCATAGTCCAGATGGCCAACTGGTGCATGGCAGAAGTCTGTTGGGACCACGTCGGGAAATTATCTTGATAGGTAGGGAATTGTTTTTGCAGTCCTTCCACAATGGAACGGTCTTCAAAGAAGAGTATCGTGCCATATCCGCAAGAAAACGAAGTATCAATCTTCTTTTCCGACTGGCGATACTGTTCTTCGGACAAGCGTTCTTCCAACTGATCCTTCACAATTCTCCATAATTTCTGGTGTTCATCACCCAGTAGCAGCACAACTCGTGTGGTCTGCGAATTAAATGCCGAAGGCACATATTTTACTGCTGTACGGATGATATGTACAATTTCCTCGTCCAGAACTGGAGAGTCGTTACTGATAGAATAATAACTGCGCCGATGCTCCAATGCTTCGGCAAATGTCCGTTCTCTGATCATATTTAATCCTTTCTTTTGATATTTATCATTTTTATCTTATATAAGGAAACAAATGAAAGGAGCAAGTTGTTCAAGACTTTCGTAAATAGAATGATAACTTGTAATCAGTATTTATTTAATCAGGTATTTCCTATCTCATTTGATAGTCTCCTTTGTTAAAACTAACAATTTTCTTTATCCTATACTCATTACTATATTCATTTAAAGAATATAGCCAACTCAGATACATCTCTTGAGGCATTTTTCGATACCCTAACTCATGTATCTTTGTATAGAGTTTGTCCATCTCTTGTTTAAGTTCTAGTTTTCCTTCTTTTTGATAAAATCGGCTCAAAACATGCGCTTTCAACAACCAGGCATTTATATAATTAGGGTAGTAAGCCAATGCTGTATCACAACATTGCATTACAAAGCTTCCATTCCGCATGCCATATTTATGTAAATAGCCCTGTGCCAAATCTGTGAGACACAACGCTACAGACTGCCTAACAGAAAGAGTATCCATATAAATACCATTTCTTATGGCATCCAGATGAATATATCCGGAAGCCGTCAACCATGCATCTGTTGGAAAATCAGCACAAGTCAGTTCTATGTTATACCAACCGGCACGCTGATTTCTGGCCTTTATATACATGTGATTCGGTGCTAAAGCCAACCAACATTCTTCACCCAACCTATCCATTATCATTTTATAAAGCAAAGGCATCGAATGGCAATTACCTCTTTTTGTTTGCATCATACGGGACACAAACATATTGCTCCAATCTTCCCTTCCACTATAATCATCAAAATTATATTCAAAAGGTAAATGACCAACAACAGTATCTCCCATTTGCATAGGAATGGTATCCGTCATAAAAACAAAAACCGCACATTGAGCCATAGCAGAACGCTCATCCCCCTTTCCATCATAACGGACATCACCAGAGAGAAGAATTCTCTTACAAAACTCAGCATACATGTCAATCTGTCTATCAAAAGCTTCTTTATTCAGATTTCCATTATAATAAGCATTTTCCACTGCATACACTGCTTTCTGCAGATCAAGAGAATCCCTACCATTCAGCATATTTGCAAGCCTTAATTGTTCTCTGTAATAAGCGGCTTGCGAATAAGCAGACAAAGAAATCATTGTAATAAACAAAAAAGAGATAATACTTCTAATTACTCCCATAGGTACACTTTATATATGAGTATATTACATTCACTTCACTACAACATCCCCTTTCTGACAATCAACAAACTATCGGAACTCACAATTTGAAACTCTATACCATAAGAATCATAATGGCCTATCGGAAATTTATCATAATCTAAGAAACCTGGCAAGGTATCACGATAGTCCAATAACATGTTCTTATTAACATATTTATTCCCAATATTTTCTTCTCCATAATAAACGAAGATGTAATCATTGACATAGGTATAGCCTTTAATCTTTTCTTTCAGATAATAAGGAACAACGAACATTGTTACATAAGTTTTTCCATCTTTATTATAAAAGTAAAGAGTAAAAGCCTCTTTTGTTAAGGGAATACCTAAATCCATCCCTTCAACATACTGTATAAATTTATCAACACCCCGTCCTATTTCTCCTATAAAAGGAGAAGTAGCAGTATTAACAATTGTATCCATGTTTATGTTTCTGATTTAGGTTCTCCCTATTAGCACAGCTATATAATATCAATATTATTGCTGTGAAAAGCATATATTTATAACTCATACTTTTAGCGCTTGGGTACTATAAAACGAAGTTCATAATTTATGTATGGTTTTCAACCAATCAATAGCAACCTTTTTCTTTGACTTCTATATCGCCAGTCTGACTATTGTACATCAAAAACCAAAATGGGGGATCAATAATAAGAAAAGGTGGATGTTCTTTATATGAGAATCGCTTTTTTGATTTCACTGCTAATATTATATTTGGAGGAATATCACCCTCCAACCAATAAAAGTATTCATTGTATTTATAAAAGCCTATTGATTCTTTCGCAGGAATATTCCAAAACATCATTTGAATAGAATAATTCAAGCTATCTATTTTTTCAAAGTCAAGATGAAAATTTCGCCATTTATTATCACAATTCATCCAACAAGCACCCTCTTCATCAAATAAGATGCCGTTCAAGTTTCTAATAAAAACACTATCGACACGTAACTCAGATGACAAAAAAGTATGAGTTTTTTGCGTCATATCAGGAGGAGGAATCACCTTACGGTCTTGCGCTTGGCCTATACTTACAGCAAAAACAAGTATTAAGCCAAAAATAATTTCCTTACTTACCATAATTACTTCTTATTGATTTTGGTCCATAATTTATATATGATTTACTACCAATCAATAGCAATCTTTTTCATTGACTTCAATATTACCAGTCTGACTATTGTATATCAAAAATCCAAAAGGTGGATCTATAACTTCGTACATATATTCTTTATATGAAAATCGTTTTTTCGATTTCGTTTTTAATATAATATTGGGAGGAACATCACCATAAAACCAATAAAAGTATTCATTGCGTTTTAAAAAGCCTATTGAGTTTCTAGCCGGAGTATCCCCCAAGCTTACAGTAATAAAATTATCTGAACCAGCTTTCTTTTCAAAAGAGATATAAAAATGTCTCCATGATTTACTACTATTTGGGCTAGAGAGTATTGAATTCATACGCTCCCATTTTTTATCAAATAACATACTATCCAAACGTTCAATAAAAGCACTATCAATCTGCAATTCAAGCGACATAAAGGTACGGGTAATCGGTTCCCAATCGGGAGGAGCAATCACTTTATTTTCTTGTGCACGGCTTGTGCTTATGCTTACTGAAAAAACAAGAATAAATCCTAAAATAGCTACTTTACTTCCCATAGTCACTTCTTATTGAGTTTGGTCCATAATTTATATATGACTTACTGCGCGGTAAATAAATCCTAAATGTCGGATTACTTAATCCCCTCTTTTGACGATCACCTACAACCCAAGCAGAAGCACCGACATCTCCCCACTCTCCAGCTTTACCATATTGGGGATGATTAAAAGAGCCTGACGGATATGGCGTGTTATCAGGATGGATGTGATTTTGCTCTCTGATGGTGTATCCTGCATATAACTGCCCAGAATATAAACGATTTATTCCATGTTCCTTTCCCTCATAATGGGACGTTGTAAGAAAATTCAATCCTTTATCTCCCACAATACCTGTTTTGGCTTGAGACCATTCTACCGTTGTATTAGCAGCCATAAACTCAAATAAACCAGTTCCGTTCTTATCCCCTCTGACTTTATAAACATCATACGATTCAACACTATTACCGTCAGAGGAAAAAGAAATGCTCCTTTGTGACTCAATAGTCCCATACCCAAAACTAATACTGTTATAAGCCATATTCCCATCAGCATCTGTTGTATAAGTTCGCTGATAATTTCCATCCGCATCCTTAGCAACCATATAAAAAGCGTCTTGTGTCGTATCTTTTATTCTTTTGACAATTTCTCCCTGTTGATTGATTTCCCATACATCTCTCCCATTAGGATCTACAAACCTCACCGGATTATTCATACAATACGCATACGGCGTTATCGAATAATATTTCTCAGCATGCGGATCTATCGATATACTTTGCAACTCAGGCCTCAACTCTATCAAAGTATCCCTTTCCATCACAAAGCCGACAACCTCCTTAGTCTTTGTATCATAAAGAACATCCCCTATCTCCACAACCACCTCCTGATCATGAAACTCCTTATTCTCGCTAAATGTAAACACATCAGCCTGATACCCCAAACGGGCAAAAGGATTGCCTTCCGATTTCTGAGCCTGTAAAGACAAAGTCACCAGTCCTGCCCCCATTGCAACAAGTAATACCTTCTTCATAGCATTTATTGTTTTTACATGATTATTTCACCATCTTCCGGAGTCTCAGTTGAGAATCCGACTTTTCCTTTTCTTTCAGACCTGCTACATGCTTCAACCAGTTCCGATAGATTTCAATTGGCATTTCTTCATACCCACTATCGTCTATCTCTTTATATAACTGATGCATACGAACATAATGCCGATAAGCATCAGGAGACATTTCCTTCAACATCTCAGGAGTACGAGCATTCATCAGGCGAGCTATTTCCATTGTTAATTTCGTCTGATAATCAGCTTCAATAATTTTTGCATCTATATTATTCGGAGCATATCGTTCACTTTGTTCTGCACATTTTATAATAAAAGAATCATAACCATATTTTACACGATAATACCTCCCCAACTGCGCCATCAACATCGCCACCGTTTCTTTCTTGCTAACAGGTGCCAAGTATAGTTCGTTACGAATTGCCTCGCTCTTGATATAGCTACCGTTCATATAATGGTAATCACTTAATACAGAACGACAAGTCAGTTCCAGATTATGCCATGCCCCCTTATCATTTTTTATTTTAATGAACATGTGCTTGGGGGCATACGAAAGATAAGCCTCTGCACCCATTCTCTCAGCCATCACTAGATAAAGCAAAGGCATAGAATAACATTGCCCCATATTGCTGTGAAGCATAGATGATACAAAATGACTGGTATAATCCCTTTGAGAATCATAATCATCCAGATTATACTTCAAAGGATAATGCACAATTGTTTTCTCACTACCGGGTTGATTAATAGACAAAGTATCAGTCAACAAACTAAAAATAGCCATATTCTTAGCTAGCTCATCATCAGAGTCTAGTTTCAAGTCATTCAATCTCCACTGACAATACTGCACCCTTTCGCCAATCTCGTTTTGAAAGTCAGAATACTTCATCGTGTTGCCCAAATAGGCATTCTCTATCAGAAACACGGCACGTTCAAGATTCAACGGAATGGAGTCAGAAAGCATGGCAGACAATTCTTTATATGCTTCAAAAAAACATTCAGTTCCGGGCTCTCCCTCCCAAGAAGGAAATCCCTTATAAATAAGGTGACTGAGAGTAAGCCTTCTTCGCTCCGCCTCTTCAAAGTAAGCAATGTCTTCACTAATCATCTGCATTACAGACTGATTTTGAACATTTACAGAAGGTAATGAAATACTTCGGGGTGGAGAAGTGTTTTTCGGAGCAGAAGAATCTCCCCCTACTGCAACACGGGGAAACGTCCACGGCTGAGGTGTAGACACTACGGGAGATTGCGCCTGTAGACGAAGACAGCAGTTGCTAAAAACGAACAGCAACAGAATAAGCTCTTTCATAGGCACAACAGATTAATACTTAGATTTTGGGAAAGATAAGAATAATTCAGTCAAAAACAAAGTATTTATCCTTTTTTCTATATGCAATTTTCTTTCTCCACTTCCCTAATGAGCCAAGCTACATCTTAACATTAAAAATTAAGCAAGCTTATTTTGTACTGCCTCCAGTTTGCATTACCTTTGCCCCCAATTATGGGAAAGGAGAAATTTTACGTTGTATGGTCAGGCGTCAATCCGGGCGTTTATACTTCCTGGACGGACTGCCAGTTACAAACCAAAGGCTACGAAGGAGCGAAATACAAGTCGTTCGAGACACGCGAAGAAGCGGAAAAAGCCTTTGCATCTTCTCCGTATGAGTATATCAAACGCTCCTCTCCGGCTGCTCCCGCCCAGAAGAAAGATATGAATGCCCCTCTCCCTTCATCTGTCGTAGAGAATAGCCTTGCCGTAGATGCCGCCTGTAGCGGCAATCCCGGAGCGATGGAATACCGGGGCGTACACGTGGCAAGTCGGCAGGAAGTATTCCACTTCGGCCCGGTGTATGGTACGAACAACATCGGCGAGTTCCTCGCCATCGTCCACGGACTTGCTTTACTGAAACAGAAAGGGTTCGATATGCCCATCTACAGCGACAGCGTGAATGCCATCAACTGGATAAGACAAAAAAAATGCAAGACAAAACTGCCACGTGAACCCAAAACGGAAGAACTCTTCAAATTGATAGAGCGCGCCGAAAAGTGGCTGCGCGAAAACACCTACACCACCCGCATCCTGAAATGGGAAACCAAACAGTGGGGAGAAATACCTGCTGACTTCGGACGAAAATAATCCGATTCCGCCCGTGAAACGCACGAACTACCCAAACAGTATTTTCAAACTTTCTACTACACCCTACACCCGGTGCGCAATTCTCTTATTTACTGCCCATTACGGGTGTATAAAAAACGGTACGGGTGTACAAGGGTTATTTACTCCTTATACACCCGCACTGTAAAAACAAGCATAATCCGCTTATTGCCAGTCGTTAAGTTGCGATTGTCTGATTATGTTAAAATCGGCTCAATCCACCTTACCTTTATACTCCGTTCCGTTTACCGTAACCTTTCCGGTGGTTTCGCGGATGTCAAGACCGGTCCCGACACTACCAAACGTATCACTACTATACTTGAATACAACGCCTTGGTTCGGCTTATTCTTTTCCGCATCAATATAGATAGCGGGATAGTCTTGAGAATCTGTATCATCTACCTTAACACTAAAGACACAACTATTCTTCAACTCAAAAGTAGTCTTATAGTCATAAGCGCTCTTACTTCTGTTACCGGCAGTAATGGCTGCGGAAGGGGCTTGGTTTCCTTCACTCCAAGTAATAGCGCCTGCCTCCATTGTATTTTTATCATACTGAGAGTTGACGGCCAGATTGAACGTGCAACCATCAAATGTCGACGTGCCGCCGCGCAGGAAAACGCCTTGCCAGCCTCCGGTGAAGGTGCATTGCGTAGCCGTTACCGTAACAGGAATATTCACCAGCAAGGCTGTTTCATCAGCTGTGAAGGTAGAATTGCTAAGAGTAATCATATTATTGGAACCAACCTCTGTCGTAGCATTGGTATTCACACAGAAGTATTTGCCCACCATTGTGGAATTTTCAATATCAATGAGCGCAGAACTGCATCTTTTATCAATGAATACACCTCTTCCTCCTGTCTTGGCCGCTTTATAGTCGACGTTTTTCATTGTAAATTTAGCACCATCACCGTATAGAGATATTCCTGAGGTTTTATCGGTCACTTTCCCTTTATAGGTTTCATCACCGGTCAGTACGAGTTCGCCACCCCCATAAATGCGAGTGTAATAGTCTCCACCCAACGTAAACTCATGCGTGCCTAAGATTACCTCCATTTTTGCCCCAACCGGAATGTACAATCTGCTGTTGATAGTTACATCTGCTTCCAGCGTAAGTTTATTGACTACAGCATCCGTTGCTATTTCGATATTACCTTTAGTAACGACCAACTCTTTTATTACAGCACCCGCTTTTACTACAAAGGTGTTTTCGCCTGTGCTGGCAGTTACTTTCTCCCAGTCTCCGCTGATTTCTACATGGTCAATGTCCTCAACGGTCAGGGTTCCTTTGGAGCCTGTCGGTACATTGATTTTCACTGCTTCTGCACCGCCTGACACTCCTTTCACAGTGAAGCTGGTGGTGCTTACACTGCTGATGTTAATGGTAACAGGAGCGCTGCTGGTGCTGCTGGCCGGAATCTCAATATTGTCATTTGCTTTCACTGTATTAACCGTGATGCTCTTAGCACCATCTTTCATCGCCTGGACGGCATCTTCCGCGTTCTCCACTACCTTGCTGAACGTGATACCACCGGTGCTGGCATCAATCTTGATGTCGTTGATGTCGGGCATTTCCTTTATCGTACCGGCTGTCACTACAAAGCCACTCGTTGTTTTAAATGCTTGGATAGAACCTGTGCCAATCTGCAGCGTAGCGGTAATACCGTCTGCGTAAGTGGCGGCGGGTACGGGAATATCCAGCACCAGCGGGTCGGTGTTCACGGTGGTGAACGACACTGTCACCTCGTTTGCTGTGCTCGACAAAGTTCCCAGCGAGGCATTGCCCGAATCATCTATCGTCAGTTCAGCCGAACCGGCGATGCCTGTGGCAGCCAGCGCCAGTGAGCCGGATACTCCAGTTTCCAATCCGGTCAGCTTGATACGCATCATTCCACTCAGCAGCTGAACGAAGTCCACGCTCGTTTTGCCGGAGTTCAGCTTGCCGAACATCGGCGCGTTGCTATTAGGATAGGTGTACGTCGCAGGGAAGGTTAGGGTCATTGTACCGGAAGCGTATTTATCAGCCGGATAAACTGCATACTGCAAATTAGATACCGCACCCGTCACCATGCCGGCAAAGGTTCCTGTCGTGCCGGTTCCGCTTTTCAGGGTAAACGTTCCCTTGCTGGAGTAAACTTTGTCCACTGAAGTAGTGCCGCCAAAAGCATAAAAGGCATCACTGGTTGTCCAGTTCACATGGTAGTTGCCGTCTACGGACGTTCGTGTGTTTGCCCCCGTCGTTGCAGTCAGTGTAAGGCCGTCGGCAGACGTTCCGCTCTCCATCATTTCCTCGTTGGAGCAAGCTGTTATCAGGGCCGCCGCGCACAGCAGGGCACTGATGTTAAATAAATTTCTCATGATTAGTTTCTTTTTAATAGTTTGTAATTACTAAAGAGGATTATTCCCAATAGCCATCCTCATGCCCCCACCCTGGTAATGTCGTATCGGCATTGTCACCGCCGCTACCTGCAAAGCCATACTCCACTGCCACCGTCAATACTTCGACTGCCGGTGATTCGTACTTTTCTCGTTTTTGATTATCCATGTTGTGAATAAAATTGTTTTGTGGTCCTCCTCAGTTCCATGCAGGGCCCATTACAAACACGAAGCGCAGAACTGATCGTTTCACTTCGTTTGCTGAGAGGCCCTGAGAAGCCCTGATAACACGAAATGACATATCAGCCCCACGCTATAGCGCGGAAGCCGTCTGAATGCCATTCTTGTGTTATGCGAAAAATTTCTCAGGTTTCTCAGCAAACAAGAATGAAGCAAGACGCTTCTAATAAATTTTAACAACTATTATGGTAGGCACTCCTACACGCTGTCAAAGGTAGAAGTTGTTTTTGAAAGAAGCAAGCGAAAAGTGAAAAAAGATGAAGAGCCTCTCTCCAGAGAGTGTGTCTCCCCCCGGCGTCCAGGAGGAAACGAGCGTTCCCACGAAAAGAAACGATAGTTCCCATTAAGGGAAACAAGCGTTTCCATAAGGAGAAACGACAGTTCCCATTAAAGGAAACGCTCGTTCCCAAGTGCAGGAAACTCCAGTTTCCAAGTGCAGGAACGCAAGTTCCCCAGCACCAGATAGCAGCAAAACACTGTATTCCAATAAGATGTTAGTTTATATTATAAAGAGAAAGAAGCAGTCCTAATGCCGGTGCAAGCAAACCAATTGCCTACACCTGCCTACACCGTTACCTACACCACATAACATACTATGAATAAAATCCTTACCCCCTTAAGTGTAGGTAGTGTAGGTAAAACTGGCAAAAACTCATTGTTGTTCTCAACTTTCTGTTTAAGACAGAGACTGCATATCATTCAAGCGTTTATAATATCCGTCTTTTTCCAGCAGTTCTTCATGCTTACCTCTTTCCACGATTTCTCCTTCATAGAGCACACAAATTTCATCTGCATTCTTAATTGTAGAAAGACGGTGGGCAATAGCAATTGTGGTACGCGTTTTCATCAGACGTTCCAAAGCCTCCTGCACCAGACGTTCAGATTCTGTATCAAGAGCAGAAGTAGCTTCATCAAGAATAAGGATAGGCGGATTCTTCAAGATGGCACGGGCTATGCTGACACGTTGGCGTTGTCCTCCGGAAAGTTTGCCACCACGGTCACCGATACTTGTATCGTACCCGTGTTCTGTTTCCATGATGAAGTCGTGAGCATTTGCAATCTTCGCTGCCTCAACAACCTGCTCCATGGTAGCATTTTCTACACCGAAAGCGATATTATTGAAGAATGTATCATTAAACAGGATAGCCTCCTGATTTACATTCCCTATCAAACCACGCAAATCATGAATTCGGAAATCTTTAATATTAACGCCATCAATCCTGATTTCACCGAAGTGTATATCGTGATAACGTGGCAACAAATCAACTAAGGTAGACTTACCTGAACCAGACTGACCTACCAATGCAATGGTCTGTCCCTTAGGCACAACCAGATTTATATGTTTCAGAACTTCCCTCTTTCCATCATAGCTGAAAGAAACATCTTTAAACTCAATCTCATGATTCATTCCATGCAAAGGCTTCGGGTTTGCAGGTTCTTTAATAGGATTCTCTGCTTTCAGAATCTTATCCACACGCTCCATAGAAGCCAAACCTTTCGGGATGTTATATCCTGCTTTCGCAAATTCTTTCAACGGGTTGATGATACTATAAAGGATAACCATGTAGAAGATGAATGTAGGAGCTTCCAGCGAAGAGTGATCATTACCCAAAATTAATATACCACCAAACCACAGTACCAATACGATAAGAAGTGTTCCCAAGAACTCACTCATCGGGTGAGCCAAAGCCTGACGGATAGCTACCCTATTAGTCGCATCACGCAACTCATTACTGCACTTGGTAAAACGGTCCACCATCTTATCCTCAGCAATAAAGGCTTTGATGATTCGTAAACCTCCCAGAGTCTCTTCCAGTTGCGACATTGTATCACTCCATTTGCCCTGAGCTTCCAAAGACTGACGTTTCAGTTTTTTGCCGACTTTCCCCATCAACCAACCCATTCCGGGAAGCACCACTACAGTAAACAAGGTCAGCTGCCAACTGGTGATAATAAGTGTCGAGAAATAAAGTAGAATCAGAATAGGATTCTTCAGCAACAGGTCCAGCGAACTGGTAATAGAGTTTTCAATCTCACCCACGTCACCACTCATACGGGCAATGATATCTCCTTTCCGCTCCTGCGAGAAAAAGCCAAGCGGCAAATGCATTACTTTGGAATAAACCATGATACGGATATCGCGAACAACTCCTGTACGCAAAGGAATCATGATGGCGGAAGAACCGAAGTAACAAGAGGTTTTCAGCATAGTCATAAAGGCTAGGAAAAGCCCCATGAACAGAAGCGTCATTGTTGGTCCGTGCGTTTCAATCAATCGGGTGACAAAGTAATAGAAGTTATTAATCGCCACATCTTTCAAGCTGTCACTTCCCCACTCCATATAGTGGTAAACCTGTGAACCATCACCCGTCTTAAACAGGATATTCAGAATTGGAATCAATAACGTAAATGAAAAAACGTTGAAAACAGCCGATAAAACATTGAGCAGGACTGCCCATCCTATATACTTTTTATAAGGCGACACAAAACGTCGCATCAGTTGCAGAAATTCCCTCATTGCTTGGTATTAATGAATTAG
The DNA here is from genome assembly GCF_003471885.1 of Bacteroides sp. AM16-24. Classification (NCBI taxonomy): domain Bacteria; kingdom Pseudomonadati; phylum Bacteroidota; class Bacteroidia; order Bacteroidales; family Bacteroidaceae; genus Bacteroides; species Bacteroides sp. AM16-24. The sequence goes on from NZ_QRKI01000016.1 coordinate 27,031, forward strand.
GGGCACAAAGATACAAGAAATATCTTTAAGAAGAAGAAGATAAAATTAATATTAACGAGATTTATCTATGCAACCCTCAATTAATGGACACTGTGAGTCATTTATATGAATTACAGAATGATTTCGAAAAAATATATTGTACCTTTGCGCCCAGATATCAATATACGCTTTATTATGACAAAGATTGATAAGTCCATACTGACATTTGGAGTTACTATTTTTCTTAAATTCATATTATTCGACATTCTGTGGTGTATTCCCACAACGTTTGCCTCTCTTTCTACAGTTGAATGTTATACAACCAAACTGATAGCCACGTTTATATTACTTATCCCCTATGCCTTTTTCCGAATGTGGAAAACGGAAACTTTCATCATGCTTTTACTAGACTTTCTGTTGATAGCTAACCTTATGTATTTCAGGACCTACTATACAGCTATACCATTGAACAGTTATGGACTATCAGGAAACTTAGCCGATTTCACAGGTAGCGTGATTGACTCTCTCCGGTGGTATGATTCACTTTTCCCATTATCCACCCTTATAGCAGCTATAATTCACCTACGCACCAAAACATCACATCTGAAACGCCCGGTTCGGGCTCTTCCTTATGTAGGAATACTTGTAGTTATTATCTGTATTTTTGGAACAGTAACCCTTATGAAAGGCGGATTCTCAAAGGCTTACGGAAAGTATCGTGATAAAGCCTATTTATGTTCAAGCGGCCCTTCTATTTATACGATTTTCGGTAGTCTATGTTATGACTTGATAGGACCACAACAACAGTTGACTCCCGAATTGGAAGCCAAAATACAAGAATGGTTAAGTGCAAAGCCGAAACATGAAGCCGCATTAATCAGCGATAGTACCAATCGTCGCACCAATTGTATCGTTATTTTCGCAGAATCATTAGAAAGCTGGGTGTTAGAAAAAGAAGTGGAGGGACAGGAGATCACCCCCTATATGAATAAACTATTGAAAGACTCTACCACTCTCTATGCTCCACACGTACTGACTCAGGTAAAAGGCGGACGTTCCATTGATGCACAGCTCATGCTTTGCACCGGATTACTGCCCATCAATAGCGGTACTTACAGCAGCCAATATCCCAATCATATTTATCCGTCATTACAGAAAGCCATGCGCGAAAAGAATCATTCACGCAACTACCTGTTAACCATTGATAAATTGTCAACCTGGAATCAAGGCCCCATAGCCCAAAGTTTCGGCATAGATACCATCATCGCTTATCATGACTTTAAATTGACTGAAGCTTTCGGCACACACAAACGCACCGGAGACGGTTCGTTCTTTGCACAATGCCAAGAAAAAATAGAAAAGGGGGAGATATGGAAAAAAGGAGAAAATGCATATATGCAACTCATTACTTATTCCGGCCATGCTCCATTCATATTACCGAAACAATTGAGAGAAGTTTCATTCTCTTCCGGCATTCCGGAAAAAATGGGTGACTATATGACGACTGCCCGTTATACAGATAAAGCAATCGGCAAATTCGTAGAATATCTGAAAACTCTTCCGCAATATAAAGAAACACTGATTGTAATAACGGGCGACCACGAAGGTCTGGCATATTATCGAACGGAATTATGCGAAAGCCCCGGCGGCAAAGATATTGTATCCGACAAACCTTTTACTCCTTTCATCGTTGTCAATTCTCCTGTAAGCATGCGCTATGATAAGGTCATGGGACAAATAGACATGTATCCCACCCTGCTGAACCTGCTCCAGCTTGACGATTACTACTGGACCGGACTTGGAGAAAGCATTCTCAATCCCAACAAGAAAGGTTTTGCCATAGGTTCACAGATGAATGTGGAAGGAGAAGGCTATACACCGGAGGAGGTGGACTTAGCAAAAGAAGCTTATGATATATCGGATGAGATGATACGATTCAACTACTTCAAAAAATAAATATCTGTATTTAAATATCTTTTTTAAGCCATATTCATCAACTATACCCACAAATACCTTACCTTTGTACACGTGACTAATATATGATTTGGATTATTCATAAAGCAACTATGCAAATATCTTATTTCCAAACTTATAAATTCTGTCACCAACTAAGAACCATCGCATTAAGACAAGTATTTTCACATAAAAAATATGATTCGAAGCTTAAAACATTATTTCGAAAAGAAAAATGAGTTCTATACTGAAAATTTGGAACCCAGTTATACAAATTGGAACATCTTAAAATGTAAAGATCTATATCTGAGTAAAGTATCAGATCTCCAAAGAGAACAATCATCTCAGTTACTTACTGAGAAAACAATTTTCCACGCTTACTGGCATGGAACCTTTGGCCTCAAGCAAGCTTTCTCAATTAAGAGTCTGTTGTGTACACAAAATATGGAAAGTATAGAAATATGGCTATGGTTAGACTCTGAAAATGGGTATGCACAAATAGAAAGTAATCCACACCTACAAGAACTAAAAGGCCATATAAAAATATTGTCCTGGAACGTTGAAAATGAAATTAGCAATACTCCCTTTTGCAAAATTAAGACATATATCAATGCACCCAAGAATCTTGCAGCCAAAGGTGACGATTTCCGGATTATCTCTCTCTACAAATATGGAGGTCTATATTTCGATCTTGATGTTATGTTTTTAAAAGACTTTACCCCTCTACTAAAAGGTCATGAGTTTGTCTATGCATGGGAATACCAATCATATGCCAACAGTGCCATTCTATATTTACGTAAGAATAGCTATATAACTAATTACTTAGCAAAGAAATTACAAAGAAGAAAGGCAGCAATGCCTTGGGTACTATTCGATTACAAAGATAAGAAATTAGAAAATTTGAGAAATTACCCTTGTACTTTCTTTGATCCTCTCTGGGGAGGATATTGTGATGGAATGCCTTTTAAAGAATTTGCTGACTTTTTCAAGGAATTCGGCGAAGGTTATGATAAAGACCCCAATATCAATAGTTATAAAAACTTCTTTCCGGGGGCATTCGCATATCATTGGCACAATAAGTGGGATGCTGAAGAGGTTGAGAACTCATATTTTGGCCTATTTAATCATGAATTTAACAATATATTGAGTAGCAATGAAGTTCAATCTATTCAAAAAAAATAAAGATCAATACACTCTCTATTCGCTACTAAACAGGAAATGGGCATATATTTCATATATACCTGAAGTATATTACCATAAAAAAGACAAAGTTTATATGCGTACTCATCAAAACAAGAGAGAGGCATTAATCATTGGAGAAATATTTTATTCTTTGGGTTATAATGTTAAAGTCGCACGCTGCAATGCCCCCAAAGAGTGTGACGACCGTCACTATGATATTATTTTTGGTTTAGATCCCAACTTTGTAACAATGAGTCAGAAAAATCCTCAAGCCCTAAAAATATATTATGCAACAGGCGCTTACTGGAAACACCAATACTCAATAGTAAAAAACAGAATCGATTCATTCAACAAAAAGCATGGAACACACTTGCCATACTCCCGTTCAGTAGATGCACACAATAGCTGTGAAATAGCAGATATTATTTTCCAGATAGGAAGTTCGTTTACCATCCAGACATACCCCCCGGAATTACAAAATAAAATCAAGATAATTAACCAATCCAGCAACTTTAGTCAGGAATGCAATTTGCAACATAAACTTCAAAGTGTTTCCATAAAAGACTTCCTATGGTTTGGCTCCAGCGGTAGTATATTAAAAGGATTAGATTTAGTTTTAGGTTTTTTTATCAGCCATCCACAATACAACTTACACGTAATCGGCTCTCTTGACGAAGGGTTTATAGACATCTATCAAAAACAAATAGACGAGTGCCGGAACATCACATTATATGGTTTTCTTGACACCAATTCTGAGTTGTTCATGAACTTAGCCTATCTCTGTGCATTCAATATCTTTCCATCCGGCAGCGAAGGATGTCCCGGTTCCGTTATAACTATGATGCAAATGGGAGTTATTCCCATTACTTCTCGATGGGGAGCAATAGACAACATCGAGCATTATGGCTATCTGTTACCGGAATTATCTGTTGAAGCAATAGGTAAGGGAGTAGAATGGGCCAGCATGTTACCCCAGGACAAATTTCACAAATTAATAAGGGAAAATATATATTATTCAACTCAAACGTGGAATCTTGAACAATTTGAAAATGAATTTCGCTCTACACTGAAAGAAACAATAAAAACAAAAGAAAGAAAGAACAAATAGAAAGCGATATATGCCATATCACTACAAGGAAAGATACATTAATACATCTTTTAACACATAGACAAGGGATCGTATCCTATAAAATTCGTATCATTGTATAAATATTACTATACTCTTTCTTAATTCAATGCAGAAGAAATTTATAAAGCTATTAAAAAAGCTACGTCGACGTTATATTGAACGCCACGATTTGCCACAACCTCGTCCCCTTAACAAAGAGATGGACCCTGATATTATATCAAGCCATATTAGGGAAAAATTATTATCACCAGAACCTTGCATGCTCTCAAGATTTGGTGCTGTAGAAATAGGATGTGTAGTCAATTACTTAGGCATCTATCATCAAAAAAGAAAAATTATCAAATACATCAAAGGGGAGGCATTTCCCTGGTGGTGGGAAGAAGAAACAATGTACCCGATGAGGAATAATGCCGGATTCTTTTCAGCAACCCCTGAACTATTAAAGCGTTTTTCGGAAATGATGATTGAAGATATGCCTCTCATTGACATACTTGCTTCCTGGAGATTTGAAGAAGAATATTTCTCTAAAGAATTACAGAATGCGTATAAAATAGATTTTGAGCCTTATAACCCTTTTTGGAGTGATGTACCATGGACTGCTGCCTTAGAAAATAAAAAGGTATTGGTAGTACATCCTTTTGCAGAAACGATACAAAAGCAATACCTTCGAAAAGAACTAATTCACAAAGACCCGAGAGTTCTGCCTACTTTCGACTTGCAAACAATCAAAGCCATTCAAACTATTGGCAATCAAGGCGACGGTAGATTCGAAACATGGTTTGACGCTCTCGAATTCATGAAAAACGAAATTGACAAAATGGATTATGATGTCTGTTTGTTGGGATGTGGAGCGTATGGAATGCCGTTGGCCGCACACGTGAAGCGTTCCGGGAAAAAGGCTGTACACTTAGGAGGCAGTTTGCAACTATTATTCGGGATTAGAGGTGCCAGATGGGAAAACAGTAATTATAACGCAACTTATAATTATTCAAAACTAATGAATGAATTTTGGGTAAAGCCCTCCGCAACAGAAACTCCCTCTAAAGCCCAACAGGTAGAAGAAGGATGTTATTGGTAATGCGACAATGACAAATATGGAACAACCTCATATTTTATATGATTCTCAAATCTTCGATCTACAAAAATTCGGTGGAATCTCACGATATTTTTGTGAAATCATATCCAAACTGGGTATGGCATATGACATTTCTGTTCGCTTTACCGAAAATCATTATTTAGCGCAAGCCAAACTTGCCAGGCACCGTATCCATGCTCCACATTTCTTTTTCAAACATTATAAAAAGCGGCTTTTGCTTGAAAACCAAAAGTTAACAAACAGGTTACTTCAAACGTCATCTCCTTATCTTTTTCACCCGACCTACTACAATCCTTCTTTCCTTGAGCATATTGGTGACCACCCCTATGTAATAACAGTGCATGACATGATTCATGAACTGTTTCCCGAATATTTCCATGATGCTAAAGAGGTCATGGCGCAGAAAAAAGAAGTGATTACAAAAGCCAGCCGGATTATTGCAATTAGTGAAAATACAAAGAAAGATATCGTTAATATATTAAATATTGATCCTCAAAAAATTGACGTTATCTATCATGGAACAAGTATAAAGTCCCATCATGGGAAAGATGAATTGTCACTCCCTAATCGCTATATTTTATTTGTAGGAGACCGAACTCTTTACAAAAATTTCCAACGTTTATTAGAAGCTCTTGCAATCATCCACAAAACAGACCAAGATTTATATTTGCTTTGTACAGGGCATCCATTCAACTGGGAAGAAAAGAAGTTGATAGATAAATTGAATATCACAGACAAGATCATACAAATTTCAATAAACGATAGAAACCTGAATGAATTATACGGCAGGGCACTCCTCTTTGTATTTCCATCACTATACGAAGGCTTTGGCATCCCAGTCCTGGAAGCTTATGCCTGTAAATGTCCTGTAGTCTTAAGTAACACCAGCTGTTTCCCCGAAATAGCCGGCAATGCCGGTGCCTACTTTGATCCTTACTCTATAGAATCAATGGTTCAAACACTGACAGAAATCATAGGTGATAGCGAAAAACGTGCTTCTTTAGTAGCAGCAGGAATAGAGCGGTTACAATTATACTCCTGGGAAAAAGCAACCCGAGAAACAGAGAAAGTATATCAAAAAGTCTTAAATGAAACTCTAAATCCAAAAACGTCCATTAAATGAGAACTCCGACTATCAGTATCATCACAGTCAACTTCAATAACAATGAAGGACTTAAGAAAACATTGCGCAGCATCGAAGTGCAATCATACACCAGCTATGAACATATCATCATAGATGCTGATTCCAATGATGGAAGCCAGGAAACCATCAAGAAATATTCAGAAAAAAATACCCACCTGACTTACTGGGTTTCTGAGAAAGACAAAGGAATCTATGATGGAATGAATAAAGGAATCAGGCAAGCCAAAGGAGAATATCTTTATTTCCTAAATTCAGGAGACTGCTTACAAGGAAACATTCTCAAAGATATTCCATTTGATGGGACAAAATATATCTATGGAGACATGGTCTTAGTAAACGATCATGAACAGAGAAAAGAAGCGGGACCTGATTATCCCGACTTAGTTTTCTTTTTTTATAATGCGTTAGCACATCAAGCGTGCTTTATTCATCATTCTCTTTTTATCAATAAATTATATGACACCCAATATAAAATAATTGCAGATTGGGGACATAGTTTCCAGTCTATCATCATGGAAAGGTGCAGCTACAAACACATCCCCCTAACTATCGCTGAGTGTGATGCTACAGGAATCAGTTCCAACTACATCGATGTACAAACTGAACGATTAAAGTGGCTCCAGGAAAACCTCTCACCGCAGCTTTATTCTACATACATTGATATATTGGAATATAAAAAGTCGGATTTCAAGACCATTATTCCAACCATGAACCATACAAAGAAATTTCAAAAAAGAGCATATAGGTTAGTTCGCTATTTATTGAAACTAAATACTCTTTTTTCCTCCCGGCACGATCATACAGAAGATGTATACAACAGTATATTATATCGTCCTTTTTTAAACAAATAATAATAAGAGCCATGAAGATTTCTATCATTATTCCTGCATACAATGCGGAAAAGCAAATCAGAAAATGTGTGTTATCAGCATTACAACAAGATATCTCGCACAATGAATACGAAATCATCGTAATCAATGATGGCTCCACAGACCAGACAGCTGGTATTATACAAGAATTATCTAGGGAGTACCCTACTATAAAAAGTATCACGACTACCAACCAAGGGGTAAGTGCGGCAAGAAATCTCGGCATGGATATCGCTCAAGGAGAAATTATATTATTTGCCGATGCTGACGATTATTTCTGCACAAACTCAATAGCAAAAATCTATGAAGCAATATTAAAGAACGACTTAGACATTCTTCTATTCGACTATAATCATTGGGGGAATCAAAATAAACTTTTGAAAGGTTTTGATTATGAAGCACGTAAGTTTTGCCCACGGGGCATCGTCTCTGGCAAGTCATTCATAAAAACCGGTTATATGCCCGCTGCAGTCTGGATGCTTGCCTATCGTAGAGAATATATGCTGAAAATGAATTTCAAATTCATCAATATACGACATGAAGATGAAGAATTTATTCCCCGCGTATTCTACTTTGCAGAAAAAATCATGCATCTGCCATTGATCTGCTATAATTATGTACAAAATGAATCTTCATTCATGCAAAACTATAAAGAGTATGGTCTTTTCGATAAAATAAAGGCAATGGACAATCTCAATCAGTTCACCCAAAAATACGTGAAAGAAGAAGACGTAGCCTTTACCTTGAGCGAGCATATATCTTTAAGGCTAATGGAAAATCTAAATAATAGTTTTGCCATCAAAAGCAAAGCTCAGGGAAAAATGGTAAAGCAAATGAAAAAGGCAGGATTAACCCCACTCGTACATACGAAGAGAGAAGGTCGTTATGCCTTCTTATATAAGTATTTTCCAGTATTATTTATCGCTTATTATCGCCACAAATATTTAAAGCGCCATCATTCCAAGTAGCAATATGAAGAAGATAATCCTCGTCGCATGAAAAAAAATATATCTATAATCTACATTTTTTCTGCTATAATACGTACCTTTGCATACTTATATAGACTATAATAACCTAAAGAACTATGATAGATATTGTTTGTAGCATAGACGAAAACTACATTGAATATTGTGGTGTAATGTTAGCAAGCCTGTTCGTACATACTCCAGATGAGAAATTCCGCGTACACATCATTTGTAGCAGTAAGGTCGAAAAGGCTGGAAAAAAAAGGCTGAAAGTTTTTTGCGAAAAACATCAAGCTGAAGTTTATTTTTATGACGTAGACTATTCACTCATTAAGGATTTCCCTATTAGGAAACAGGATCACCTGTCTCTCGCCGCCTACTTAAGGCTTTTCATGTCAGAGCTTATACCCAGTAATATAAACAAAATTCTATATCTGGATTGTGACTTGATCGTTGTCGACTCTATTAAAGAATTATGGGAGAAAAATATCGATAATATTGCCGTAGCTGCCGTTGAAGAAAGGTCACCATTCGATACCGAATCACCTGTCACACTGAAATATCCCGTTGAGTACTCTTACTTCAACTCGGGAGTAATGTTGATAAATCTTCAGAAATGGAGAGAGAAAAAATTTGTAGAGGCATGCAAAAGCTATATCGCATCCAATTATGAAAATATAAAATTGCACGACCAGGATGTTTTGAACGCATTGCTTTATAAAGAAAAACAATTTATTTCTATTCGCTGGAATCTGATGGATTTCTTTTTATATGCAAGCCCTGAGGTACAACCGGAGAGGAAAAAAGATTGGGATGATGCTTTAAAATCTCCTGCTATTATCCATTTCACAGGAAAACGCAAACCATGGATGTACAACTGCGACAGTCCTTTCCGTGATCAATACATCCGGTTTGCCAAACAACAAGGATGGCATGTTATTAATAATAAGAATGCCATTCACTATTTCTTCCGTAAGATTCTATATAAAGTAATCAACAAGAAGAAAACTATAAAAATCAAATAACTGAACTAACAACATTCTAAAAGTGTTCATTGATTTATTCACCAAGAATAAATCATTGTATCAAAATATAGTATATCTTTGTAAAATCGCAACCTAAACAATGATTTTAAGTTAATGCTAATGCCTCTTTTAAACAAAATAGCTAATGTTCTCGAAGAAGTCCCGCAGACCTTCAGACGTACATCCAATCCAAAGCTCATTATGACATTATTGGTCAAAAATGAAGAAGATATATTGGAAGAAAATCTGTGTTTCCATAAGGCTATGGGAGTAGACGGGTTTATCATTACTGATAATAACTCCACAGACGGTACAATTGAAATCATCCAAAAATATCAGAAGGAAGGATGGATAAAAGAAGCTATCATAGAAAAAGCAACTAATTATAATCAAAAAGTATGGGTAGACCGCATGATCAAGATTGCCAAAAAGCAACTTCATGCAGACTGGGTCATCAATGCTGATGCCGATGAGTTATGGTACTCTCCTACCGGCAGTCTAAAGACTGAATTAGCCACCACCAGAGCTAATGTACTAAAATGTTCCATGAGATATATGTATCCGGAAGCAGGTAAACAGTTTTGGAAATGGAATCAAGCTATCATTCCAATTATTAACCCGCTAAAGTACAATTTTTATAATCTTTCGCGCTATTCTCTTTATATACCACAAAGAGGAAAAGTTCTTCATCGCACCACCTCGTACCTTCAGATTTCCACAGGAAATCACAAGGTGCTCATGTTCCCTAAACGCCTTAGAAAAAGTAATATTTGCATTTACCACTATTCCATTCGTGGTAAAGAACGTTTTCTTGAGAAAATGATTAACGGTGGCAAACAACTGGAACAAAATCCCCACAGACATATAGGCATGCATTGGCGCTATTTCTATCAGTTGTATAAGAATCAGCAATTAGAAATAGAATATGATAAGATCATCGGAGCAAACTCTTATGATCAGTTGCAACGCGACGGATATATCAAAACTGACAATACTATTCCCGATTTCTTCAAACAACACTTCAACAAATAGTGTAATGAAACATGCTTATCTAATCATCGTCCACAACGAATATCCGGTGTTAGAAACGCTTTTATCCATGATTGATGACGAGCGAAATGATATTTATCTACATATCGACCGCCGCTCAACAGAACTGTATAAAAGAGCCTGTCTTCTATGTACACAGAAAGCCCGATTATTTCTATTACCTACCCGCAATAAAGTATACTGGGGAGACATCAGCCAAGTAGAAACAGAATATCTGTTACTTGAAACTGCCGCCAAGCATAGCACTTATGACTACTACCACTTGCTTTCAGGTGTAGACCTGCCTATACAAACACAAGATTATATCCATTCTTTCTTTCAAGCCAATTCTGGTAAGGAATTTGTCAGTTATTGGTTGGGAGATAAACACCAGAAAGATTTGAATCGTAAAATCTCCCGATACTACTTTTTCACAAAGAGCCTCAAGCGTAGCAACAGTAAATGGCACATCATAACTGCACCATGCCACAACCTTGCACTCATTGTACAAAAACTTATTCGATTTCACAGAAAACAAGAAGTCGAATTTAAAAAGGGTCCCAATTGGTTCAGTATTACTCAAGGCTTCTGTCAGCATCTGATAGAAAAGAAATCCTTTGTACTTCAACGCTTCAAATACACGTTGTGTCCCGATGAAATTTTTCTTCAAACCATATTATGGAATTCTCCTTTTAAAGAGAACATATACAAAGCTAATGAAGATGATGCAGGAAACATGCGACTGATTGACTGGAACAGAGGAAACCCTTATACATGGCAATCTCAGGACTATAATGAACTAATCGCTTCAGACAGATTATTTGCCCGTAAATTCAGTTCCAAAGAAAAAGAACTGATTGAGCAAATAAAAACCACATATGCTAACAAATAAAAAGAAATAGATTTTTCAAAAAAGGAAGTGACATTCCCTCTAAACCTATATCTTTGTACCAGTAATCAGTTATAATACAGAAGCATGAACTCTACAAATCCAGATATCAACCCCGTTAAATCCTTTTTCAAATCAGTGGAGAAGAAGCTTTTGAAGCACAGTAAACACTTATACTTCAAAACTGTAATTTCTCAGAAGTCCGGTGCAAAAAATATTATAAAGAAATACAAAGAAGCAAGTACCGGAAAAAGTCCGATTGACAAGACATGCCCCATCTGGACATGCTGGTGGCAAGGAGAAGCGAACATGCCTGATATCGTTAAAGTCTGTTACGCCTCTGCAAAACATCATGCAGGTCAACATCCTGTCATATTAATCACAGAGCAAAACTATCAGGAATACGCTACAATGCCGGATTATATCTTGCAAAAAGTGAAAAACCACGAAATAAGTCTCACCCATTTCAGTGACATGCTAAGGATTAATCTGCTTAAAGAACATGGAGGAATATGGGCTGACAGCACCCTACTTTTTACCAGAGATGTAGACTCAATAATGAATCCCGATACCGATTTCTACACTTGCCATCATACGGCAAAAAACACCAATGTGGCAAACGGCAAGTGGACAGTCTTTTTTATAGCATGTGGTAAAGACAATATTCTACCCGCTTTCCTACTGGACATGTTCTATAGTTATTGGAAGAATCATCAACAAATCGTCACTTACTTATTCTTCGATTATCTCGTTAGCATAGCCTATGAAAATATCCCAGCTATTACGGAAATGGTCGACAGCGTCCCTCTGCAAAGAATCAGCAACCTGTCCAAATGCCTCAACATGCCATTTAATGAAAAATCTATGGAGGAATTTAGTGCAAACTATGGTTTCCACAAATTAACCTATAAGAAGCAATTCAATATGCTCACCCCCGAAGGGAAAGAAACAATCTATGCCCACCTACTACATAATTCTACCCATGGGATAGATGCAGACCAAACATAGAAACTACCTTCAAAAGTCAGACATCAAGAAGCCTTAGAAGAAAAAGACGAAGAAGATTTATGAGCTTTCTCTATCAACTGCAAACACTTTTTCTTGTCAAAGCCACGAGATTTGGCATATTCATCCGCTAACACAGCAAACATCTCATCAGTACCAGGTAGTCTTTCAAAATTCTTGCACCCTTCTTCCAAAGATACCTTACCAAAGCGCATCCGGTTCAAATCAATGATCTCTACGGAGACGCCCTCCGGCTTTTCTGCAAATAAGATATTCCCTGCCGAATAATCCTTATGCAAAATTCCATGTTCATGCAAAACAGCAGTGGTACGGGCTATGGCGCGAAGTATTTTTTCCTGTTCCTCAAAAGGACGTTGTGGAAGATCCCGGTAAGTATAAGGGCATTCCGACCTTAACGATACAAAATAACTCTTTCCGAACAAGAACCAACTGGAAACCGAGCAGAAACCAATGGGTGCGGGCGATCCTATATTAAACTGCCGCAACATGGCCGCATAGCGAAATGAACGCCGTGCCTTAGATTCCCGGAAAAAATTATAAATAATCCGATTCAGCAGGTGAGGTATCTGGAAAGATTTAACCACCACTTTCTGCCCTGCTATATCAAACTCCCTCAATTCATTTCTTCCTTTATAAATAACAGTACCCCGATCTTCAAAAATAACCGGAAGCACTTTCACAAAGTCACTCATATTTGAATAATCAGGAGCTACAGCCATGCACCGTGGACGAAAAAAACGCTCAATACGATTGATCCACCTGGACCAGGAACGTACAGAACGCAACTTTCCTCCTAACTCCCGTTCAAAAAATTCAGCATGACGCTTGTTAAGCACTTTCGTAACATGTGGCTTCAACGAACGGTCTACAATTCTTTTGGACCCGGCACGTACGCGATAATACAATTCTATCTGAGGCAAACGGACCACTTTGCCACCATCTTTCAGTACAGATATCCAGAATTCCCAATCCTCACGTGCAATGATCTCTTCGCAGTACCCACCTACTCTTTCCCATTCTGTTTTTCTGTAGAGTGCACAGGTATCAATCATATTCTTACGTGCCAACAGCTTCAAAGAGAAGGGTGGTAACTTCCATTCACCACTACGGTCGCCTATAAATTCGGCTCGCGGACAGACCACTTTAACATCCGGGTCTCGTTCCAATTCTACTACAGCATGGCTTATGAATGTCGGACTGATCCGGTTATCCGCGTCTACCGGCAATATGTATTCGCCATGAGACAATGATATAGCATTATTACGGGCAACACACGGACCACTATTCGACTGGGTATGTACACTTACCCGTGTATCTTTTTCCGCATACTCTTTGGCAATGTCCAAAGAATTATCTGTCGAGCCGTCATCCATCAGTATTACTTCAAAATTAGGATAATCTGAAGCAAGCACCGAATCCAAAGTCTCGTGCAGATACTTTGCCATATTATAAATAGGTATAATAATAGAAACCAATCGATACTCCATAATATTTTCAAATTTTATCCAGTCCTTTGGTATACTTTAACCAGTAATACTTCAATGGATTTTTATACTTTAATTGCTTCCACGGACGGCTACCATGCGGACGATGCCACACCGGAAGCGTAGTAAACAGATAGTTTTTGAATCCCTCTTTCAATGATTGATGGGAAATTGTTACATCGTGCCAATTCTTTTCAAGACTCAGCTGATGAAAATCAAACGAACGGAGGAAATTCAACGTCAGTAACGAGCAACAGAAGCTGCAATGTTTCTTTTCGGGAAACACCTGATTCTCTCGCCCTTTTGCAAACAAATAAGGATAGTTTATATCACCTTTCTCATCTACGGTGACAGCAGCAGCAATTCCACAATCTTTTCTTTCCAAAGCGCCATCGAACAAAGATTGCAAAGTATCTTTCTTTACCACCACATCAGATTCCACAATTACCAATCCGGCTTCTTCCGCAATAGCACGTTCTTGTGACATTTGCAGAATCAGAAGATAGTTAGGCGAAGGGTGGCTTGTGACATCCGCAAGGTTTACCAATTCGAAACCCAGTCTCCCGGATGCTTCCCGCAACCTGGCCGTATTCTCCTCCGTACTGAAATCATTGTAAACGGTATATGTAAAAGGAGTCTTCACGTCAGATGCCATAATAGCATCTACCGTCTGTAAAGTCAACTCAATGGAATCCTTTACAGGCGTAATGATATGGATACACTTCATTCCTTATAACTGTTTTATCTTTATTCTACAAATCCTAATATTTGTACAAGTTGACAAAGTTATGTATTATTTAGCACACAGCCAAACAGTTTACCGCTTTTATGACTAACTTTGCCTGCAACAAATATAGAAAAAAAATACAGAAATGAAAGTCATTGTCGACAATAAAATACCTTTTATAAAGGAAGCTATCGAAAAGATAGCGGATGAAGTAATATATGTCCCCGGAAAGGACTTCACAGCTTCCTTAGTGAAAGATGCAGACGCGTTGATCATTCGCACACGCACCCATTGCAACCGGAAATTATTAGAAGGGAGTCGGGTTCGGTTCATTGCCACAGCCACAATCGGCTTCGATCATATAGACACAGAATATTGTCATCAGGCAGGCATCGTATGGAAGAATGCACCAGGCTGTAACTCCGCATCCGTAGCCCAATACCTGCAATCCACACTTTTGCTAACAGAACTCCTGAAAGGAAAGAAGCTATCCGAAATGGCTATAGGCATTGTCGGAGTAGGTAACGTAGGCAGTAAAGTAGCGGAGGTGGCTCGTGAACTGGGCATGCGAGTATTACTGAATGACTTGCCACGAGAAGATGAAGAAGGAAGTGCCGGCTTCAGTTCCCTACAATTCCTTGCCGAAAAGTGCGACGTCCTCACATTCCACGTACCTTTATATAAGGAAGGGAAATATAAGACTCTCCATCTGGCAGACCAGTCATTCTTCCGCTCACTGAAGCGCTCCCCCATCATCATCAACACTTCCCGAGGGGAAGTTATTGAAACGAATGCTTTATTGGAGGCTCTCAAAAACGGATTAATCTCAGATGCCGTCATTGATGTATGGGAAAACGAACCGGATATTAATCTCACCTTATTAAATAAGGTATTCATCGGGACGCCGCATATTGCCGGATATTCAGCAGATGGAAAAGCAAACGCCACCCGCATGTCGTTGGATTCTCTTTGCCAGCACTTTGACATACAGGCCGATTACCGAATTGTTCCACCTGAACCGGAGAACCCGATGATCACTGCAACTACCGAAACAGAAGCCTACCTACAGATGTATGATCCAAGAAGGGACAGTGAAGCCTTAAAACAGCATCCGGAATTATTTGAGAAATTAAGAGGAGATTATCCGCTGAGAAGAGAGAAAACAGCCTTCCGCGTAGTGATTTCATAGCAACTTCATACCAAGTCCGTGTCAAGTCCGTACCAAGTCCGTACCAACTCCAAGCGTATAGATACGGAGATGATACGGACTTGATACAGTTCAGGTAAGTCCTTGAACAAAGTCTTAGACCTCGGATTCCAGTAATTTTTCTATTACTTTGGGATAAGTATCATATTCCAGCACATGAATACGTTGTGCCAGTTCATCGGGAGTATCTTCCGGCAACACCGGACATTTCACCTGGCAAATAATGGCACCTTCATCATAATGCTCATTCGTATAGTGTATAGTAATACCACTCTCTTTTTCACCCGCAGCAATCACAGCTTCGTGTACGCGGTCGCCATACATTCCCTTTCCACCGAACTTTGGCAACAATGAAGGATGTATATTTATCATTTTATTGGGATAAGCATGCAAAATAGAGTCTGGTATACGAGCCAGAAATCCGGCCAGCACTACAAAATCAATATTGTGCTCCTGCAACACCGATAAAACCGGCTCTCCGTTCTCCCAATCACCCTTGGAAAAATAAAAGCAAGGCACTCCAAGCCCGCGTGAGCGCTCTAAAACAAACGCACTCTGACGATTAGTCAAAACCAGGGCTACACAAGCCAAACTTTTTTCCTGGAAATAACGAATGATATTTTCGGCATTCGTTCCGTTTCCCGATGCTAAAACAGCGATCTTTTTCCTCATAAATCTTCCTTTTAGTGCACAAAACCGTGAAAAATGTGCAAAACATTGCATTTAATTCCCCAAATATTTGCGAGTGACGATAAATATTTATTCCTTTGCCCCGCAAATTTAAAGAAATAAAACTAATTATTAATTAAAAACTTAAAGTTATGTCTGAAATTGCATCAAGAGTGAAAGCGATTATCGTCGACAAATTAGGCGTTGAAGAATCAGAAGTTACTAACGAAGCTAGCTTCACTAACGATTTAGGAGCTGATTCTCTTGACACTGTAGAACTTATCATGGAATTCGAAAAGGAATTCGGTATCTCAATTCCGGATGACCAAGCTGAAAAGATTGGTACTGTAGGCGACGCCGTTTCTTACATCGAAGAACACGCTAAGTAATTCTATCCATCAATTTAATATGGAATTAAAAAGAGTTGTAGTAACAGGTCTTGGCGCCATTACTCCCATTGGCAACAGCGTTCCCGAATTTTGGGAGAACCTTGTGAATGGGGTTAGTGGAGCTGGACCTATTACTCATTTCGATGCTTCCCTTTTCAAGACTCAATTTGCCTGCGAAGTGAAGAACTTCGATGCAACCAACTATATCGACCGCAAAGAAGCCCGCAAAATGGACTTGTATACACAATATGCCATTGCTGTAGCTAAAGAAGCGGTTAATGATTCTGGTCTTGACGTCGAAAATGAGGACTTAAACAGAATCGGTGTCATCTTTGGCGCCGGTATCGGTGGAATCCGTACATTCGAAGAAGAGGTAGGTAATTATGCCTTGACCGGTAAAGAAAACGGTCCTAAGTTCAATCCGTTCTTCATCCCCAAGATGATTTCGGATATTGCTGCAGGGCAGATTTCTATTATGTACGGTTTTCACGGGCCCAACTACGCAACTTGCTCTGCATGCGCTACTTCCACAAATGCTATCGCTGATGCCTTCAACCTGATTCGTTTAGGCAAGGCCAATGTTATTGTAAGTGGTGGTTCGGAAGCTGCAATCACCGTTGGCGGTGTAGGCGGTTTCAATGCCATGCATGCATTATCAACCCGCAATGAATCTCCCACAACAGCATCCCGTCCGTTCAGCGCAAGTCGCGACGGTTTCGTGATGGGTGAAGGTGGTGGCTGTCTGGTTCTTGAAGAACTGGAACATGCCAAAGCACGTGGTGCTAAGATTTATGCAGAAGTTGCCGGTGTAGGAATGTCTGCCGACGCTCACCATCTGACCGCTTCACATCCGGAAGGACTAGGAGCCAAGTTAGTGATGAGAAACGCGTTGGAAGATGCCGAAATGAAACCCGAAGAAGTAGATTATATCAATGTTCACGGTACTTCTACTCCTGTAGGTGATATATCGGAAGCTAAAGCTATTAAAGAGGTATTTGGTCAACATGCATTTGACTTGAACATCAGTTCAACAAAATCCATGACCGGTCACTTGCTGG
Organism: Bacteroides sp. AM16-24; assembly: GCF_003471885.1. NCBI lineage: Bacteria > Pseudomonadati > Bacteroidota > Bacteroidia > Bacteroidales > Bacteroidaceae > Bacteroides > Bacteroides sp. AM16-24. The sequence continues at coordinate 44,851 of NZ_QRKI01000016.1, forward strand.
GTGCCGCCGGTGCGGTAGAAGCCATCGCAAGTATTCTTGCGATCAAGAATGGCATTGTACCTCCGACTATCAACCACGAAGAGGGTGATAACGACGAAAACATCGACTATGACCTGAACCTTACGTTCAACAAGGCTCAAAAGCGCGAAGTGAACGTAGCTCTGTCCAATACATTTGGATTTGGTGGTCATAACGCATGTGTTATTTTCAAAAAATACGCAGAATAATCAGTCGTGTTACGTAATCAAATAGACAAGATAAGGCTCCTATTCCGTAAGGACAAAGAGTCTTATCTTTGTTTTTATAAGATACTGGGATTCTATCCCCGCAACATCCAGCTATATCAGCAGGCATTGCTGCACAAATCTACCTCCATCCGTTCGGAGAAAGGCCGCCCTTTAAATAATGAGCGACTGGAGTTCCTGGGTGACGCCATTCTTGACGCCATCGTGGGAGATATTGTCTACAAGCATTTTGAAGGCCGCCGCGAGGGCTTCCTCACAAATACACGTTCCAAAATCGTACAACGGGAGACACTCAATAAACTGGCGGTAGAAATCGGTTTGGACAAACTGGTAAAATACTCCACCCGTTCTTCCTCGCACAACAGCTATATGTACGGAAATGCTTTCGAAGCATTTATCGGCGCTATCTACTTGGACCAGGGGTACAAACGCTGTAAGCGGTTCATGGAAGAAAAGATATTCAAGAATTACATCGACCTTGATAAGATGTCACGCAAAGAGGTGAATTTTAAATCGAAGCTGATTGAATGGAGCCAAAAGAGCAAAGTTGAAGTTTCATTTGAACTTATCGAACAATTCCTTGACGAAGACTACAATCCTATGTTCCACACCGAAATACGCATCGAAGGCATACCAGCAGGAAAAGGAACAGGATATTCTAAAAAAGAGTCCCAACAAAATGCTGCGCAGGCTGCTTTAAAGAAAATAAAGAATGATGCCGCCTTCAAAGAACAGATTGAGGCAACTAAAGCGCAAAACCATCAGCAGGAAAATACGGAAGAAGCTGAAGAAATTATTGAGAGTGCCCTGATTGAAGAGAATCAGGAAGTTACTTCAGTAACCGAACACGAGGTGAGCGAATAATCATTCGCCCGTATTTCAACCAAAGCAGATTCCCATCCGTCGCCCTTGAACCACAAGGTCGTTATCTTCCGTTACCAACTTCAGCTTTCCGGCTATCTCATCCAGAGGTGCAGAAGAAATTTCATCCCCTTTCAATGTAATCATTCTACCGAATTGCTCTGTAGCTATTAGTTCTGTGGCATGTCCGCCCATGCGGGTAGACAGATTCCGGTCGAAAGGCGTAGGTGAACCTCCACGTTGAATATAACCAAGCACCGTTTCACGGGTTTCTATACCCGTCTCGTACTCTATCTCCTGAGCAATGTACTCGGCAGCACGTTTTCGTCCATCCGTCTGTATACCTTCGGCAACCACTACAATGGAATAAGGTTTCCCTTTCTTTAAACGGTTCAGGATCGTCTCTCCTATATTATGGATATTATAAGGGATTTCGGGTATCAGGATCACATCTCCACCACCTGCCATACCGGAATAAAGTGCAATCCAGCCAGCCTTATGTCCCATCACTTCAATCACCATCACCCGTTTGTGCGAACTGGCGGTAGAGTGCAACCGATCGATGGCATCCGTAGCAATGCTCACAGCAGAATCAAATCCGAAAGAGAAATCGGTTCCCCAAATATCATTATCAATCGTCTTGGGTACGGAAACAATATTCAGTCCCATGGCAGCCAGTTTCGCAGCAGTTTTCTGCGTACCATTACCACCGATACAGACCACGCAATCCAGCCCTAATTCTTTCACGTTCTGTTCAATAAGTGCCGGTTTATTCACATCGGACATCACACCATTCTTCTTGAAAGGCTTTTCACGGGAAGTGCCCAGCATCGTCCCGCCCTGATTCAATAAACCGGACAAAGATTTATCGGTAAACGACTCCACATCTTTAGTCAGCAATCCTTGAAAGCCGCTATGAATACCTATTACTTCCATTCCATAATGATTGATTGCAGTCTTGCATACTCCACGAATGGTGGCATTAATGCCGGGACAATCGCCTCCCGAAGTCAAAATTCCGATTCTCATAACTACCTTTTTTAGGGAACAAGTTGAAGGGTATCAGGTACAGGTAAACTTGTCTTTTTGTCTTGCTAACTGGTCAACTTGTTAACTTGTCAACTGAATACGTCCGTAAAGATAGAAAAAAAAGAGAAAAAAGATAGAGAAGCCAATAAATAAGATTATTTTTGCGCTACAAAATAGTTTTAGCTAAGAGAGATGAATATCACAACATTGCTGAATAAGGTGTATTTTACCCCTCGCCTGAAAAAAATCGATTTATATGCCAACCGTGCAGAAGAGCTGCAACACCAAGTGTTGAACCGTCTGGTGCGCATGGCCGAGAATACAGAATGGGGAAAGAAATATGATTATAAAAGCATTCATACTTATGAAGACTTTAGAAACAGACTGCCCATACAGACTTACGAAGAGGTAAAGCCGTATGTGGAACGCCTGCGTGCAGGAGAACAAAACCTGCTCTGGTCATCAGAGATACGCTGGTTTGCCAAATCTTCGGGTACCACAAACGATAAAAGCAAATTCCTGCCCGTCAGCAAAGAGTCCCTGAACGATACACACTACCAAGGTGGCAAAGATGCAGTTACTCTTTATCTGGCACAGAACCCCGACAGCCGTTTCTTCTCCGGACAAGGTCTCATTTTAGGTGGAAGCCATAGCCCCAACCTCAATTCCAGACATGGGCTCGTGGGCGACCTTTCTGCTATTCTGATTCAAAATATACATCCATTAGTAAACTGTGTTCGCGTTCCAAGCAAGAAGATCGCTCTCATGAGCGACTTTGAAAAGAAAATAGAAGCCATTGCCAACAGTGCTGTTTCGAAGAATGTAACCAGCCTCTCCGGCGTTCCTTCGTGGATGTTGGTACTCATCAAGCGTATTCTTGAAAAGACCGGCAAAGAATCTCTGGAGGAAATATGGCCCAATCTGGAAGTCTTCTTCCATGGGGGCGTTGCCTTTACACCTTACCGCGAACAATATAAAGAAGTAATCCGCTCGTCCAAGATGCATTACGTGGAAACGTACAATGCTTCTGAAGGATATTTCGGGACACAGAACGATCCGAATGATCCGGCTATGCTGCTGATGATTGACTATGGTATTTTCTACGAATTTATTCCATTGGAAGATGTGGGAAAAGAGAATCCCCGCATCTATTGTCTGGAGGAAGTCGAAGTAGACAAGAATTATGCACTGGTCATCTCTACATCTGCAGGATTGTGGCGCTATATGATTGGAGATACTGTAAAATTCACACAGAAAGACCCATATAAGTTCGTCATTACCGGACGTACCAAGCATTTCATCAATGCCTTCGGCGAAGAATTGATTGTGGATAACGCAGAAAGAGGGTTAGCTAAAGCTTGTGAAGCGACCGGAGCATTGATTTCCGATTATTCGGCTGCTCCTGTATTTATGGATGCTAAAGCCAAATGCCGCCATCAATGGTTGATCGAGTTTGCTCAGATGCCGGATAGCGTGGAGAACTTTGCCAAGATACTGGATGATACATTGAAAGAAGTCAACTCCGATTACGAAGCTAAACGCCAAAAGAACATTGCCCTGCAACCCCTGGAAGTTATTATTGCCCGTAAAGACTTGTTCCATGATTGGTTGGCACAAAAAGGAAAGTTGGGCGGACAACATAAAGTACCGCGCCTCAGCAATACAAGAGTATATATTGAAGAGATGTTAGAACTGAACAAATAAAATTATAAAGTAATACTATAGTAGGAAAGGCCATACTAACTTTAATCAGTATGGCCTTTCCTATTTATTATTTCAGCAGGAAAAACAGACAATCGTCCCAGGCAATCAGAAATTATAAGCCAATCCAACACCCAGTATCTCTTTGAATTGTACCTTTGGACCTCTTTCAACGCCCTCATCAGTAAAGGTTTTCACATCATTGTCATACTTCAAAGTCATATTCAGAGTTGCCGAAAGCACTTTATTAATCTTCATGCTGATAAGTACATCCCAGTTTACATCTACATTGCCAAAGTCTTTATTATAAGGAGTAAAGAAGTCAGCCGTAGTAATCAGGTTCACATTCTCCATGACTGGTAATTCTGCACGGGCTTTCAGGAAAGCACCCGCTTCAATCTTAAAGTGATCACCCGGATCAACTCCAAAGGAACCTAAATCAGAGAGATAATCATCGCACACAAAGGTCATCTTGGTAGAAGCCGGTGAAAGGAAAATAGAATAGTTACTTTTCGGTCTATATTCCATACCTAAAGCAACATTGGAATAAGCGGGAGCGAAGAAATTGGAGATATAGTGACTCTTGTCCGGATAATTATAACCTTTGGCAAACTGAGTATTCAGGTCAGCCATAAGCGTATAGTACCAAACTTTGGTAGCTGCATATCCCAACTGGGTAGATAATCCAATCTTATCGGTACTCTTTCTCATCCCCTGAGATTTGGTCTTCGACAAACCATAATCCAGCACCAAGTTCGTTACCCACAGCCAGTCTCCGTTCTTATGCGTCAGCGAACCATTCAGGTAAGCATTCCCGGCCACAGAGTTTTCACCACCAGCTGACCAGTTTGTCATAGCAGTTTGGGACATGTTCACACCCGTCACACCTTTCAGTACCCATGCTCCTTCTTTGTATCCTTTATCGTCCGTTTGGGCAGAGACGATCATTGCCAAGGTGGCAAATAGCATCATCAAATATATACGTTTCATACTGTTATTCGTTTTAATTGTTTCGTAAAAAATAGACGTCTTTCTATTTCAAACAGAGTAAACTATTTTTTTGTTCAAGAACAAATAAAAGAATGATTATATAATAATGCCTCCTCCCAACAGTAGGCCATCCTCATCATAAAAAGCGGCAGCCTGACCGGAAGCTATAGACTCCAACAGTTCGTGAAGTTGTACATGGAGAAGATTCTCCGCTGTAATGCCGACTGTACAATAATTGGCTTGTTTACGATAGCGAATCTTGACGATAACATTTGGGGAGTTTAGTAAGCGGGAAGTATCCACAATGTTCCAATCCTTCAGCAACATTTCTTTTTTATAAAGGGAAGCAAGGGGAGCAAGTATTACCTCATTCGATGCTTTATGTATCTCTTTCACGAAGACAGCCCGGTTCATATAAATACCCAACCCTCGACGCTGACCAATTGTGTAGAAAGGATATCCTTCATGCCAGCCTAAAAAAGTACCGCTTTCATCGAGAAATCTGCCTTTCCCCGGCAAAAGCTCCTGCGGAACTTCACGTTGTAGAAAAGAGCGGTAATCCATTGGGCAAAAGCAAACGCCGAGACTATCCTTCTTTGTTGCCGCTCGTTCAAAGCCTCGTCCGGCAGCATAGGTACGGACTTCATCTTTAGTCCAATCCCCCATCGGAAGGATCATACGTTCCAGAATATCTTGTTTAAGCCCCCAAAGAAAGAAAGTCTGATCCTTGTCCCGATCGGCAGCAGGAGCTATAAAATAATGGTTATCTTGAAAGACCTTGCGAACATAGTGTCCGGTTGAAATCCAATAAATACCCATTTCATCGGCTATCTTTGCCAGTAACGGCCATTTCAGTTCATTATTACAAAGCGTACAAGGAACAGGAGTACGGGCAGAAAGATATTCACCTATAAAGTAACGGATTATACGTTCACGGAATAATTCGCGGGCATCATAAATGATATGCGGGATATTCAGGCGGGAAGCAAGAGTACGAGCATCATCCAGAGACTCCTCAAAGCCTTCCGAATCATAGAAACGAAACGTCACACCAGTAACTTCATAACCGGCTTCCTGCAATAACATGGCGGCAACGGAACTGTCCGTACCTCCACTCATACCCAATAATACACGTTTCTTTGATTTCATGGGTGCAAAAATAACAAAGGAAAAAGAAAATCACTACATTTGTGATCTTTAAAAAGATAACAACGCCAATGAGCTACTACATCTGTGATGATATCAAGAAAAAGAATGAAAGAACTTATTATCTTATGAAATTGTTGTAACTTTGTGCTTTAAAAAAAACTAAAAATCAAACGTTATGGAACATCAACTGACAATTTACAACACCTTAGATAGGAAAAAGGAGCTATTCGTGCCATTGCACGCTCCACATGTAGGTATGTATGTCTGCGGTCCTACCGTTTACGGTGACGCGCATTTGGGACATGCACGTCCTGCCATTACTTTCGATTTGCTTTTCCGCTACCTTACCCATCTGGGATATAAGGTACGCTATGTACGCAACATCACCGATGTAGGCCATCTGGAACATGATGCTGACGACGGAGAAGACAAAATAGCCAAGAAAGCACGACTGGAGCAACTGGAGCCAATGGAAGTAGCGCAATACTATATCAACCGCTACCATAAGGCTATGGAAGCGTTAAACGTACTTTCTCCCAGCATTGAGCCACATGCTTCAGGACATATCATCGAGCAAATAGAATTGGTGAAAGAAATCCTGAAGAACGGATATGCATACGTCAGTGAGGGTTCCGTTTACTTCGACGTAGAGAAATATAACAAGGATTATCATTACGGAAAGCTTTCCGGTCGCAACCTAGATGATGTACTGAACACCACCCGCGAACTGGACGGACAAGCTGAGAAGCATAACCCCGCCGACTTTGCCTTATGGAAATGCGCCCAACCGGAGCATATCATGCGGTGGCCTTCTCCATGGAGCGACGGTTTCCCGGGATGGCATGCCGAATGTACAGCCATGGGTAAGAAATACCTCGGTGAGCATTTCGACATTCACGGCGGTGGTATGGACTTGATTTTCCCCCATCATGAATGTGAGATTGCACAATCAGTAGCATCACAGGGTAATGATATGGTACACTACTGGATGCACAACAATATGATTACTATCAACGGACAGAAGATGGGTAAGTCATATGGCAACTTCATCAATCTGGATGAGTTCTTCAACGGCACACACAAATTGCTGACACAGGCTTATAGTCCGATGACCATCCGCTTCTTCATTCTGCAAGCTCACTACCGCAGTACGGTAGACTTCAGCAACGAAGCTCTGCAAGCTGCAGAAAAGGGATTGGGCCGAATGATGGATGCCGTAAACGGGCTGGAAAAAATCACCCCGTCTGCTACATCCAGCGTAGATGTGAAAGCAGTGCGTGAAAAGTGTTATGAAGCCATGAATGATGACCTGAATACTCCGATAGTCATTGCTCACCTTTTCGATGGAGCCAGAATGATTAACAATATCATTGCAGGTAATGATACCATTACTGCCGAAGATTTGAAAGACCTGAAAGAAACATTCCATCTCTTCTGTTTCGACATTCTGGGATTGAAGGAAGAAAACGATTCCAATGAAGAACGTGAAGTTGCTTTCGGAAAAGTAGTAGACATATTGCTGGAACAGCGCATGATGGCGAAAGCCAATAAGGACTGGGCTACCTCTGACAAGATTCGTAATGAACTTACAGCCCTCGGCTTTGAAATTAAAGACGGTAAAGAAGGTTCTGAGTGGAAACTGAATAAGTAAATTCCACTGTCCTATAAAAAAAGCTGCCTCCCTCTGATTCTGTAAAATCGAGGGAGGCAGTTCCATTTAAAAAAGAGAGTTTTAGTAAGGTATCATGTCGGAAAGAATACGTTCCTTATACCAGGGATCGTCTATTGCTTTCAATTCCTTGCCCATTTCACGGCAAAGCTCTGCAACGATCTCTTTATTTTCTTCCAATGGAAGATTATTCATCTGGTAAGGATCTTTTTCATCATCAAACAGCAGGCTCTTCTGCAACTTACGATCTTTCTTATCGATATAGAAAGCCAAAGTATAACGTGCTGTCTTATATCCTCTTGAAGAAGGGAAGTAAGTTTGTACTTTACCGTCCGCATCTTTATCTCCATCCAAATTCTGGATATATAAAGCACCACCGGGGCGTTCAATTTCGGCCTTTTCATCGAAGAAAAGTGGTGCCCAGTTGCGTCCTTGCACATTGGCTGGAATGGAATCACCCAAACCACACAACCCCAGGATAGTCGGCATGATATCCGGTGCAGACATCAGAAGATTATCTACACGCGGCTGTACATGACCGGGATAACGTACCAGGAACGGTATGTTCATAGATTCGGAATAAGGAGAGTTCTTCGGATCATCCGTAAACTGGCTACACATGGTTTCACCATGATCGGAAGCAAAGATTACAATCGTATTCTTATCCAGTCCCTGCTCTTTCAGCGTTTCCAATATTTGACCAAAGGCACGGTCTACACCGGTAACGGAAGCAAAGTAATAGCGAACGCTCTCTGCCTTCTCACGTTTCTTGTCTGCATTGGGGCGGATCAGAAGACTATCCAAAGGTTGATCTTTGTACAGGTTGAAATCTTCTTCCATGCAATCGTCCAATGAACGGTACGGGCTGTGGGGTGGATTCATACCTACCATTATAAAGAATGGTTTCTTCGGATCGCGCACATTCCCCTCGTTCTTCAGATAAGAAACTACCACCTTGGACTCGTGCAGCGGTGACCATTCTTTCGGATCGTGACGATTTCCATCCGTATCCCAGTAACGGGGATTCTTATGTTCATCGAAAGTACCATAAGAATACCAGTAATTGAAACCATGGCGCCGTTCTTTCGGTGTATAAGCATCCCAAGCCGGAATACGGTCTTCTACGTAATGACCAGGACGTTGCGGATCGTTTGGAGTAGGAAAATCAGCATGTAACTTACCAAAGTAAGCACAGTCGTACCCAGACTTATTGAACACATCGCTTATGCAATCCACATCAGTACGCAAGGAACTGATAGGACGGTTTGAATTACAATTTAAAGGAATCCCACTCTTATTGGGATACATACCCGTCAGCAACATACCACGGTGAGGACTACTCAACGGACAGTTACTCTGGGCGGAACTTAACACCAACGCTTCACGGGCAAAGCCATTCAGGTTAGGTGTATGCACCGGGTCATTGCGGAAATTTACCTTGTCGCGGAACCCGTCTTGTCCCCAAAACTCCATTGCCTGATTGCGGTACTGGTCGGGGAAGACATAAATAACATTTGGAAGTTGCGCCTGCTCTTCTTGCTGGGTTTTGCAGCCTTGCAAGGCAAACAGGCCCAAACCTCCCAAAAACAAACTAAACCGATTGATTATCATTTTTCCAAGTCTCTTTTACGCATGATTCCTTCCAGGAAATAATAGTCTGCATAGTTCAATGGAACATCAATTTCAGCACCATGAGGAATACTACCTACAGAGTGCATCAGGATGAAATTGCCATTAGTACCCACTTCAGCACGATAAGCCGGAGAACCAAGGCTTTCCATAATTTTATCTGCGGTTTCCTTATAGTTCTTGCCGGGAATGTACGTACTCAGTTCATACAAAGCAGATGCCGTACAAGCCGCCGCAGAAGCGTCACGCGGTTCATTCGGAATATTCGGAGCATCGAAATCCCAATAAGGAACAAGATCTTCCGGCAAGTTCGGATTATTAAAGATAAAGTTATAAATCTTCTCAGCCATATCCAGATACTTCTGATCGTGAGTATAGCGGTAACACATGGTATATCCGTAGATGGCCCAAGCTTGTCCGCGCGCCCAAGCTGACTCATCAGCATAGCCTTGTGCAGTTTGTCTCTTACGCACCTCACCGGTTACAGGATCATAATCCACTACATGGTAGCAACTATTATCGTCACGGAAGTGATTCTTCATGGTTGTATCAGCATGTTTCACGGCAATGTTATAGTAAGTAGAATCCCCTGAAAGTTTGGAAGCTTCAAATAATAGTTCCAGATTCATCATATTATCTATGATAACCGGACATTTCCAACCACGCTGTGCCTGCCAACCTTTATCTGCATCCCAGGATTGAAGTACTCCTGCTGCCGGACGGAAACGAGTGGAAAGGGATTTTGCAGTCTGGATTATTACAGGCTTATATTCCTCTTTATTAGCAAAACGGTATCCGTTCAAGTAACTGCTACCAATCATAAAGCCTACATCATGATGCCAGGTCAGGTATTGTACAGAGTCTAATGCTTCAGTATACTTTTCGGCCAATGGCAACCATTTTTTGTCACCTGTCAGTTCATAGGTATACCAAATATTACCGGGAAAGAAACCGGAACACCAGTCATCAATGGGTACATACACAATGCTACCGTCTTTGTTAATGGTTCTTGGATTCAGAATTTTTCCTGATTTCTCAATAATGTCGGTCTGGATGGTCTCCTGTGCCACCGCATTATCAATATTCTCTTGGATAAAGTTGCTTTCGGCCTGCTTCTGACCTGTGCAACCCGCCAGAACAAGGAGAGATACTCCCAATGTCGTGAGGATTGTTTTCATAATAATGATTTGTTTATTAAAGTTTCGTATTCTTTCGTCAGCAAATGTAGCGCAGGTTTACAGAAAAGACCCTCCTAAATTATACAGGAAAAGGGTAAAATTGTTACATTTGCGCATAAATCATACAGATTGAACTTTTTAAACCTATCAAAAACATGACTCCACAAGAATTCTTCAAAAAAGATCTCTTTGCAGAACAAACCGGTGTAGAATTGCTGGAAGTGCGCAAAGGATATAGTAAAGCATGCCTTGTTATCACAGAAAATCACCTCAATGCAGGACATCGTACACAAGGAGGCGCTATTTTTACCCTTGCCGACCTGGCACTGGCTGCCGCAGCCAATTCGCATGGTTCATTAGCGTTCTCCCTTTCTTCCAATATCACCTTTTTGCGTGCCAGTGGTCCGGGCGACACGTTGTATGCCGAAGCACGCGAACGCTACATCGGACGTACTACCGGATATTATCAGATAGACATCACCAACCAAGATGGGAAACTGATTGCTACGTTTGAGTCCAGCGTATTCCGAAAAGGCGATCCGCTACCGTTCAGCATATAGAGCTACGGGCTACAAGCTACAAGTGCTGCGCTATGTTCCGAAAGGCACCTGTAGCTCGTAACTCGTAGCTGTCTCACTTCTTCCTTACAGCCGAAGTCATCGGATAGCGGTTCCCCTGTACACTCTTAAAGAATGCCTTTGCCGAACCGAAGTTAAGATACATATCCAGACGGATGGGAAGATGATTCTTATCATCTGAGATAAAGAAAGTAATCACCTCTTTCTCTTTTCCCTTCTTATATTCCACAAAAGAGAATACAAGGCAACGGTAAATCGTATCATTATTGGCCTTCACCTCCTCTTTTCCACGATAAATCAATGTTTGTTCTTCTACCTTGCGCCCAGTAGCCATAGGGAACTGAATTCGGTCGCCTATTTTATAATCTGCCGGATCGTAAGAACGCGCCTGTGCCAGGATACTCAACATATCGAAGATACAACGGCTGTCACTGTATTCCATCTCTTGCGGATCGCGAACCGGATTGTGCCAGATACGCCTCTGCTTCACATTAGATACACCATCCTTATAAGAGAACCACGCCTCATCCACTGTATAGCGGTCTCCCTCTTCGGCCGCCTTACGGAAATAAAGCGGTTCCAGTTTCTCACTGACATAGCATGTCAGCGTATCACGCATCTTAAAAAAGAAGTCCGTCTTTTTGCTACCCACCGAAAGCAGATTGAAACGGTAAGCAGGTTTCGACTGATAAGTCGTGGAGAAGGTTGTCAGACTTGCCAGCCCTACCTTCTTCCAGATAAACTTCCAGTTAAAATATAAATCATACATCACATGCTCACCGGATTGGAATGCGGTGTTTTCTGCCGTACATTGTGCTTTGGCAGGTGTAGCAATAGCAAGTAACAGAGCCCCCAACAGGCAGAATACCCATCCGCGTTTACCGGCGATTGCCGGAGCTGCGGTTATTCTGATTTTTCTTTTTCTTGTCTTCATCTGGTTTTTGTTTTTTGAGTTCTCCCGGTTTCTGTTGATCCAGCGGCCTATCATGTATATTCCAACTCTGTGTCAAGTCAAAATTAGCTTTCAATTCTAACACCTGATAGTAATAATACACTTCTTCCGGTTGCCGTTTATCTTCATATTTTCCGGTGTCCCATACACCGTTTCCATTCCTGTCATTAATGAGGCGTGCACTATATTTACCTGGATTCAGGAAGTAAAAATCCGCCCTGCCATTGACGACTGGCACCGTACGCACTACCTTGTCCTGTGCATCCAGCAAATCAACAAATGCCAGTGAGTCCGCACCGCTCACATCAAAGAATATCTGTCCATATTCTTCAGGCTTCTTCACCTTGAATTCTTTCTTTACCTTATCGGTGAAAAGGCCGTATATTCCTTGGAAAGCCGTAGAATCCACCTCAAAGGTATAACTTTCACCGGGTTCCCAATCCGCATATACATTGTAACGCATCAAATTCAATGAGTCCGGAATAAAGTCGAAAGGAACATCACGCCACAAGCTGTCTATCTTCTGTTTCAGATGAACTGTGCTATCAGCAACACTTGCCAGCGGTTCAGTGAACGTAAGGGAAATATAATCATAAATATCCATCGTACCCGGCGCATATACATCGACAGGTAAGAATACCGTCGGCTCTACATACTCCTTGCCTTCTTTTTCAGCTTTCTTTTTGGCCTTTTCAAGCTCTTTCTCTTTCTTCTCGCGTTCTTTCTCCAGTTCCTTTTCCGATTTAGGTCTAAGTTTCGACACAAGTTTCAGTGTATCCGTACGGGGAACCAACTGATTTAGTGTATCTGTATAGAGATACGTAAGACTCATCTTCAAAGTATCCATCTTATAAATCAGAGAATCTCTTATCCAGTATTGGAGTGTATCAATGCGGCCGGTAGGCTTCTCCACGATAAAAGCATCGGTTTCATCGAAATTCAGTCCCTTCAATAATGGTAAGCTATCTGCCGGAGCCGAGAAATAAAAGGAGAACTTCCGGGGTTCGGGTCGCTCACTCTTAATAAGACGTTGCGATAAAGCAAGTTCCTTGAAACAGCGCAATATGACATCATCCGGAGAATAGTGGGTATACATCTTCTCCATAATCGTATCTATCGTCAAAGAGTCTTTCCAGAGTGTATCAAAACGCATCCGCTGATCCATAGAAGGAATAATCAGGGAGTCTTCGAAAGCAATCACCTCGGTGGGCTGACTATAATAGAAGTTCTGGTCGGCATCCTGCAATCCATAGATACGGTATTCACCCGGAGCGACACCTCGAATCGTAAAACGTCCGCGGCTATCGGTGCGACCTACACGTTCGAAAGGCAACGTTGTAAAGGCCGAATCCGCCAGATTGGAATGCATACCTACCAGCATACCTTTCACCGGTTCCAGATTGAATGCATTCAATACGGTACCGGATACCGCCATCGAATCGATTACAGAACCGGTAGAGAAAGTAAATCCGAAATCAGGTAACGGATTACCTTCATTATTGTCCTGAACAGCATCCGAAAAGTCTATCGAGTAAGTAGTATTCGGTTTGAGAGTATCCTTCAAAGTAATCACAATTTTCTTTCCATTGGATTTTATCTCCGGCTGCTGCACCTGTGGAGGAGAAATCACAATCTTCTCACCCGGTTTATCAAGCTTGATGAATTCATCGAATTCAATCGTTATCTTTTTCCGGCTATTATTGAGTGCACCCGGCAAAGGCGTACTACCCACAAAGCGGGGAGGAGTTTCATCAATAGCACCACCCTCCGGACGACCGATGCTGGCGCAGGAATAAAGCACAGCAGCAACGATGACAACGCCTGCCAAACGATTGAAAAGAGATTTCATATTTGAATATCTGTTACGTAACATGCTGCAAAAATAAAGGTTATCCCTTAATAAGCAGTATGCTTTACAGTATTTTAATCAAAAAAGAGCAAGAAGGTATTAAATTATAAGGCTTTTGCCGGAAAAGGATGCAAAAGATGTCGCATCGACACATTGGAGCTGATACGTTAAGTAAGCCCGGATGAGGGTATAAATGAGACATGTTCTTTACGGGAGTCAATATATCATCAATGCCATTGATGATAGGCATCAATGGCATTGATGGTGGGCATCATCGGCATTGATGATTATCTCAGTACGAAATTCATCCTGCTTCAGCTACGGACTCAGCCTATTTCAGTCCTACTCTTAACTCTGCTCCATCCCTCCCCTTTATATAATATATGTATAAAACATAGTTAAAAATAGCCAGTAATAGAACCAACCTGTTCAAAAATAGATAATTTTGCAGCCGGAAAACCCGAAGAGTGCTTCTAGTTTTCCCCTTTGCCCTCCGTATTATCCAACTATGACAAAACATAAAAAGCCTTTTTACCAAGATAAAAAAATAAACCAAAAGACAGAGAATAATTACAAGTATGAAGAGTAGATTGATTTTATTGGCATGTTGCCTGTCACTGTTCAGTTGCGGACAAAGTGACAAAACTGCGGGTAAAGCACCCGAATTTGCAGTGATTACAGTGGAAACAACCACTGCCAACTTGACGAACAGCTATCCAGCTACGATCAGAGGTAAACAAGATGTAGAAATCCGCCCCATGGTAAGCGGTTTCATCACCAAGTTACATGTAGACGAAGGTGCAGTAGTACGTAAAGGGCAAGTGTTGTTCAGCATTGACCCTGTACAGTATCAAGCAGCCGTAAACTCAGCCAAAGCTGCTGTTGAAACAGCCAAAGCAGCCGTAAACACGCAAGAACTTACCGTAAACAACAAGCGTGAGCTGAACAAAAAGAACATCATCAGCAACTACGATTTGCAGATGGCGGAGAATCAACTGGCACAAACAAAAGCACAATTGGCACAAGCTGAAGCACAATTAGTAAACGCCAAGAACAATCTGTCGTATACCAGTGTAACCAGCCCCAGCGATGGCGTAGTGGGTAGTATCCCCTACCGTGTAGGTAGTTTGGTCAGCCCTTCCGTTGCCAGCCCACTGACTACCGTAGCCGATATCTCTGAGATGTACGCCTACTTCTCCATGACCGAAAGACAATTGCTGTCGCAAATCCGTGAAGGTGGTAGTATCAAGGAAATTCTGGAAAGAATGCCCGATGTACAGCTACAGCTTATCGATGGAACCATGTATGCCGACAGCGGACGTGTAGAAACCATCAGCGGCGTTATCGATCAGACTACCGGTTCGGTAACTATGCGTGCCCTCTTCCCCAACAAACACAATGTGTTGCGTAGCGGAAGTACCGGTAATGTGGTATTCCCCAACCCGATGACAAATGTTATTATGATACCTCAATCAGCTACTACAGAAATACAGGACAAGAAATTCGTATTCGTAGTGCAGCCCGACAACACTCTGAAGAACACGGAAATCCAGGTGTTCAAGCTGAATGATGGTAAGTACTACTACGTAACCGAAGGTTTGAAAGCCGGTGATAAAGTAGTAATGGAAGGTGTGCAAAACCTGAGAGACGGGGCATCTATCACTCCTATCACTCCTGCTGAAAAAGAAGCTGAATATCAGAAAGCACTGAAAGACCAGAAAGAAGGTAATATCCAAACTGCGTTTAATTAAGAGTTGACGTTTCTGAAACCGAGTCAACTTGCCAACTAAAATAAAAGAGACATGAAATTAGATAGATTTATTAATCGTCCGGTACTATCTACGGTAATCTCCGTGCTGATAGTGATCCTGGGTCTTATTGGTCTGGCAACCCTGCCTATCACCCAATACCCGGACATTGCACCGCCAACCGTATCAGTGCGCGCCACCTACACGGGTGCCAATGCCCAAACGGTGTTGAACTCCGTTATTGCACCGCTGGAAGACCAGATCAACGGTGTGGAAAACATGATGTACATGACTTCCAATGCCACCAACAGTGGCTCTGCCGATATTTCCGTTTACTTCAAGCAGGGAACTGACCCGGATATGGCTGCCGTAAACGTACAGAACCGTGTATCCATGGCGCAAGGTCTGCTACCTGCCGAAGTAACCAAGGTAGGTGTAACAACACAAAAGAGACAGACTTCCATGTTGATGGTATTCTCTATTTATGATGAGACGGACCAATACAACATCGAGTTCCTGGAAAACTATGCCAACATCAACCTTATCCCTGAAGTAAAACGTGTTGCCGGTGTAGGTGACGCAATGGTGTTGGGTACTGACTACTCCATGCGTATCTGGCTGAAGCCCGACGTAATGGCTCAGTATAAGCTGATTCCCAATGACGTAGCAGCAGTTTTGGCTGAGCAGAATATCGAGGCTGCCCCCGGACAGTTCGGTGAACGTGGTAATCAGACATTCCAATATACAATACGTTATAAAGGACGTCTGCAGCAACCGGAAGAATTTGAGAACATCGTTATCAAAGCGATGGAAAACGGAGAAGTACTTCGCTTGAAAGATATTGCAGAAATCGAGCTGGGACGTCTGACCTATAGCTTCAATAATACCGTAAACGGTCATAAGGCCGTCAGTTGTATCGTGTTCCAGATGGCAGGAAGTAATGCAACACAAACCATCAGTGACTTGGAAGCATTATTGAATGACTACTCCGAAAAACTGCCTTCAGGTTTACAAATCAATATCGCACAGAGTGCCAACGACTTCTTGTTCGCCTCTATCCATGAGGTTATCAAGACTTTAATCGAGGCCTTTATTCTTGTGTTCATCGTGGTATACATCTTCTTACAAGATTTCCGTTCCACATTGATCCCCGCTATTGCTATTCCGGTAGCATTGATTGCGACATTCTTCGTACTGAAGCTGATTGGCTTTAGTATCAACTTGCTGACCCTTTCGGCCATGGTGCTCGCCATCGCGATAGTCGTCGACGATGCGATAGTCGTCGTCGAGGGTGTCCATGCGAAGTTAGACCAAGGGTATAAATCTGCCCGTACCGCTTCCATCGACGCCATGAGTGAATTGGGTGGTGCCATCGTTTCTATTACGTTAGTCATGATGTCTGTATTTATCCCTGTAAGTTTCATGGGTGGTACGGCAGGTACATTCTACCGACAGTTCGGTCTGACGATGGCTATCGCCATCGGTTTCTCCGCATTGAACGCATTGACATTGAGTCCGGCATTGTGTGCTATCTTCCTGAAACCGCATGATGAACATGGTGAAAAGAAATCGACATTTATCAGCCGCTTCCACACAGGCTTCAATGTGGCTTACGACAAGATGTTGAAAAAATACAAGAATAATGTATTGTTCTTCATCCAGAAGAGATGGTTGAGTTTCGGTCTTGTAGCAGGTTCTATCGTATTGCTGATTTTCTTTATGAAAATTACCCCGACGGGCATGGTGCCTAATGAAGATACGGGTACCATCATGGGTGTAGTAACACTGCCTCCGGGTACTTCACAGGAACGCGCACAAGAAGTGTTGTACCGTGTGGACAGCCTGGTAGCAGCCGAACCTGCCGTTGCATCCCGCACGGTAATCTCCGGTTATAGCTTCATCGGCGGACAAGGGCCTTCTTACGGTTCTATCATCATCAAGCTGAAGAACTGGGAAGAACGTTCCACAATGCAGAACTCTAACATTGTTTACATCACGCTCTTTATGCGTGCACAAAAGATTATCAAAGAAGCACAGGTACTGTTCTTTGCTCCTCCTATGATCCCAGGTTACTCCGCATCCAGCGATATCGAGTTGAACATGCAGGATAAGACTGGTGGTGACCTGAACCACTTCTTCGACGTAGTAAAAGATTACAATGCCGCATTGGAAGCACGTCCGGAAATCAACTCCGCAAAGACGAGCTTCAACCCGAACTTTCCGCAATATATGTTGGATATTGACGCTGCTGCCTGTAAGAAAGCGGGTATCAGCCCAAGCGACATCCTCAGCACTATGCAGGGATACTTCGGCGGTCTGTACGCTTCTAACTTCAACAGTTTCGGTAAGATGTACCGCGTAATGGTTCAGGCAGAGCCCGAAGCAACCAAGAATCTGGAATCATTGTCCAGCATCAAGGTTCGTAACGGCAATGAGATGGCTCCGATTACTCAGTTCGTTTCCATCAAGAAGGTATACGGACCTGATATCATCAGCCGTTTCAACCTGTATACCTCTATGAAAGTAATGGTTGCTCCTGCTTCCGGATATACTTCCGGTCAGGCACTGGCCGCTATCGCTGAGGTTGCCAAAGAGAACCTGCCTGCCGGTTTCGCTTACGAATTGGGAGGTATGGCACGTGAAGAGGCTGAAACCAGCGGAAGCACCACGGGATTGATCTTCGTTCTCTGCTTCGTATTCGTTTACCTGTTGCTGAGTGCACAGTATGAAAGTTACATCCTGCCGCTTGCCGTACTGTTGTCTATTCCGTTCGGTCTGTTAGGTAGCTTCCTGTTCGTCAACGGTATGAGTGCCATCGGTAATATCTCCATTCTAAAGATGATAATGGGATCCATGTCCAATGACATTTATATGCAGATTGCATTGATCATGTTGATGGGTCTGTTGGCGAAGAATGCCATCTTGATTATTGAGTTTGCTCTCGACCGTCGTAAGATGGGTATGAGTATAACGTGGGCAGCCGTACTGGGTGCCGCAGCCCGTCTACGTCCTATCCTGATGACATCATTGGCTATGATTGTCGGTTTGATTCCGTTGATGCTGGCATCCGGCGCAGGTGCTAATGGTAACCGTACGCTGGGTACTTCTGCCATCGGTGGTATGTTAATTGGTATGATCCTTCAGATCTTTATCGTACCAGCCCTGTTCGTTGCATTCCAATACCTGCAGGAGAAGATTAAACCGATGGAATGGACAGATGTGGATAACTCTGACGCAGAACCTGAAATTGAGCAATACACGAAGTAAATTAAGAATGAAGAATGGAGAACTTCGTTCATCATTCTTCATTAATATAGAAAGATTATGAAGAAACAGATTATAACTTTGATGTGTGCAACTGCTCTTCTGAGCAGCTGCCACATCTACAAATCATACGACAGACCCGAAGATATTACGGCTGCCGGACTGTATCGTGATACAACATCTGTGAACGATACACTGGTTGCGGATACAGCAAACTTCGGTAATCTGCCTTGGAGGGAAGTATTCACTGACCCTCAGTTGCAAGCGCTCATCGAACAAGCACTTGCTAATAACCCCGATCTGCGCAGTGCCGCTTTGAATGTGAAGAAAGCAGAAGCTGCCCTTATGTCCGCACGTCTGGCTTATGCTCCCACGCTGGCATTGTCTCCGCAGGGAACTGTCAGCAGTTGGGATAAGGGAAAAGCTACACAGACCTATTCACTTCCTGTTACAGCAAGCTGGCAGATTGACCTGTTCGGCCAGATACTGAACCCGAAACGTGGTGCACAAGTATCTCTGAAACAGACACAGTTCTATGAACAAGCTGTTCAAACTCAGGTGATCGCCAATGTAGCCAATATGTACTACACATTGTTGATGCTCGACCGCCAGTTGCAAATTACAGAATCCACAGCCGATATCTTGAAAAAGAATGTGGAAACCGTAGAAGCGATGAAGGATGCGGGTATATATAATACGACTTCTGCCGGAGTAGAACAAACCCGTGCAGCTTACGCACAAGTATTGGCATCTCTGCCCAGCATGCGTCAAAGTATCCGCGAAACAGAAAATGCTCTTTGCCTGATGCTGAATCAACCAGCACAGGAAATAGAACGTGGGGTGTTGGAAAGCCAGCAATTACCGACAGAATTCTCAGCTGGTATTCCTTTGCAACTATTGTCTAACCGTCCCGATGTAAAAGCTGCCGAGATGTCTCTTGCTGCAAGTTATTACAATACTAACAGCGCACGTGCAGCTTTCTATCCGCAAATTACATTGAGTGGTTCGGCAGGATGGACTAACAGTGCAGGATCTGCAATTGTGAATCCGGGCAAATTATTGGCTTCAGCTATAGGATCGTTGACACAACCGTTGTTCTATCGCGGTGCTAATATCGCCCGTCTGAAACAGGCCAAAGCACAAGAAGAACAATCCAAAATCCAGTTCCAGACCACTTTGCTGAAAGCTGGAAATGAAGTGAGCAATGCTTTGTATCAATACCAAATGACCTCCGAAAAAGCCATTTCTCGCGAGATTCAAGTAAATTCTGCCCGTAAAGCTGCGGAAGATACAAAAGAATTGTTTAACTTAGGCACGTCAACGTATCTGGAAGTTCTGTCTGCTGAGCAATCTTACCTCAGTGCACAAATCTCCGAGGTATCCGACACTTTCGATCGCATGCAAGCCGTTATCAGTCTGTATCAGGCGCTCGGAGGAGGCAGAAAGTAATAACTAAAAACTAATTACTATGATAAGTCCATTAGCATTTGTAGATCCTGCCGCAAAGCTCGGCAAGAATGTAACGGTCCAGCCTTTTGCATATATCGAAGGCGATGTAGAAATTGGAGATGACTGTATTATCATGTCCGGTGCACGTATCCTCAACGGTACGCGTATGGGGCAAAAGAATAAAGTGCATCATGGCGCCGTACTCGGTACCACCCCACAGGATTTCCACTATACGGGTGAGAAAAGTCTGCTAATTATCGGTGACCAGAACGACATTCGCGAAAATGTAGTTGTGAGCCGCGCTACACATGAAGGAGATGCTACACGTATCGGGAACGAGAACTTTCTGATGGACGGTGTACACCTTTGCCATGACGTGCAAATAGGTAATCATTGTGTATTAGGACTTAAGACTATCGTAGCCGGCGATTGCCGTATCAGTGACTTTACCATTCTAAGTAGTAACGTCATTTTGCAACAGAAATGCCACATCGGAAGCTGGGTATTGATCCAGTCAGGATGCCGCATTGCGAAGGACGTTCCACCATATGTTATCATGAATGGTAACCCGGCAGAATATCATGGTATCAATGCAGTTGTACTGCAACACAAGCATCAGGTAACAGACCGCATTCTGCGTCATATCGTAAATGCTTACCGATTGATTTATCAAGGTAACTTCAGTATACATGATGCTTTGCAAAAGATTGAAGACCAGGTGCCGATGAGTGACGAAATACACAATATCCTTAACTTCGTGCGGGATTCTAAAGGGATTGTGAAATAAAGGAATACTCCTTATTCAGAAGGCGGTCGGGTTTACTCGTCCGCCTTTTTTGTTATCTTTGCACCACTTTACCCATTCAATTATGAGAAAGAAGAAGAAAAAACAAACGAATAGCAAGAAACAACTGTCGTTCCTGATTGTCCTGATCCTATGCGGCATCATCACCGCTTATCAGACAACGAACTCCAAAGAAAAGAATACTGCCCCTGAACAGACAGAAGGCACCGTTCAGAATGCTCCCCAAAATTCCGATATATACATCAAGCAAACCACTGCCCCAGGCACCCCCGAAATACTGCTGCAACGCACCGGATACCTCGTATCCTATAACTCCAATATCCGCATTGCCAACTGGGTAGCCTGGAAACTGACTCCCGAACGTTTAAAAGAAAATACCGAGCGAATCAATAACTTCCGTCCCGACCCCGACCTGCCCAAAAGTAAAGCCGTCACCACGCAAGACTATAAAGGTAGTGGCTGGGACCGTGGGCACCTTTGTCCGGCAGGTGACAACAAATGGGACCGTGAAGCCATGATAGAAAGTTTCTACATGACCAACATCTGCCCCCAACACCACAACCTAAACCGGGGTGACTGGAATGAACTGGAACAAAAATGCCGCAAGTGGGTGAAAAAAGACAGTTGTCTTTACATTGTAGCCGGTCCTGTCTTCTATGACCGGAAGCCACAGACCATAGGCGAGCATAAAGTGGCCGTACCGGATGCTTTCTTTAAAGTGATACTTTCTCTGTACAAGAAACCGAAAGCCATCGGCTTTATCTATAAAAATAATGAGGGGAACAATCCGCTGGACTCTTATGTAAACACTGTGGACGAAGTGGAACGGATTACAGGGATAGACTTCTTCCCCGCCCTTCCCGATGATATAGAAAAGGCGGTAGAAGCAAGCTATAATTTGAAAGACTGGAAATAGTTACTCAAAATTCAATGTACCGAAGAATTCGGGACAGTGGAAATTAGGTTTTTCCAGATTAATGGGATTCCATGAGAGGAAATGAGGCGTTTGTAATTTATCACCGCATTTGTAGAAATTGGCACGAACCGTCTTTCCTTCAAGACTGGTGATCTGATGCTTGAAAAAAGCAGAGTATGGAATAACCAATGCCAGTTCCCAGTTACACTCTCCCACACGTTCCTCAAAAGAATGGCGTCCCAAAGAAGACCAGCGTTGCACTTTGTCCATTACTTCTTGCGGGGCATGTTCACGGTTCTCACGTCCGGCACCGGCACCAACCAGGAGAGTTCCGGCACAGTTACATTCCACATTATAATAAATTCCATCCCCTGCGGGGATAGAAAAGAACTCTACGCAAGCATCTTCCCATACTGCACCATTATCTCCGGCAGCTACAGCACGCACACTGGCTTCTTTTACTTTGTAGTGAACCCAAATCGCATCATCCGTATGAGCTATACGGAACTGCACCTCCGGCTGATAAGGGAATGCTTTCCAATTCACCGTATTGATCGACTGAAAAGCCACCTTTTCTTTATCCAACAAAGCAGGAATGTTCTCTACTGCTACATTAGACAGACTTACTTTTTTTACATTCAACTCTTTCATTTCTTTCTTTTGGGGGTTAGTTGCAGACAAAGGATAAAAACAGAGCAGAGCTACTAACAAGACTACTGATTTCAATACCAAGCATGCAGGGATTCTTTTACTCATATTTTACAAGTTACAAGCTACGAGCTACAAATGGCTGCGCTACGTACCGAAAGGCACTCATAGCTTGTAGCCCGTAACTATTATAATGACGACTTTATAAACTCCTGCATTTCCGGTGTATGTTCTTCCACACTCTGCAACAGTTTGAATTGCGCTTTTGTACGTACAAGGTTGTGTTCCGGATATTTAATCTTATAATAAGTATCACCATTAATATAATCCGCCAGGAAACGAACGCATTGCATATAGGGAAATAATGCAGCTGCATACGGCAGGTTCTCAACCTCTATCGGAAGCAGGAAGACTTTCGCAGATTCCAGATAACCTTTTGCAAACGCCTTGAATATCTCCATATTGAAATTCACATTATCCAGATTCTCATCATCCTCGGCACCTGTATTGGCTGCAGAACGAAGGAAATCGCCGAAATCAGAAAAGATAAAGTTAGGCATCACCGTATCAAGATCAATGACGCAGAGCACCTTACCCTCTTCATCAAACATCATATTATTCACCTTTGTATCGCAATGACATACACGTTTTGGCAATTTGCCTTCGTGATGCAAGCGTTCACCTTTGCACATCTCCTCTGCACGTTTTTCTATCTCATCCAGATAGTACTGCACTTCTTTCACCCGGCCAACCGCATCCGCAGCCACCGCATCACGAAGTTGTTTCAGACGGAACTCCATATTGTGAAAATCAGGAATAGTCTCTCCCAGTTCATCAGGAATATCTGCAAGCATTGCCTGGAAATTACCAAAAGCTACACCGGCATAATAAGAATATTCTGCATCCACCATCTCATAAGTCTTTGCATTAGGAATGAATGTCATGATACGCCAATAGTTTTCACCATCGTACCAATACGTTTTTCCGGTATCAGCAGGAATAAAAGAGAGCACTTTACGATCTATATCATCCGCACCTTTTTCCACAAGCTTTTTACGGATATGCCGGGTTACGGCTTCAATGTTCGCCTGTAACATCTCCACATTCTGGAAAATAGCATGGTTCACACGTTGCAATACATAGTCGGGGGCATCTGCTTCAAGAGTAGTCACTTTATACGTGTCGTTAATCAGCCCGCTGCCTAAAGGCTGGATTTCATTAACTGTACCCTTCGTATTAAAATGGGATACAATGGATTGAAGGTTGTTCATGATATTCTATATATAGATTTAAAATTAGTATGCAAATATACGTCTTCCTCATCAATGAAAAAGTCCAAATTCGTCCGACAAACGCCCAAAATTATACATTTCAATAGACATAACCATAAAAATCAGATAATAAACTCCCCCCTTTAAGCAAAACGTCTTATATTTGTGTTTGAAACCTTAAAAATACCGGAGGAGAAGTGCAAAAGTTTATCAGAACGCTGTTTCTTGTCTTAGTAAGCATAGCTACAGCAAACCTACACAGCCAGAATATTACTTTCAATCATCTGACAACCGATGACGGTTTATCTCAGTTTAGCGTCAACAGCTTGTACATTGACGAGAACGGTATCTTGTGGATTGGTACGCGCGAAGGTTTGAACCGCTACAATGGTAATGATATACAAACCTATAAACTGAGCAAAAACGACCCTTACAGCCTTTTCTGCAATACCGTGTTGCGCATGGCAGGTGACCAAAACGGTAAAATCTATCTGCTCTGTACCGAAGGCATTGCCCAGTTCGATCTGACTACACAACGTTTTACGACTCTCCTTCAAGGTAGTATTAACAGCATCTATTATAAAAACGGACTGTTCATCGGGAAAAAGAATGAGATTTACCGCTACAATGAACAAACTGATAACTTCGACCTCTACTATCAGATGGCGGGAGAAAACATCGAGATCTCCTGCATGTTCGAGGATAAAGGACACATGTGGATAGGAACCACCAGCGAAGGAGTCTTCAACCTGAAAATAGACGGACATCAAGTCACCCACCCCATTGAAAAAGGAAACATTACCAGCATCTACCAGGATAGTTCAGGTGAATTGTGGATAGGCAGCTGGGAGAAAGGACTCTTCCGGATAAAAACAGACGGAACTATCAAGAACCTGCGAAATGACCCGAAGAATCCGCACAGTATATCTTCCGATTTCGTAAGAGCTTGTTGCGAAGATAATCTTGGCAATATCTGGATAGGAACCTTCAACGGCCTGAACCGCTATAATAAGACAACAGGACTTTTCCAGAACCATACTTCCAACGACATGCAGAACGAAGGTCTAACCCACTCTTCCATCTGGTGCATCGTAAAGGATAATCAGGGAACACTATGGTTGGGCACTTACTTTGGTGGCGTCAATTACTTCAATCCTGAATATGAAATCTACACCCGGTATAAAGCCTCCAGAAATGAGAAAGAGGGTCTGAGTAGTCCTGTAGTAGGGCGTACCATTGAAGATAAGAACGGTAACTTATGGATCGGTACAGAAGGTGGCGGACTCAATTTCTATAACCGCCGCACACGTGAGTTCAAATGGTATATTGCCGGAAAGGGGCACAATAGTATCTCCCACAGCAATGTAAAAGCCCTCTATTACGATCCTGCCAAAGAAATCATCTGGATTGGTACTCATCTCGGTGGACTGAACAAGCTCGATATCCGTACAGGAGCATTCACCCATTATCTCATGGAAGAAGGTAATCCGGAAACGCTTCCATCAAACATTGTTCGTGATATAACACCTTATCATGACCAGTTAATTGTCGCCACCCAGAATGGCGTATGTTTATTTGATCCCCATAGCGGAAAATGTCGGCAACTCTTCAAAGACACCAAAGAAGGACGCAAAATAACCATGGTGGCCGATGTAGAAGTAGATAACAATGGCACACTCTGGATTGCCGCCACGGGCGAAGGTATCTTCTCCTACCGTTTCGATACCAACAAGCTGGCCAATTACCGGCACGACGTGGCACAACCGCACAGCCTCAGCAACAACAATGTGAACAACATCATGCAAGATAATAAGGGTAATCTCTGGTTTTCCACTTCAGGAAGCGGACTCGACCTGTATCGCCCTGCCAGCAATGACTTCGAGAATTTCGACAAAGACAAGAACGGACTCATCAGCGATTGCATCTACGATACGCAGGAATCCCCTGTCAGCGGCAAACTGATACTTATCACCAATCAGGGGTTCTCCATTTTCGACCAGAAAACAGAGAAGTTCCAGAACTATAGTGTAGAGAACGGCTTCCCGTTAACGGCAGTCAATGAAAATGCACTGTGTGTAACGCGAGATGGCGAAGTATTCCTCGGCGGTACACAGGGTATGCTTTCGTTCAATGAGCTGGAACTTAACTTTACTCCAAAGCCATACAAGATTATCCTTTCCCGCCTCATCGTAAACGGCTCCGAAGTAAAAGTCAGCGATGAAACAGGCATTTTGACGCAATCCTTATGCCATACCCAAGAGATCACCCTGAACGCAAACCAGACCATGTTCAGCATTGAATTTGCCACTTCCAACTACGTGGCAGCCAATAAAGATGAAATTATTTACAAACTGGAAGGCTTCTCCGACGACTGGAACAGTACGCGTGGCCAGCCCATCATCACTTATACGAACCTGAATGCCGGAACGTACAACCTGCTGATTAAGCCCAAAGGGAAAGAAGAATCCCTTTGCCCACAGGTGCATCTGACTATTCACGTATTGCCTCCTTACTACAAAACCCCACTTGCCTATCTTATTTATCTGATAGTGACTGCTATCCTTTTATGGTATCTTGTAAGAACGTACAAATCGAGAATCAAACTACGTGAATCGTTGAAATATGAGCAAAAGCACATACAAGATGTAGAAGCCTTGAACCAGTCCAAGTTACGCTTCTTCACCAACATCTCACACGAATTCCGCACCCCGCTTACCCTTATCGTGTCGCAAGTGGAAACCCTGATGCAGTTACAAAACTTCACACCCACTATTTATAATAAGATATTGAGTATTTACCAGAATAGTATCCAGTTGCGCGAATTGATTACCGAACTCCTCGACTTCCGTAAACAGGAACAAGGACATATGAAGGTAAAAGTCAGTCCGCACAATATTGTGCATTTCCTCTATGAGAACTACCTTATTTTTATGGAATATGCCAGCAGCAAGCAGATCAATTTCAAATTCGAGAAAGATAGCGAAAGCCTTGAAGTATGGTACGACCAGAAACAGATGCAGAAAGTTATAAACAACCTCCTGTCCAATGCCATCAAGCACACCCAGGCAGAAGATACCATAACCCTTAGCATCACCACCGAAGGTAACGAAGCCGTCATCCGTGTGACTGATACCGGTAGCGGCATCGACGCCAAAGAGATAGATAAGATATTCGACCGCTTCTATCAGACGGAACAAATGAATAGCCTTACCACCGGCGTTGGCACCGGCATCGGATTGGCTCTGACCAAAGGAATTGTCGAACTGCACCACGGCACTATCAAGGTAGAAAGCGAACTCGGCAAAGGTAGCAGCTTCATCATTCGTCTCCATCTTGGAAATGCCCATTTCAGCCAGGAAGAAATCAGTAAGAAAACCGAAGCCGTGCAACAAATAGAGCAGACACAAATTTCTGAAATCGATGCTTCACTCAAAGCAGAGTTGGAAGAGAATGCTCCGATAAAACGCATGTCCGACGTTAAAATGGTTATCGTAGAAGACAACGCCCCCATCCGTGAAATGCTGGAGAATATCTTCCGCCCATTCTATCAGGTACTGACTGCCGCAGACGGAGAAGAAGGTCTGGAGCTGGTACAGAAGGAAATGCCAAACATCGTAGTAAGCGACGTGGTTATGCCTAAGATGTCCGGTACCGAGCTATGTAAACAGATCAAGAACGACTTCAACACCTGCCACATTCCGGTAGTGCTGCTTACAGCCCGGACTGCCGTAGAACAAAATATCGAGGGTCTACGCATTGGCGCAGATGATTACATCACCAAACCTTTCAACACGAACTTGCTGATTTCCCGTTGCAACAACCTGGTAAACTCACGTATCCTCCTACAAGAGAAGTTCAGCAAGCAACCGCAAGCCTATGCCCAGATGCTGGCAACGAACCCGATAGATAAGGAAATCCTGGATCGTGCTATCAGCATCATTGAAAAGAATCTGGATAATACGGAATTCAATGTCAATATCTTCGCCCGTGAAATGGCAATGGCCCGTACCAACCTGTTCACCAAGCTGAAGGCCATCACCGGACAAACACCGAATGATTTCATCCTGACCATTCGCCTGAAGAAAGGTGCCTTGATGTTACGGAACAATCCGGAACTGAACATTACCGAAATCTCAGACAAGATCGGATTCAGCTCTTCCCGCTACTTCTCAAAGTGTTTCAAGGATGTATACCATGTAAGTCCGTTGGCTTATCGCAAAGGAGAGGATGCGGATACAGGCAGCAAGGATGAAGAAGACGAAGAAGGTTAATAAGCCGTATTAACCTTCTCATCTTTCTCACCATGGTGAGAATCTTTTCTCATCAAACAGAGAATCTATTCTCATCGTATTGAGAAAAAACTCTCACCCTGTTGAGAAAAGGTTCTCTATAAGGAGAGAATATCTTCTTCTGTTGTATATTCCAGCGTTCTCATTAGCATTATGTACATTTTCGTCCTTCCCTTGTATTCCCTTATACACTCAATTCCGGAAAAGCCACTACCTTTGACCTCAGAAATAACAATCTAAAGTCAAAGAGCTATGAAACATTTTTCTCCTTTATGGTCCCTTCTTCCGGGCGCAGCCCTGATAGCCGGATGCGGAAATCCGTCGAAGAAAGAAGCAGCCGACACTACCCGTCAGAAACCTAATGTTATCTACCTGATTGCCGACGACCTGGGTATCGGTGACCTGAGTTGCTATGGCGCCACTAAAATAAGTACCCCCAATATCGACCGCCTTGCCGGACAAGGTGTACAGTTCACTAATGCCTATGCCACTTCTTCCACCAGTACCCCTTCCCGCTTCGGTCTGCTGACAGGTATGTATCCCTGGCGACAGGAAAATACAGGAATCGCCCCCGGCAACTCCGAGCTTATTATTGATACAGCTTGTGTCACCATGGCTGACATGTTTAAGGCAGAAGGATATGCTACCGGAGCCGTTGGTAAATGGCATCTGGGACTTGGCCCTAAAGGAGGTACAGACTTCAACCATCTTATCAAGCCGAATACCCAAGATATAGGATTTGATTACGAATACATCATTCCCGCCACAGTAGATCGTGTGCCCTGTGTATTCGTAGAGAACGGACACGTTGTAGGTTTAGATCCCAACGACCCCATTACCGTCAATTACAACCATAAAGTAGGTGACTGGCCTACCGGACTGGAAAATCCCGAACTCGTAAAACTGAAACCCAGCCAGGGGCATAATAATACAATCGTAAACGGTATTCCCCGTATCGGCTGGATGACCGGTGGAAAATCGGCTCTTTGGGTAGATGAAGACATTGCAGATGTCATCACCGGTAAAGCCAAAGACTTTATCATAAAACATAAAGACGAACCTTTCTTCATGTATATGGGTACACAAGACGTACACGTTCCTCGCGTACCTCATGCCCGTTTTGCCGGCAAGAGCGGCATGGGAACCCGTGGCGACGTAATCCTGCAACTGGATTGGACTGTAGGCGAGATTATGAATACTCTGGATAGTCTGAACCTTGCAGATAATACCATCTTTGTGTTCTGTAGCGATAATGGTCCCGTTATTGACGACGGCTATCAGGATCAGGCTTTCGAATTGCTGAACGGCCATACTCCTATGAAACAATACCGTGGCGGTAAGTATAGTGCTTATGAAGCCGGAACGCGTATTCCCTTCATTGTACGTTGGCCTGCTGGTATTCAGCCTTGCAAACAACAAGCTTTGTTCTCTATGATCGACGTGTATGCCTCCTTGGCTACCTTACTGAACCATCCACTTACCCCCACAACCGTCGCTCCCGACAGCCGTGACCAACTGTCTACTTTCTTAGGGAAAGATAATACCGGATGTGATTATGTAGTACAGCAGAATCTGAATAATACCTTATCAATTATTCAAGGAACATGGAAATACATCGAACCGAGCGATAAGCCCGCCACCGAATATTGGACGAAGATGGAATTAGGAAATAATCCCGAACCCCAACTGTACAATATTTCCATCGATCCATCGGAAAAAGACAATGTTGCAGCAATGCATCCGGAGAAGGTAAAAGAACTTTCAGCATTACTAGAGCAGGTGAAAGCTGGTAAGAACCAAGGGATAAGGTAAGGAATCGTACAGAACAGGTCTTCTCTATCGAGAATGTACAAATTCGTACTTTTTGCGAACTATTAGCGAAAGTCGCCTTCTATCCAATCACATACATTTGCATTGTGATTCGAGTCGTTTAACGAGAAAGAACAACCTTTTTAATAACTAATTAATTTAATATTTATGAAACAGAAAGTAACCTTAATTCTATTGGCAACTTTTCTCTGCTGCGTATTAGGCGTACAAGCACAGACAGGTAGCCAAGTTACAGGTAAAGTTGTTGATGCTATGGGAGAACTTCCCGGAGTCAGCGTCGTTGTAAAAGGAACTACTAACGGAACTATCACTACACTCGACGGTAGTTTTAAACTGGACAATGTTAAATCCTCTGATATCCTGCAATTCTCTTTTGTAGGTTATAAAACTCAAGAAATTAAAGTTGGAAACCAAAAGACTTTCAATGTTACTCTGCAAGAAGATGCGCAGGCATTGGATGAGGTAGTCGTTGTGGCTGTTGGTTATGGTGACGTAAAACGTCGCGACTTAACCGGAGCTATCGGTAAGGCTAATATGAGCGACTTGACCAAAACCCCTATCAACAACGTAGCAGAAACACTGGGCGGACGTATCGCCGGTGTACAGGTATCTTCTACAGATGGTGGTCTGGGCGACAACTTCAATATCGTAATCCGTGGCGCCGGTTCTTTGACTCAGAGTACTGCTCCGCTATACGTTATCGACGGTTTCCCAAGTGAGACTTCCGGAATGAGCGCCCTCAACCCGAACGATATTGAATCCATCGACGTATTGAAAGATGCTTCTGCAACAGCGATCTACGGTTCTCGTGGTGCCAATGGTGTTGTTATCATCACAACCAAGAAGGGTAAAGCCGGAAAAGCTACTCTTACTTATAATGGTAGTGTCAGCGTAAGCAAGGTTAAGAACACAATGGATATGATGAACGGTTACGACTTCGTCAACCTGCAAAAGGAAATCATGGAAGGAAACACCAAAGAAGTAGATGGAGAAAAAGTGGATGAGTTTGCTTACTACTATCTGAAAGATGGTATCACTCTCGATGATTATAAAAACTTCAAGAGCTATGATTGGCAGGACGAAGTTTATCGTACAGCTATCAGCCACAACCACTATGTAGGTTTAAGTGGTGGCAGCGATAAAATGGACTACTCTGCATCACTCTCTTACAGCAACCAACAGGGTGTCATCATCAACTCTGACCTCTCTCGTTACCAGGGCCGTTTTAACTTCAACCAAAGAATCAATAAGAGCATAAAGATCAATGCAAATGCAAACTTTGCAAGCAACGTGCAGAACGGTCCCAATCCTTCCACCGCAGAAACGACAGTATCCAACTCACTGATGTATAGCGTATGGGGTTATCGTCCGGTTTCTCCTTCCGGTTCCGATCTTCTGGCCGAACTGTACGATAGCGATGTGGACATGAGTAATGACTACCGTTTCAACCCGGTACTCTCTGCAAAGAATGAGTTCCGTCGTACCACAACCAACCATCTGCAAGCTAACTTAGGCGTAGAATGGGAAATCATCAAGAACCTGAAGTTTAAAACTACTGCCGGATATACCGGTCGTGACATCAAAAGAGAAGAATTCAACGGAAGCCAAACCAGTACCGGTAATACGCATCCGTCCAATACACGAAGCAAAGGTATCAATGCATTCCTGAGACAACAGGAGACAAGAAACTACCTGAACGAAAATACATTGTCATATGTATATGCCAAGAACGACCATAACCTGAATGCTTTGGTGGGTGCCACTTTCCAGAAATATACAAGTTACCTCAGCAGCATCACCCAGGAACAGATTACAAACGAGGCTTTCGGTATGTCCGGTATCGGTAAAGGTTCTGCTACTCCGGTTGTAACGGCATCACAAGGCGAAAATGCCATGATATCTTATCTGGGACGTATCAACTACAACTATGCATCCAAGTATTATGTTACAGCATCTATGCGTACCGATGGTTCTTCCAAGTTCTCTCCGGACAATCGTTGGGGCTATTTCCCATCGGCTTCATTAGCTTGGGCTTTCGGACGCGAAAAGTTTGTTTCCAATCCACTGCCTTGGTTGTCTAATGGTAAATTGCGCGTAAGCTGGGGTCTCACAGGTAACAACCGTATCGGTGACTTCGACTACATGGCACAATTGGTGACTAGCTCTAATGTGTACAAGTATCCTTGGGACAGTTCTTTCTATCCCGGTTATGTATTAGGCTCTATGGCCAACGAAAAACTGAAATGGGAAACAACCGAGCAATATGACCTTGGTTTGGATTTAGGCTTCTTTGACGGACGCATCAACGTGACGATGGACTACTACATCAAAACTACCAAAGACCTGTTGTTGGGCGCAGACGTTCCGGCAAGCTCCGGTTACTCCAGTGCTACACTGAATGTTGGTAAGTTGCGTAATAAAGGTTTTGAGCTCACTCTGGAAACCATAAACATCAAAGAAAAGAACTTCACATGGACCTCTAACTTCAACATTGCCTTCAACAGTAATAAGATTGTAGAGCTCAACGATGGACAGGATGATATGATCAGCTTCGTCAATTGGGATAATAAATACAGAACAATGCCTGCTTACATCAGCAAGAAAGGTGATGCAGCCGGAAGTATGTATGGTTTCATCTATGATGGCACTTACAAGTATGAAGACTTCAACACTTCGGTAGATGCAAACGGAAAGACCGTCTACACACTGAAAGATGACGTAGTTCGTATCTCGGATGCCGCACAACCGGGTGACCCGAAATACAAAAAGCTGAGCGACAAGGACGGTAATTTAATTACTGATGCCGACCGTACAATTATTGGTAACGGACAACCCAAGCACACGGGTGGTTTCAGCAATAACTTCATTTACAAGAACTGGGATCTCAACATCTTCCTGCAATGGAGCTATGGTAACGACATTTTGAATGCCAACCGTATGGTGTTTGAAAACCCGCAAGCTAAGAAGAATACGAATATGTTCGCCTCTTATACAAACCGTTGGAGCGCTGAGAATCCCACCAGCAACATGCCGCGTGCAAGAGCTATCGGTGCAGAATATTACAGTTCTCTGTATGTGGAAGACGGTTCGTTCCTGAAGTTAAAGACCATTTCACTGGGCTACAACTTCACGCCTAACACTTTGCGTTCTTTGGGTATCAGTGCAGCCAGACTCTTTATTTCGGCAGAGAATATAGCTACCATTACAGGTTATTCCGGTTCCGACCCTGAGGTTTCTACGCGTAACAGTGTATTGACCCCCGGTTTCGACTGGTCCGCTTATCCACGTTCATTCAACGCTTCACTCGGTGTTAACATAACCTTCTAATCACCTAAAATCAAGAAACTAATATGAAAAGTATCAAGAATATCTTCAAAAAAGCCTGCATCCTAGCAATAGTTGCTTCTATGGCGGGTTGTGACATGCTCGACACCAAGCCTTACGACTTTGTAGCGCCCGAAACATTCTATAAAAATGAAACTGACTGTACAATGGCACTGGCCGGCGTATACTGGACAATGGCAGCAGAGCATGTATATGGAAACCGTTACTCCTGTATGCTGTCCAATACCGATGACTTGAGCTATTACTATCGTGCAAACCAGACCAATGCAGTAGTTGCTAATTCACACAATACAGGTAATACTGATTTATGGTATACATGGGAATCTCTTTACTCAGGCATCAACAATGCCAATGTACTGCTCGATAATATAGATGCAGCCAGCATCTCTGACAATAATGTGAAAACACGTATTAAGGGAGAAGCTAAATTCCTGCGTGCTTACTACCACTTCTTACTGGTGCAAGGTTGGTATGAAGTGCCTATCCGCAAAGAAACAGTAAAAGATATCACCGTCAGCAGTCTGGAGGCTACCCCCCACGCCGAAGCACTCGACTGGATCATTCAGGAAATGGAAGACTGCCTCGATATGGTAGATAACAGTAGCTATGATCAGTCTCCTTCTCATGTAAAGAAAACTGTAGTAGAAGGTATTCTGGCCCGCGTATGTTTGTGGCGTGCAGGCGAACCATCAAAAGGTGGAAAGCCATATTATGAAAAAGCTGCCAAGTATGCTAAAGCAGTATACGACTCTAAAAAACATAAGCTGAACCCGGATGTATATGCCATGTGGAAAGCCTTAGCTTCCGACAAATATGAGACTACATACAATGAAAGCATGTGGGAAGTAGAATTTGTTGGAACACGTGACGACGGTAGTTATACTGAAAGCCGTATCGGTAATGTAATCGGCAACCTTCAGGAAAACTCTGCAGGAATAGGCGCCGGTTATACGTATGCATTCTATGCCGGTAGTTTGATTCTGTGGGATTTGTATGATGCAAAAGATGCTCGCCGCGATCTTGCTATGGCACCTTACAAACTCAATAACAAAGATGTACAGGTTGCTTGGAAAGATAATCAGATTGTAGACCGTCGTTGTGGCAAATACCGTCGTGAATGGGAGAGCAGCAGCCCTAAGCATAAGAACTATACTCAAGAGAACTATTGTCTCCTGCGTTATGCTGATGTACTGCTTATGCTCGCTGAAGCTGAAAACGAAGCAAACCAAGGCCCTACAGTATTAGCTTACACATGTATCAACGAAGTACGTAAACGTGCAGGAATTGACGAAGTGAAAGATTTGTCATACGGTGACTTCCAGAAATTGATCCGTGATGAACGCGGTCGTGAACTTTGCTTTGAGTCTCTTCGCAAGTACGACCTGGTACGTTGGGGCATTTACTACAAGGCTATCAAAGAGAATTTGGGAGCAGCAGTCAATGACGCACGTTGGTCTACTGCCAACAATGCCAAAGGAGCGGCTCAGTATGTAAGTAATACAACTGAAAAGAACCAGTTCCTTCCTATCCCCACCAAGGAACTGGGTGTAAACACCAAATTGGAACAAAACAAATATTGGAAATAATCATTTAATTACACAGAACTTCTAACCTTAAAATGAAATCAAATAGACCTTAATCAATTTGATATGTGTGGAGGAGAGTGACCGTGAGGTTCCTCTCCTCTTTTATAACTTTTAAAAAACAATATACCTTATGACCAGAAAACACTTGCTATTCACCCTTGCGTTGCTATGCAGCCAAGTATCTTTTGCTCAATTCATAGGTTTTGAGACAGAAATCCCCAAAGAGTTTACAACAGCCGATAAGGGAAAAATCGCCCTGTCCACCCGGTATTATAAAGAAGGGAAACAAAGCCTGGAATGGGATTTCCATTCCGGTTCCAAACTCAATGTTTCTCTGGAACAGCTTCTCACCCTTGATGAACAAATGGAAAATTCATACGGAATAACTTTATGGATTTATAATGAAGTCCCCCAGCAAGATTCCATTCGTTTTGAGTTCCTTTCCCCCCAAGGAGATGTGTCTTATTGGTTCAGTTTTCAGTTGGCATCGGCTGGCTGGCGCGCTTGCTGGATTGGCTTCCAACACATGAAAGGAAATAAACAAAACAAAGAAATAGCAAGTTATCGCCTGATAGCCCCTGAACGAAAAGGCCGCATATTTCTGGACCGTTTGACTTTCCCTGTGAAAAAGATGAACGACCGTACTACCCCCGACTTGCAAATACCTTACAATAACTCCCTTTCCTATCGTGACCTGTGGCATTGGTGCCGGGTTTGGCAATGGGAACAATATAAGTATGATATCCCACTACCTGCCACCCTCACTCAAGCAGAAAAAGAGGAACTGTGCACAGTGGAACAACGGTTGACCACCGCCCTCGATATTCAAAAAGCACCGAAAGAAGCAGTCTCCAAAGCATACGATGTTTTTCAGAAAACCAATATTCAGCGCTCCGGAACAGGATTCACAGGTGCTCCTATCCTGACTCCCGATGAACTGGACCGTTCTAAAGGAGAAATATCCTGGAATGACTTGGAAACAATGCTCTCCGGATTCGCTTACGATGCTTATTACAATCATTCCGAATCTTCCCGTCAGAATTACTTCACTGTCTGGGAGTTCGCCATCAATCAGGGATTCTCTTTCGGTAGCGGAATGGGAACCAATCATCATTACGGCTATCAAGTACGGAAAATATATACTACAGCCTGGTTAATGCGCGACGCTATCTGGAAGACTCCCAACCGGGATAATATCTTGTCTACCCTCATTTTCTGGTCTGCCTTGCAAGAAACCCGTCGGCCTTATCAATACGGCAGAGATGAATTGCTGGACAGTTGGCATACTCTTTTAATGGCTAAAACAGTTTCAGCACTGCTGTTCACTGACGAGCGGGAACGAGTACGCGCACTGAAAGGCCTTTCCCGTTGGGTATCCTCTTCTCTTCAATACACTCCGGGCACTATCGGAGGCATCAAAGTAGACGGAACCACTTTTCACCATGGCGGTTTCTATCCGGCCTATACCACAGGTGTGTTAGCCATGGTAGGACAATTCATCTCCTTAACCAATAAAACGGTCTATGAACCTACCGAAGAAGCCCGTCAAGTACTGAAATCCGCCTTTATTGCCATGCGTAACTACTCCAACAAATATGAGTGGGGAGTTGGCATCAGCGGACGACATCCTTTCGGCGGCTCGATGAAAGCGGATGATGTAGCTGCTTTTGCTTATCTTGCCTTGTCAGGAGACTTATCAGGAGAAGGTAATGCCTTCGATCATCATCTGGCAGCAGACTATCTACGGCTTTGTGAAAAGGATACCCCCGAAGCGCGTTACTTCAAAACGCAAGGTATCACTCCCGCCTCTGCCCCACAAGGATTTTTTGTATATAACTATGGGGCGGCAGGTATTTTCCGGAGAAGCGATTGGATGGTAACCTTAAAAGGGTATACCACTGACGTCTGGGGATCTGAGATTTACCGGAAAGATAACCGCTACGGACGTTATCAGAGTTATGGTTCCGTCCAGATTATGGGATACCCCTCACGCCTTTCCAGCGGTTACGATGAGAACGGTTGGGATTGGAATCGCCTACCGGGAACTACAACCATCCACTTACCATTCGAATTGCTGGATAGCCCGCTACCGGGAACTACCATGGCACATTCCAAAGAAAATTTCTCAGGCAGTAGTTCACTGGAAGGGAAAAACGGCATGTTTGTTACGAAACTGATGGAACGTGAACTGAAAAACTTCACCCCGGATTTCGTAGCCCGCAAATCAGTCTTCTGTTTTGAAAACAGGATGATCTGTTTAGGAACAGGTATTCATAACAGCAATAATGAATATCCAACCGAAACAACTCTCTTCCAGAGTACATTCCAAAAAGGAAAAAGCACCATCCTCGTTAACGGAGAAGAAGAAAAAGAGATTGGCTTCAAAAAGAAACTTTCCGGTACTACTGAAAAGTTACTTTCCATCCGGGACGGTTACAATAACCATTATTTCGTGAAAGACGGTAATGTACAAATACAGATCACAAAACAAGAATCCCGTCATGAAAAAACACGCGCTGTAACACAGGGCACTTTCGCTTCAGCATGGATTGAACATGGAAAAGCCCCTAAAAATGGAACGTATGAATACCTCGTATGGATACAGCCAACCGATCAGGAATTAAAAAACTATGAGGCTGCGCAAACATACGAAGTATTACAACGGAATGACAGTGCACATATCGTACACGACCGATTAACTGATATTACCGCCTATGCTGTCTTCGAAACCTATCGCTCGCAACGGGATAGCCTGCTTAGTCTTATTCCGGCAGAAACGATGGTTATGTATAGGAGGGACAAAGCGAATTTCATTATGAGCGTTTGCGATCCCAACCTAAATATTGAGGAAAAGGCATATACCACCAAAAATCCCAGCCGCGTTCTTGAAAAGAGACTGGAATTAAAAGGAAAATGGAAAATCAGTACGCCCAATGAAAAAGTAACCCTGACAGCAGACGGAAAGAATACCATTCTCACTGTTCATTGCCAACATGGACAACCTGTAGAATTCAGCCTACAGCAAAATTGAGAATCACGAAAGAATATTTGTAGTAATTACTCGGCTACATACCTGAGCCAGACTTGAGCTATACTTAGACCAGACTTGCTCCGTACATTCTCCACTCAGAGGTACCTCTACACGGAGAAAGTATGGGATTGGTACGGAGCAAGTATGGCTCAAGTATAGTTCAGGTATGATTTTAATGAACATGGTTATTCCGCTAAAATAGTTACCTTTGCAGAAATATTGAATAACTGATTGATATGCAGAGTACCCTCCCCATTCATTTTGCCCCGTTGCAAGGTTACACCGAGGCTATTTACCGACAAGCGCATGCCCGTATATTCGGTGGTATAGAGAGCTATTATACCCCTTTTGTACGTGTAGAGCACGGAGAAATCCGAAAAAAAGACATGCGCGAGATTGCTTTGGAAAACAACCGTGGCGTGCAGCTTATTCCGCAACTCATTGCGCCCGATGTGGACAAAATGGAGCAGATAATTGCCCTATTCATCGAAAAAGGATATAAGAATGTGGACATAAATCTGGGATGTCCTTTCCCTCTTTTGGCTAAACGGCACAATGGTTCAGGAATGCTTCCTTATCCCGAAGAGGTACGGGAGTTGCTGACTGCTGCCATAAAGAATCACCCCGACCTTCAGTTCTCTGTCAAGATGAGGTTGGGTTGGGAGAATGCGGAAGAATGTCTGGCTTTGCTACCCTTGCTGAATGAACTGCCACTGACACATATCATCATGCATCCCCGACTGGGTAAACAACAATATAAGGGGGAAGTCGACTTAAAAGACTTTGAAGCCTTCTACAACGAATGCCGCCATCCGCTTATTTATAACGGTGATTTACTTACAGTAGAAGATATACAGGCCATCAGAGAACGTTTCCCACAACTGGCAGGTATCATGATAGGTCGTGGACTGCTTGCCAATCCCGCCTTAGCTTTGGAGTATCAACAGGGACATCCGCTTTCCGAAAAGGATATGCAGGAGAGACTCAGACTGTTCCATGCTGATGTATTTGCCCAGTATGGTAATCTTCTGGAAGGGGGAGACAAACAGCTGCTGACAAAAATGAAGAACTTCTGGGAATATCTAATGCCGGATGGAGACCGGAAAGCAAAAAAAGCAATTCATAAGTCCAACAAGCTGGAAACTTACCAGGCGGCAGTCCGCAGCTTGTTGGGGTAATCATTGATCTTATTCCGGATTTACGCCCGGAATCGTATGTACATCTTTACGTATCTGCGCTACATGATGCAATTTCATCCAGTCGTGCAGGTACTCACGGTGTTGCAGCAGGATCTCTTTGTATCTCTCCTCGATGGCGAGATTGCGCATTTCACCGCGGTCTTTTTCCATATCAAAGAGTTGTTCACGATAAAGACCTTTGTCGTACAACACATATTTGTAGCGAGAGGTACGTAAAGCCCAGCCACGTGTGTTCCCGCCTTTATCGAAAGTGGTTTC
Organism: Bacteroides sp. AM16-24; assembly: GCF_003471885.1. NCBI lineage: Bacteria > Pseudomonadati > Bacteroidota > Bacteroidia > Bacteroidales > Bacteroidaceae > Bacteroides > Bacteroides sp. AM16-24. The sequence goes on from NZ_QRKI01000016.1 coordinate 84,320, forward strand.
AGTCACAATGTAGTCCTGATGCTTCAACGACGGATCGGCTTTCTCTACCAACGGTCTGAAAGAGACACCATGCAGGCCTTCAGGAAGCCGGATACCTGTCCAGTCACAAACTGTTGCAAAGAAATCCACACCATTATTCACGAGTTGCGGCATCTCCTTGCCGGCATTCTTCTTCCCCGGTAAGGTTACAATCAAAGGGATATTTACCACCTCTTCATACAAAGCCGATTTCTGGTTCCAATGGTGTGCTCCCACTCCGTCGCCATGATCACTGGTGAATATCACGACTGTATTCTTCCATAAGTCCTGTTTGTCCACAGCATTCAGAATCTTACCGATTTCTGCATCCACCTTTTCAACCAGACGGTAATAGAGGCTCCGGTAACGGCGCCAATCATCCGGAGTGTAGTTACGGGTAGGATAAGCCGAATAATTCAAGCTCTGCTCATAACTGATAACATCAGCGTCATAGGGATTCTTAGCGAAATTAAGAGGTAGTCCCGGCCACTCATTCTGTGGAAGGTCTTCTATATTTCCCCAAGGCAAATTCTGGCTACGCGCGTACTCACAGATATTATGCGGGTTATCGAATCCAGCCACAAGGAAAAAGGGTTTGGTATGTTTTTGTTCCAGAAAACCGACACAGGCTTCTGCCAGCCCATTATCACTATGAGGATGGATAGTAGTAAAACCGAACTCTTTATCCGGCATGGAGGCTGTATGTACATGCCATTTACCGGCATAGATACAATCATAACCGGCATCCTGCATCAATGTTCCCAAAGTCCGGGTACGCAATGAGTCCGGTATCGGCGTACCGTTTCGGGCAAGTCCTACTTCGTGCGAAGTATAGCCTGTAAACATAGCCGCTCTGGCAGGCCCACTCAGGGGCGTAGAGCAATAGGCATTACGGAACAGGATACCTGCCTGTGCCAGCTTATCCATATTCGGGGTATGCAAGTCATCGTTTCCCATGCAACTCATCGCAGAGGCGGTCTGCTGATCGGTTACAATATAGATGATATTAGGCAACTCTTTCGCCCAAACCAAGGAAGGAGCGAGAGCCGTTGCACACAACATTATATTCTTTACTTTCATCACAGCGCTATTTTAAGGATTAATTTCATTATCTCTTCAGCTCCACATCGAAGCTGGCGGCATCCCTACATATAAAACGCAGAACCGTTTGCTGCTTATCTTTGGAAATCATTTTGCAATAGGGAGTTTCTGCAACATTCCATTCACCCTTTAAAGTAACGGTTACAGGTATTTCACCACTATCATTGTCAATCCAGGGACGTGAATAGATGCTGCGTTCTATGCGTTTGCCATCCTTGTCAAAGGCCTCGTCACTCGAACCCCGGTACAGTGCCAGGTCCGGTTGGGAAACGGTCAATAAAAGTTTATCTCTGTCTTCACGTATCATGACGAGGCAGGAAGTATCGGCTTTCTGCAGCAATCCCTCCTCAGGCAATGCCTGTGGTGTTTCAAAAAGTACGTATGAGGTCAGCTTATCAGTCAGAGAACGAACGATATGAGCGTTGTGATCCTGTTGCAATACCCTGTAAGACGGTTTCTTTGCGAAAGCTTTCAAGGAAACTGCATCCGTACGGGGCAGGACAGCATATTCATAGGAAGCACCTTTCGGAGCCTTTCCATGCTCTAATACCAATGAAACCCAATCACCGGAAGTAGGTTTCGGATTACGTTCACCTACGGTAACTTGTGGGAAATTCTTTTCATATTTTGCCACTTTCATCGAGTTTTTCGACAAATAATAACCTACTCCGTTAGGATCGATATAGGTCTGTCCGTCACTTTTATAAGCTGCCCAGTAATCATGCATTTCGGGAGTAGTGGCTGCCAATTGGAAAACGGTAGTCTCTGTCGGGAACTCTTCATTTGTATTCTCAATATCCGTACCCAGACATACAATCGTTCCATTGAAGAAGTGATAAGACTTGCGGGCACGGTGTGAGCCGTTGTACTTGTCATGCTCATGAAGCTTCATACCGAAGTTACCATTTAATTTCGCCTGAGACAAGCCACCAGCAAAAGCCTCATCGGAATAAAGCATTTCTTCCATGCCGGAGAAAGTATCTACATTCATCACTTTAGCGCGAAGCTGATCGAATGGTAAATGAATAGTCGTCGTACCGGGGAAACGGTTCCAATCGAATCCTGCTTCTTGCCAGCCACTGGTGGTAAAAGTAACCATTTCATCGGGCTTTCCGGTTAATATTTGCATGCTGCCGTGAGCCAAATAACGACCGAAGAAGTTGGCATCCAGATAATGTTCTGCTGCCCAAAGGTAACGGGAATGTCCGCGTACCACAGCTGCCCAGTTATCCCGGCGCTGTACTGAAACACAACCGTACCCTAACGCCAGATTACCTTGCGGATTGGGTTCGGGGCGGAATCCCTGTGCTTCAAATAGCTGTTTTAGCTTTTGTTCGTAAGCGGTAGATGCCTTCGGCAGATAGTCAGGAGCATTCTTATCAGGAGTTTCCGTATAAGAAACCAGACGCAGATAAGCAGCAGCCAATTCTGGATCGTATTTTTGTTTCCCATCGGGAGTGCCAGCTAATGCCAAAGTAGCATATTGTACGGGGATCAATTGTCCCTTTCCATTGGGATGGCGTCCTGACATGGAAAGAGCCCATTGCTTGGTATTACAATAGAAACGCATGGTGAGCAATACATTCTTTACTGTTTCGTGTGCTATTTCAGATACTTTGAATCCTGTTCCGCTCAACAGATAAATCATATTTGTGGCACCATCCAGACCGCCGACCGCATAAGCCGGATAGTTATTGCGATGATGGAAACAAGCACCATCTTTTTTGAAAGAACCGGCCAATCCGAGTGCCGGACGGCAACCATAATCTATCCAGCGGGAGAAAGAACGGAGGTATTGAAGCTTTTCAGGGGTATCTTCCATAATCAGGATACTTGCCATGCGGCCCTGTGTCTGTGTATTGAAAGTATCTATATCAATGCCATTGATCGTGGGTTTAGGATATACTTCATTGGTAATGGCATACCAACGCAAGGTGCGTTCCGCTTCATTCAGCTTTCCGGTTTCCCTCAATACGTCTTTCATCAGGAAATAGGCCACATACAAACCGCGCATGCTGTATCCGTAATGATGGATATTCCCCCAACAACTGCCATAGGCTACTCCCTGATCGGTGATATGGTCGTACATGGCCAGGAACTTCTGTTTCAGTTCATCCTTTGTCACAGCATCCGAAGCATTGTTATAGGCATAGGCTATCCGGCGCATCAGATTGAAATACTCACTCATCTCCATCCCTAACTTGGTGAACATACCTTTATCCCAGTTGGGATACATACGTTCGTAAGCTTCTGCCTGTCGTACCATGAAGATGGGTAGTCCGCTTACAACACCTTCCTTGTAAGTAATCCCATAGAAATCATATTTCTTACGAATGCCTTCCATCTCTTTTTCTGTAAGTTTAGAAGGAGTATAAAGCATATCACGGAAACGTTTTTCCATCAACTGCATATCTTGTCTGTCCTTCTCACTAACCGGAGTAAGGGCTATTTCCGGTTTCCACAGGGAGTGTTCATAAATCACCAGCCAATGGTTGGTGGTTCCTTTATTAACGAAGGGTACCTGCACATCGGCTGTTTGCTGACGGGCATCCACCTTACTGGCAGTTATCAGATGGTCAATGAACAGCTCTCCTTTTACATCAGGTGCAATGATGCGCAGTTCATTCATCCCGGATTCAGGAATACCTTGCATATCACGCTCATAGCAGACCCAGGCAGCACGCCAGCCGGTGAAGTTAATACCGAAAGGAAAAGAAGTGCACTTCTTTCCGTCTTTCAAGAATTCAAACTCAATAGTAGTATCTTGGGCTTTTGCGTTGTACACCCAAACAATGAAAGCGGAAAGGTAAGTATCTTTTCCGGTAGGGTCTTTCTTCTCGAACTTCAGATCACGCTGAAGAGTCAACACAGAGCCAGGTTCGAAGGTCCATCGCAAACTGTGTGTACCGTCTTTATAATGTCGGTCGCTGATGCCGAGCGTGGCTTTCGTTGCGCTTAAACCGGTAGGAAGCTCGGGTTGTTCAAAAGAGAGTAACCGTTCATTCCTTACAATCTGTGCCGACAGGTTAAAGGAAAATAGTACAGTACATGCAGCAACAAGGGTAGATTTCATCAGATTAAGTTTCGTCATCATGGTATGAGAATATTAATAGAGTTAATTCAAATGTTCGGTACGGAAATTCGTGAAGCGGACATGATTTTGAAGAAGGCGCAAGCCAAAATGTCCACCGCCTGCACCGGCTTCAAGAGGCAGACGGAAAAGTTCCTCATCATCTACTAAGAAAGTGGTGCTATTATTTCGAACACGAATCCGGATATGATACCACCGGTTCGGCTTCAATAGATGAACGGGATCGGTATATTCTTTAATCAAAGGTTTGATGCGAGCTTCATCTATATCGTAAAACTGACCGTAGTAACGACGGAAACGGGTAGTGGTATTATCATTACCACCATAGCCTACATAGAACAGATTCAATGTATTATAATTACGGAAGATACCATTTCGCCAAGTGGAGCGGGCTAATAATTTGCCGGGGTGTTTCGGATCATTTGCAGCCCAGAAACAGTTCATGTCGCTCAGGCGGTCGTGTTCTCCGCCATTCATCACCATGCAAATATGATAACTGATTTCATAATCACCGGTCAGGCGGTCTTTATACCATAAAGTAAGCCCTTCGGGGACAATAAGTTCAAGCGTATCTTCACGGATAGTGAAGTCCATCATTCCCGACTGGTCTTCGGCAATCCAATGACCTAAGGAAGCGCGCTCTTGCGCCAATAAAGTACAAGGGAGAACAAGGAAAATACATTTCCACAGAATATGTATGAAAGTTGAATGTGTCATTTCCGGTATTAGTTTCGTTTACAATATTTCCACATTGCAAAGAAACGGTACTTTTTAGAGAAAAAGACACATAAATCGTACAGAAAAAGTATATTTTAGTAATTTAAGGATGCATCTCCTCAAAGGCCTTATTCTCTTCTTCTATCATAGTGATAGTTTCCGGCAACTCACTGATAGGAAGATCGAAGTTATACCAATCGGTATAGCAATCGGTGACATACCACTTTCCGTCAATTAGTTCGAACACCACACGAAGGGAAGCTTCCGACTCATCATAACCTGCCTCAAATTCTTTATGTTTGGGGTTGTTTACTGTGAAACGGGAGACATAAACTCCTCCTTCCTCGTCTGTGATACGCTCTTCTTTGAATGCATCTTCGCCCAGCAAAGCCCACTTCTCACGTGTAAACGGAAAAGTTTTCTCCGTCTCACCATCTTCCTCTAACAGGGCAATGGGAGTTTTCAGCGGAAACTTGATACGGGAATACTGGAAAGAGGCACTAGAAGTAAATTTCTTGAGGAATACTTGGAAGTCCTCATTAGTTGCGGCAGCATGACCATTCATAGTCGTCAGCATAAGTACCGCAAAAAGACAAAATACAAAGTGAATTGCCTTCATCTGGTTACAATGTCAAAGGGGTTATTAATCAGGCGCAAAGATAATGCAAAATCCGAAAGCGATACAAAAATAAGCAAGCTTATTTTTGCCGCAGATACTCAAACCCAAAGCGACAGCGCAGACAGTCTTTCTTATCGCAATACTCTTTCTGAAGTTGCAGTAAGGCTTGCGAGTCGGCAGCAGTAGATACAGGCAGCCCTGCCCCACTCCAATGGCGAATGATGTGATTATCTTCTGCCTTCAGGCTCTCAAGAAAACGGGTGGCACGTTCGCAGAGTGCTTCGTCTGCTTTATGCAAACCGTAAGCATAGAGGAAAGGAATGACAGTGTTAATCACAATCAGGTTTTGTGCATTCTTTCCGACTTGTTTTTCCTGTCTGGGAGAAGTCTTTTTAAAATTAAAATGCTCTTCCCAATACGGAGAGGTACTAACAGTCAGTAGTTTCCGGACAGCTTCCAGCGTTTCCGCTTCCATGATGCGGGAGAACAACGAACGTTCCCTATAATATAGGCTTGCCAACTGTGCCAGCCGGACATGGGGAAAATTGCCGGGACGCAAACGGAGAAAACGCCATTGGGTGGCGGGCATTGGAGCTGATAATTCAAACTTATGCTGCAAATAGCTGAACTCTTTCTGTAACTTCCGGTAATATTCATCCTCATCCGGCAATTCCTCATCCAGCAGCCCCGCTTGTCCGAAGAAGAAAGCTTCCACCTGAAAGAGATTATCTCGGTGCTTATCTATCGCCCGGAAAGGTAAATGATTGGCCCATGCCTCAAAAGCATCCCCATTCAGCCCGAAACCAAAGTTACGGGACAAGGTAATGAAGAATACATCTTCCCAATGATTATTGCAATGCTCCAATCGGGCGGCAATAACACGGGCCTTCTGTTCAAAGCGTTCCACCTGCAAAGCAGAAAGCCAAGAATGGACTGTTAATTTCGGAAGAGAAGCTAATATGGAATAGCAAGGAGGATAAATCTCCGCATGGCTCAGCTCGGTATAGTGCCGACGGATGGACTCGGGGCAAGAAAGCTGCAACTGGGGTACCGATGCACCGTTCGCACGAAACACTTCGCAATCTACAGTCTCCGCTACATGCAGGATCACATTATCATAAGCAACATCTTTATCGTGCCCATGCCGCATCCAGTCGGAGGCAACAGTATGTACTTCAACGTTTCCCACCCAGAGGGTACCGTCTATTTTCAGTTTGGCATTAAAGAAGTCGGGGCCTGCATTCGTGTTCGGTAGTCCGGCATCTATCACCTCAACCGGCTTGCCGGTAGTCGTCCGAAGCATCTTCAAAGGAAAGATTTTATGCTTCCAGACATAATGCAATAGTAGTTCCATTGTTAACAAGAAGTTAATATTGCCCGCAAATGTAAGAAAAACATTACCTTTGCGACCTATAAAATGTTGATAAAGTGAATTAAAACAGAAGAAAGAATGAAAATAGCATTAATCGGTTATGGAAGAATGGGTAAGGAAATCGAGAAGATTGCCCTTAGTCGCGGACACGAGATTGTCAGCATCATCGATGTAGATAACCAGGAGGATTTTAAATCGGATGCTTTCAAGAGCGCTGATGTTGCCATAGAATTCACTAACCCCATGGTAGCCTACAATAATTATATAAAGGCTTTCGAAGCCGGTGTGAAGTTAGTTTCCGGCAGTACGGGTTGGATGGATGAACATGGCGATGAAATCAAAGAGCTTTGTACCAAAGGAGGTAAAACGCTATTCTGGGCGTCGAATTTCAGTCTGGGCGTCAGCATCTTCTCTGCTGTGAATAAATATCTGGCAAAAATAATGAACCAGTTTCCGGCTTACGATGTGACAATGAGCGAAACACACCATATCCACAAACTGGATGCTCCAAGCGGTACGGCTATCACGCTTGCCGAAGAAATTCTGGAAAACCTCGACCGTAAAGAACGCTGGGTGAAAGGAACCATGCAGGCAGCGGATGGAACCGTTTCAGGTTCTACCGAATGTGCGGCCAATGAACTACCCGTCAGCTCTATCCGTGAAGGGGAAGTGCCGGGTATCCACGTAATCCGCTACGAATCGGAAGCTGACAGCATTATCCTTACGCACGATGCCAAGAACCGCAAAGGTTTTGCGCTGGGTGCCGTACTCGCTGCCGAATTTACTGCTAATAAGGAAGGTTATCTGGGAATGAGCGACTTGTTCCCTTTCCTGAAATAATAAAACAGACCATAAATAACAAGCTAAAATGAGAAAAGCAACTCGCGCCCAATGGGTTAAATTCGCAATCGTCACCGTACTTTACCTCGCTTTCCTGATATGGGTGAAAAGCTGGCTGGGATTGATCGTCGTACCTTTTATCTTCGACATTTACATCAGCAAAAAAATTCCCTGGGGCTTCTGGAAAAAATCAGAAAACCCGGCTGTACGCAGCGTGATGAGTTGGGTAGATGCTATCGTGTTTGCATTGGTAGCTGTTTACTTCGTCAATATCTACGTATTCCAGAATTATCAGATACCTTCTTCTTCACTAGAGAAATCATTGTTGGTAGGCGATTACCTCTACGTCAGCAAATTAAGTTACGGTCCGCGCGTGCCCAATACGCCGTTGTCCATGCCGCTGGCTCAGCACACCCTGCCACTGGTAAATACCAAATCGTACATTGAGTGGCCCCAATGGGACTACAAACGTGTTCCGGGTCTGGGTAAAGTGAAACGGAATGATATCGTCGTCTTCAATTTCCCTGCGGGAGATACCGTAGCCACCAACTATCAACAAACGGACTTCTATTCCCTTGCCTACAACGAAGGGCAGCGAATGTATCCGAATCCTGTAAATATGGACAGTCTGACGCGTAAGCAACAACGTGCCGTTTACGATTTGTACTACAATGCCGGAAGAAACCTGATACTTTCCAATCCTAAAATGTATGGTGACGTTGTTGTCCGCCCTGTAGACCGCCGCGAGAATTATGTAAAGCGTTGCGTCGGATTACCGGGAGATACACTTGAAATCAGGGATGCCCAAGTCTATATCGACGGGAAGCCTCTTGAAAACCCGGAAGACATGCAACTCAACTATCTGGTACAGACCACAGGCCCGTACATCACAGAAGATATGTTCCGCGAACTGGGCATCAGTAAGGACGATCAGGCAATGGTCACTAACGAAAGCCTGTTAATGGAGATGGGATTAACCCACCGTGATGCACAAGGGCGCCTAGCTCCTACCTACGATCTGCCGCTGACAAAGAAAATGCTTGAAACGCTATCTGCAAATAAGAAACTGGTCAGCCGCATTGTCATGGAACCGGAAATGTTCACCGGCCAGATGTATCCGCTGAATCTCTATACAAAGTGGGATCGCAATAACTACGGCCCAATCTGGATACCGAAGAAAGGTGCTACCATCAAACTGACCGAGGATAATCTGCCCATCTACGAACGTCCTATCAGAGCATACGAAGGCAATACTCTGGAAGTAAAAGAGGATGGTATCTACATCAACGGCAAAAAGACAGACGAATATACCTTCAAGATGGACTATTACTGGATGATGGGTGATAATCGCCACAACTCTGCTGATGCCCGTTCCTGGGGATTCGTTCCGGAAGATCATGTCGTAGGTAAGCCAATTGTAGTTTGGCTGTCACTCGATAAGGATCGCGGCTGGTTTGACGGTAAAATCCGTTGGAACCGAATATTTAAGTGGGTAAAGTAAGCACCTGAAATGAAAAAGGCATGGAAGATAACGGGAGCAATCATCGGAATAATACTCGTTGTAGTGTTACTCCGAGGTTGCGTTATGACTTCCTACCTTATTCCCTCATCGGGTATGGAGAACTCCCTGTTTCAGGGAGAGCGTATCCTAGTAAATAAATGGAGCTATGGGTTGCGCCTTCCCCTCATGGCGTTGTGGAATTATCATCGTTGGGGAGACAGTCCCGTAGAAAAGGAAGACATTATCGTCTTCAACAATCCGGCTAATCTTTCAGAGTCTGTCATTTCCCGACGTGAGGTTTTCATCAGCCGTTGTATCGGCGTGCCGGGGGATACGTTGCTGATAGATTCCCTGTTTTCCGTCATTCCATCGGAAAAGAATGCTCCCGATCAGAAGTTCCTGTACGCCTATCCCCGGAAAAAGGAGAAGCAACTTGATTCATTACTCACTCTCCTTTCCATATGTGATAATCGCCTGATGGGACAGGACAGCGTAAAGAATGTACGTAGTTTCAGCCGTTACGAATATTATCTGCTGGAACAAGTCATGAACGGAAACTGCTGGATAAAACTACTGGATAAGAAAGACTCCATAGAGGCCTTACGTCCGCTGATTGTTCCCGGTAAGGGAAAAGCTGTACGTGTATATCCGTGGAACCGGACTCTGCTACGCAATACCTTGGTGCTGCATGAAAATAAACAAGCTGAGATTAAAAACGATACCTTATATATAGAAGATAAACCTGTGCAACATTGCTACTTTACCAAAGATTATTACTGGGTAAGTGCCAATAACTCCATCAATCTCTCTGATTCCCGTCTGTTCGGTTTCGTCCCTAAAGACCACATTATCGGCAAAGCCTCGCTCATCTGGTTTTCTAAGGAAAGTGAAACCGGACCGTTCGGAGGGTACCGCTGGAAACGTTTTTTCAGTCCCGTACAATAGAAAAGGAAAAATTGTAAGAGAACTACCAAAGAATGAATTCAAAATGAAAACCGTATATCTTTCTTCTGCCTATCTGGCACCCATAGAATATTATGCCAAGTTACTGGCTTATGACAAGGTCTTTATCGAGCAGCACGACCATTATGTGAAACAGACCTACCGCAACCGCTGTACCATTGCAGCACCGGACGGTGAATTGGCACTTTCCATCCCTACCGTCAAGCCCGGCACCCTGAAATGTCCACTAAAAGACATCCGTATCTCCGATCATGGCAACTGGCGGCACCTGCATTGGAATGCTCTGTCATCTGCTTATAATCATACGCCTTTCTTTGAATACTACAAAGATGATTTCCAGCCTTTCTATGAGAAGAAATATGAGTTTTTAGTCGATTTCAACGAAGAATTATGTCGTCTTGTCTGTTCACTGATAGATATACAGCCGGATATGGAACGCACCGATATGTACAAGTTCGACTTTACATCCGAAGAAGATGATTTTCGCGAACGAATTCATCCGAAGAAAGATTATAAAGAGGAAGACCCGGACTTCATAGTCCAGCCTTATTATCAGGTCTTCCAGGAACGGCTCGGCTTTCTGCCCAATCTCAGCATCGTCGATTTACTGTTTAATATGGGACCAGAGAGCTTACTGATATTGCAACGTTCATTTTGAAAATTTCTGCAGGGACAGGAAGAATCACGCCTGACCAATAATCATAGTACGCAGGCCATTGATTTCATTGGCATCTTCTTGATGGCAGGAAAATCGGAATCTACCCCAATAATTTATGCAGACTATTATTTTCTGAAAGCATTAGTCCAAAAAGACGCTTTTAAGCAATAATTAATACTTTTTGATATAAGAGTTCATCTTTTTGAGACGTTTGTTATAGTAAACAAGCTACTTTTCCACTATTTTTGTAGCACAGAGATTTAGAATAAACTTATAAATGAAAAGACATGAAAAACTTATTCGACATTAAAGACAAAGTGATTATCGTTACCGGCGGTTGCGGTATCCTGGGTAAAAGTATTGCTAACTATCTTGCAGAACAAGGTGCCAAAATCGTAATCCTTGACCGTGTAGAAGAAATTGGTAAGGAACTGGAAGCAGAACTAAGTCAAAAGACAGAAGCTATGTTTCTTGTAACAGACGTTCTGAATAAAGAAATATTAGAAGAAAACAAAAAAGCTATCCTGAAACGTTTCGGCACCATCGATATATTGCTGAATGCTGCAGGTGGGAATATGCCCGGTGCTACTATCGCCCCGGATAAAACGATTCTCGACCTGGAAGTAGATGCTTTCAGAAAAGTAGTAGACCTGAACCTTTTCGGTACGGTATTGCCTACAATGGCATTTGTAGACGTGATGGCAAAGAATAAAAAAGGAGTTATCGTAAACTTCTGCTCTGAATCAGCTCTGCGTCCTCTTACACGTGTGGTAGGATATGGCTCTGCCAAAGCTGCCATAGCCAACTATACCCGTTATATGGCTACGGAATTGGCCACTAAATTCAGTCCTGAGCTTCGTGTAAATGCTATTGTTCCGGGCTTCCTGCTAACAAACCAGAACCGTGCCCTGTTGACTAACCCGGACGGGTCTTATACCGACCGTGCAAAGACCATCATCGCCCACACCCCATGCGGACGTTTTGCCGAACCGGAAGAATTGTTCGGAACCATCCACTACCTCATCAGCGATGCTTCCAGCTTCGTAACAGGTGCTTTGTCAGTAGTAGACGGTGGCTTTGATGCTTTCTCTATCTAACACTTACAGAGTGTTCTATATTTGCTTCATAAATATCTATTTATCAACATAGTACAAATCAATAAATCAAGCCTATTCATTATGATATTATGTGAACAAACCTGGCGCTGGTACGGTCCTAACGATCCGGTCAGCCTATGGGATATCAAACAAGCCGGAGCAACCGGTATCGTAAACGCTTTGCACCACATTCCCAATGGTGAAGTGTGGACAGTAGAAGAAATCATGAAACGCAAAGAAATGATCGAAGCTGTCGGTCTGCGCTGGTCAGTAGTAGAAAGCGTACCTGTGCATGAGCATATCAAAACCCAGACTGGAGAATTCCAGAAATACATTGATAACTATAAAGAAAGCCTGCGCAACCTCGGTAAGTGTGGCGTGAATATCGTAACCTACAACTTCATGCCCGTACTGGACTGGACGCGTACCGACCTCGCTTATGAACTGCCTGATGGTAGCCGCGCCCTGCGCTTCGAACGTGCCGCTTTCATAGCCTTCGACCTTTTCTTGTTAAAGCGTCCCGGTGCAGAAAACGACTACACCGACGAAGAAAAAAACAAAGCAAAAGCCCGCTTCAAGCAGATGACGGATGCCGACAAGCAGCTGCTCGTTCGCAACATGATTGCCGGACTGCCCGGTTCGGAAGAGAGCTTCACACTGGAACAATTCCAGCAAGAGCTTGATCGTTATAAAGACATCACTCCGGAAAAGTTGCGTGCCAACCTGATTTACTTCCTGCAAGAAATCACTCCTGTTGCCGACGAAGCCGGTGTAGAGTTGGTTATCCATCCGGATGATCCCCCTTGCTCCATCCTTGGACTGCCTCGTATCATGAGCAGTGCTGCCGATTTCCAGGCATTGATTGACGCTGTTCCTAATAAGAGCAATGGCCTTTGTCTCTGTACCGGTTCCCTCGGTGTCAGCAGTTCCAACGATCTGGAAGGTATGATGAAACAGTTTGGTGACCGCATTAACTTCGTACACTTCCGCAGCACACAGCGCGATGCAGAAGGTAACTTCTACGAAGCCAACCATCTGGAAGGTGATGTAGACATGTATCATGTTATGAAAGCTTTCCTCGAACTGCAACAAAGAAGACAAGTATCCATCCCTATGCGTCCCGACCATGGGCACCAGATGGTAGACGACCTGAAGAAGAAAACCAATCCGGGATACTCCTGCATCGGTCGCCTGCGCGGACTAGCAGAATTAAGAGGTTTGGAAATGGGTATAGCAAAATCTATCCTCAAAGAATAGATTCCAAAACCACATAGTTTAGACTAAAATAATAAGGGTATGCCTAAGGAGAAAAGCACATCTCCGGCATACCCTTCGCTCATTTCATAGAGAACTTAAATCAAAATAGAGAGCTTATATTAAATCACTACAACTCCTCCTGGCAAACAAACTTACATATCTCTCTTCAAGCACTTTCAATCTTATTGGCAAGGTATAAGTAAAGTCAACCTTCCCACCTGCGTGAATCATCATTATCGGAGAATATTCTCCCGGCTCCAAAACAGGCAGGATCACCAACACCTCTGTGTCAGTATACTTAAACACTCTTTTTACATGTATCAATGTGCCCTTATCGGAGACGGGAGAAAGCCCCAAGTAAATTGTTCCAAGCGAAGATAGACACAGATTCTCACCTGTAATTACGACTGGCGCATTCGGGGTGATAGTTCCGTCACGCAAACCCGTCAACGGATCATATACCTCTTTGATAACAGGAACTTTCTTTCCAAAAATCATTGGATATTCATTCCTTTCCTGATTCTTATGATGCAACTCGACCGCTATTTTCTTTCTATCTTTCATCATTTATTCTATTCCATTTTAGTTAGTCATTACAGTCTCCTAAACTGCACTACAAAATTACACCGCAATCCATATACTTTTGTGACAAGAAAAAGAAAGATCAAGTACTCAGACTTTCTATATATGACGATTCTAATCAATCGCAGCACCTTTTTCGGAAATGAGGTACTTCTAAAAATAAATGTTACGATTTTCGAAACAAGTAGCCCTCCAAAAGTGTTAAATAGACAATAGACAAACCTCTAACTCAGACAGAAGATTATGATAACAAACGAGTTAAACACAGGATTAGTTAATGCCGTCAGAGAAAAGCTCCCATCCAAAGAAAATCTTGCCAATACTTTAATGGACATTCTTTATATAGGCAAAGAAGCTATCTACCGCCGGCTCCGCGGTGAAGTACCTTTCACCCTGACCGAAGCCGCCATTATATCCCGTAAACTGGGTATATCGCTGGATAAAATGATAGGCGTGAGCTTTCAGGATAATGCCGTTTTCGACATGAATATAGTGAGTAGCAGCAAGCCTCTTGAAACCTACTACTCTATTCTGGAAAAGCAGGTAGAGTTATTCCGGAAGGTGAAGGATGAAGAGTACTCGGAAATCGGGACTTCATCCAATATCATTCCGCTGACCCTTTCACTGAACTATAATATGCTTTCTAAATTCCGGCTGTTCAAATGGATGTACCAGAATGAAAACATAAAGTGCAAGCATTTTGAAGAAATGGAAATCCCGCAGAAGATAGTGGACAAGCAGAAGGAATACGCCCATGCGGTAGACCATATCCACTCCGTAGATTACATCTGGGACAATATGATTTTCAGCCATCTGGTCAATGATATCCAGTACTTCTGCGACGTGCATCTCATCTCCGACGAAGATAAGAACCTCCTCAAGGAAGAACTGCTTTTAGTAGTGGACGACTTGGAAGAACTGGCCTCCCGCGGAAAGAGCAAGACGGGCAACGACGTCAAAATCTATATTTCGAATATTAACTTCGAGGCCACTTACAGTTACTTGGACACAAGCAGCATACAGCTCAGTCTGATCCGGATATATTCCATCAACTCCATCACCACGCAGGACAGCGAGATGTTCCGCGGTCTGAAGGAGTGGATTCAGTCGTTGAAGAAGTTCTCTACGCTGATATCAGAAAGCGGTGAAATGCAGCGCGTCCAATTCTTTAAACAACAGCGAGAAATTATCGGTGCATTATAGCCTTTACTTTCCGAAAACTGCAATTGTTCAGACAATTATTCTCTATTATCGAAAACAGATAGAACCCCTATCTGTTTTTTTTCGTCATTCAACTATTTCATATTTCATTCTTTTCAAATAGAAAATACTCACGTTTTCATCACATGATTTCAATCACAAAAGTTCCGTTAACAAGCTCTATATTTGTATATGCCACAAAATCGAGCTATGCATTTGATTATTAACAAAAAAAGAATAGGCTATGACGAAAAATTATATTGTAAAAGAGTTGATTAATGAGATGAAGGAGAGGATTCCGCAAGGGCAGAACTTAGCCAACTATCTCACGGATACGCTGTACATGGGAAAAGAAGCCGTTTACCGCAGGCTACGCGGCGAGGTTGCATTCACCTTTGATGAAATAGCCGTAATCTCCCATAATCTGGGCATCTCCATTGACCAGATTATCGGAAACCATCTGTCGAATCGGGTCACTTTCGACCTGAATCTGCTGCATTCGCCCAACCTGTTCGAGAGTTATCATGAAATCATCGAACGCTATCTACGGATTTTCAGTTCTATGAAGGGGGATAGCAATGCCGAGGTATATTCGGCTACCAATACCATTCCCTTTACCCTCTACTCATCTTATGAGTACCTGTCCAAGTTCCGTCTGTGCCGGTGGATTTATCAGAACGGCAAGGTGAAGACTCCCAATTCCCTGAGCGAAATGCATGTGCCCGAGAAAATAATTACTGCTCACAAGAAGTTGAGCGAGGGGCTGAGAAAACCCAAGAAGACATTCTTCATATGGGATAGCAACGTCTTCCAATCTTTTGTAAAGGAGATAAAGTATTTTGCAGGGCTGAACTTGATATCCACCTCGGACATGATGTATCTGAAGAATGAATTGCAACAATTACTCATCGATCTGGAACACTTGTCGGTGAAAGGAGAATATGGTGAGGGACATGAATTGTTTATTTATTTGTCGAACATTGATTTTGAAGCGACTTATACATATGTAAGCAACCGGGATTTCCAAATCAGCCTTTTCAGGGTATATTCCATCAACTCCATGGATTCGCAAAGTCCGCAAATCTGCGAAATACAAAAGAACTGGATACAATCGTTGAAAAGACATTCAACACTGATCTCAGGGAGTGGAGAAGCGCAGAGAATTGCATTTCTGGAAAAGCAGAGGAGTTTTATTGAAATGCTATAAGAAGAGGCAGCACCGAAGTACTATGAAAATGAGCTGTATCAGAAATGACTTAAATAAGGGGTATTTTATAATACAGCTCATTTAGTTAGTCTTATGGTATTGACGTTACTGTCCTCACGCAACGGTACCAAGCCCAATCTACCGATCCGCTCTCTGTCCATGCACTAAACTCATTACGCTGACGGTCCTTAGTCCAGTTATATCCAACTAACCAATATTTGTCTTCCCGTTCGGTCAACGCCCAGTGCACAGCAGCAATTTTCTGATAATTAATTCCCCAGTTCACCATACTGCCAAAACCTTGATTGTCGAGGCTAAAGAGCGAACCTCCCAGACTGTGAACCAGATACAGCTCACGCTGCGTGGGCAGACGCCAGCCATTTCCCTTGGCCTCACATGCAGCCTTTGCCTCTGCCCAAGTCTTACCATTACTGCTGGTGTTCTCTATCTGAAACATCGGAGCCACTTTGTTCATCGCTTCGGTCTTATCCGGAGTTACACCTGAAGCAAACAACGCCGAAGGGTCCACTCCTCCATTCGCATCCCGGGAAACAACAGTAACCCCTGAGGCACCCTCCGAAATATAAGGGTACTTTGTTCCGCTATTGGTATTGTCTCTCACACAACGGAAATAATTGGTAGTAGCATTGAATTGCGGATAACCTACCGTAAATCCCAGTTCAAAATAAGAGCCGGAAGTTCCCGTCGGATAATAGGACGAAGACCAGTAGTTACCACTCCAATTCCGATACCATCCATATATACCCTGCTCATACCCGGCATTGCTTCCTGTTGCATCACCACCCACAGCATCCAGATAGGCAAATGATAGTAGCAGCTCACTTGCAGTAGGCAAGCGCCAGCCATCACCTATATTTTCACATATAGTCTGTGCTTCGTCAACACTTGCTTTACGTCCCTCGTACCGTTGTCTTGTAACACCATTATCATCATCATAATCATTAAGAAGAAGCCGATTGTCGAACCGGATTGGGTAAAGGTAGAAAAGAGGATCTCCTTCAGTTGTATATGACTTCTTTTCGGACACCATCTGAAGTTCAAGCGTACGATAAAAAGGGAAAAAATCGTTTTGCGCAGTATGCATCACATTCCTAAACGTAATTCTTATTGTTCCCTTTTTCCCTTCTTTCCACTTCCCGGCATGGAGCTTTAGCCTAAAGTCATATCCACGCTTCCAAACATCCCATCCCTTACCATCATCATCAAAATCTACGACAGACTCCTGATACATCTTCGGTTCCGCATTCGTTCTGCCCACCACTATATCACTATCCGCGTCGGGCCGCATCAATCCGGTTCCGTCGTCACCGGTGATATCCAGTATTTCAACATTTTCAATTGTCCAGTTATTATTGACAAACAGTTGCAGATATTGCTCTGCTCCTAAAGGAACCTTAAAGGTACGACTATTACCAACAGTGGGGTAATATCGGAATGAAAACTGCAATTCGCCCTGATTGATAGGAAGGGGTACTTCATTAAGGTAAGTGCCATCCTTATCAAACAGATTGAAAACAAGATTGTCCCAACGCCACCACCAACCACCGGCACTTTCACTGGTACCGTCACCCGCACGCCTCGGATTGGGTTGCACGGTAAACGCCTGCACTTTTTCAGTGAATGGTTTCCTGCTATCCCTATACAATTGAGGAATCAGACCACCGTCAGAATACCGGACTCTGTCGATGCCATCGTCTTTATATAACTGGACATCCACTTTATCTACGGAAAACATCACATATACCGTCTGCGCCTCGATAGGAAGATCATCACCGTCAGGGTTTTTGATCGGGAAAAAAAGGCCATTCTCTAACTCATTCCCGTATGCATCGACAAATTTGATAATCCCCGGGTCTATCACTCCCTGCGTCACTTTAATATCGTAAGTCAACCGGCCTGCTGTCAGAGTGACGGTCGCCGTGCGGGTGGTTCCGGTAATTCCATTATGATAATAAGGAATTCTCAGCAAAAGTTGTGTATCCTCGTTCGCAACACCTGACACTGTAGCAGTTCCCGCAGAAAAGCCAAGCCAATCGCTCCCTTCCGTAACAGTAGCCTTCCAGCCACCGAGGTGGTCGGTAAAGACGTTGATAGCGTAACCGTTATTCTGGTGCTGCGTCACACTGATTTCCGATTCACCCACACCAAGCATATACTGCCCGTTGTAGACTACATCCTTGACCTTATCCCGGTCATAAAGTATCAACCGGAATTTAAGATTGGACATGACTGTATAGGATGCCAAAGCCTCCCTGAAACTTTCATAGCCAATGCCCGAAGCTTCCGTTACGGTAATAATGTATTTATAGTTTCGCCTCAAAGACAGGTATTCAACTTCCTCTCCTATCTTTTCGTTTTTTGTGAAATCCACACGGTAGAAGGTTGATTTACCGTCACCTATTTTTCCCTTTACAATCAGACAGACAGCGTCCTTACGGCTCGAAGCTCCGTCTTGTCCCACGCCACCGGCATTCTTCGCAGCAGGTGCCTCGAATGTATAAATCTCTCCGTTATAGGGCGTGTTTCCATTCACGGAATAAAGGATTGCATCCCCTTCCTCCGTCTTTTTGCCACTGTCGGCCGGAAGGTTCGGATCATCCGGAACCGGATCTTTAAGCTTTCCATTCGCATCCCATGCCGGAGCAATATATCCGATAGTATTATAATTAGCCAGATAAACCTCTTCGACCGTGAAGTTCGATGCGGAATTACGAATGTCGATACGCGCCAGCATACGTTTCATGTTGATTCCTGTTATAGAATTCATCGAAGGAGTGATTTTTGCCACTTCTATCTCACCGTACATAGGAATCCGTGTGTAACCATCAGCCGAGGAACCGTCTGCCGTCCATTTGCCGGTGTGGCTGTGAAGCAGATCTTTCATCACCTTAACTTTAGTGGTTTCTCCTTTCCTGAATTCCGACGCAATAGCGCCAAGTTCCCTATTCGCCACAACCACAATACAGGTTGATGCGGTAGTGGGAGAAAGCACAGCAGAGAAACTCACCGTAGAGTTATTATTAGCCAAATCCTGTGTAACTCCCATGCCACTAACCCATTCCAAATATACAGCAGGAGTTTTCGATGCATCAAAAACAAGTATATCCACGGTCTTTATTTCATCTTCCTTCTTGGCTACTCCCGTTCCGGCCATTGTACGTGAAGATACGGATGGCATTTCAACGTCGGGAACCGTCAGGGTGAACCGGACACCATTTCCTGTTTGGGGAGGTATTGACTCAAACTCCTCTTGCACACAACCGGTAAGCCATATTAATGCCAACAAGGCTGCCAAGAGAAAGTTCTTTCTAAAAATTAAAGTCTTATATTGCATATTCTTATTTCCTTTCTTTTATATATCATGTATCTACCACTACGGTACAGTCAATATTACCAGCATGGGTGGATTATCACCGTTCGTATTGCTCAGTGTAAGCGTGGCTTCTTTACCGGTCACAGCATTTGCTTTGAAATAGAAATAAACCGCATCACCGCTTATACCGCTTGACTCTATTATGGTTTCTGTATTGAGCAGAATATTATCAGCATCTTCCACTTGGGTTATTTTCCACTCCCACCAACCCGGATTGCCCGAGGTAAAAACAATCTTGCGACGTTGCATGATCCCACTTCCTCCATCACTGCTGTCCAATTGTACACCGTAGTGCATCCACACTCCGTCTACACTCCATTGTTGTAGAGACACTTGACGCCGCAGATTACCTGCACTAACATAGAACCTCGTCCACCGTTCAGATTCAGTATCAGAATCAAACTCGAGCAACATGACATTGATATTATAAGTATACACACCTTCCGAAACAGATGGCGGGGTTATATTGACCGTTGCCCACTTTTCCATGCCATCCGTGTCTAATTGCGCACCCGGATCATAGCCCGTATTCGTAATCGCGTTGTAGTTCGTTTTCACTTCTATATCAACTGTGGCAGGTTTACCGGCTGTCTGCACCTTGGTCTGCGATAACTTAAGATAATACTGCTTGTCGAAAATCACATTTACCGGGCTCTCGTCCCACTCAAGCGGAGTGGCTGACAGTTGATAGGTCTCATTCGATATCGTAAAGTTATAGTTGATATATTCTCCCGACTCCCAAGTATGCGGATTCTTAGTGACAATCTCGCTGAGCAGGAATTCATAATCGCCATAGTTAGTGGTGACAACGATCTTGGCTGTTGCTGAGAAGTTGTCGGTAGGCAACATGAGGAATGTATCACCAATCAAGGTGGCATCCTCGGTCACCGTCTTATTGCCGGTGGGGGTAGAAGCGATACTTCCGGTGGTAACATCGCTCCAGACAAACTTCGGTTTGTTATTCTTCGTAGCAGTGGTTGGTATTTCAGCCACAGTGAGCTTGCCGCTTTGTCCCACATTCTGAAACTCTATTTTCTCGATGGTTACTTCATCAGGTACCGGGGCCACCTTTTTGAATGTAAAGGTAACCTTAGTCAGCGTGTGGTAGAAGTGTATATTCACACCTTCAACCCATGCAGGTCCCGATACAGCCGCCAGTACATCCACATGATTAGAGGTTGCCGCATTCGTTGTATGGCTCAGCACCATTTCACCGGGGTCGGTGAAATCCGTAGTGGGTGCATTCGCACCGCTGAACGGATACCAGGAAAAGAACCTCATGCTCGCATTTTGCAAGCCGGGCCAATATTGCAGCGGCGAAATCGTAGCTGTCAGGTCGGTGTTTACTCTGGCACTTGCATTGAAATATTGTTGAGGAGCAGAAGAATTGGGTGTCAGAGAACCAAAAAGACCAAATGTTTCTCCTTTCAGGTCGGTATTCGAGGAGATAACCGTACCACGAGTGTCGACATTGCCGCCTTCTCCGATACGTTGCACAACAATCAATTCCTTATCGCACGTCATCTCTTCGCCGATACACGAATAGAGGACAGCCGAAAGGATAGCCGCTGTTATAATCATCCTGATATTATTTATAGTCTTTATCATCTTACTTCTTTTCCGAAATTAAAAAACACAACCGGTGAAAGGCATTACAAATCCATATCCAGATCAATGTCTTGCCTGTCACCCCAATCTTCTACGGTTATCGTCAGTATCTGAATACCGATTTTTCCTACACGTGCCGTTATCTGGTACACGTTGTTCCGCCGGATCTCCGTAAAAGGCTGCGCTGTCGGGCTGCCTTTATCATCAACCTTCGTTATGGTTTCAATCACCTTTTCAGTGATCCCGGTGATGTCCGAAGGCCCTTTCGGGACATTAGCCATACTGACAGCCAGCCGGTCGGAATAATCCGACTTGAATATACGCTCGGCAGTATAGAACGAGCAAAGTAATTTCCGGTTTTTAGCCCCGGTAGCCGATGAATATGCCCACGTTTCTGATGTTGTTGCCGTCCAGGCACCCGGTAATAAATCGCTTTCCGGCACGTCTTCCTTCACTTTTCCGTAGTTCTTCGAAGAGTCGGCGTTATCACGCGTACCGTTATCCACGTTTCCCATCACGAAGTAACTATCGCGGGAGAGATTGTGCAAAGTGACACTGGTACTTCCGGCTGTATATCCGGTCACCGCCCCGCCGTCTATAGCTTCGAGAAAGACATCTACCCGGGCTACGGCACGTTCGATTACCATTTCTACCGTTTTGGTTTCGGCCGGTGCTACAGATATACCTCGAATCACTCCTGTCATGGGCATTCCGGTCGTAGAAGCAATTTCACCATTGCTGTCCAGTATAGAGGCAATGGAGTAATCCAGTTCTTGCAACAGCGGTAGTTCGGTAATGCCGTTAAGTTCTGCAGTGAGACTTTGCGGCTCATTGGCTATGACTATAACTATTATATCCTTGTTGGGAACCACTTTGAGAAGTTGTGCGGTTATATCGGTGGCTGTGCCCGGAGTATCCAATATGACGAGTTTATTCACATCCAATATCGCGCCACTAGTCGCGTTACCGAATACGATAAACCGGATGGATTTTATCTCCTCCTGCCGTTCCGCATCTCCATTGTTCACCAATCCGATGCTGAGCTGCGCCCGGGTAAGGGTAGGCAGTTCATCGGCCGCATCTCTGCTACATGCGAACAAAAGAGTTGTGAATACCAAACAAATGATATGTAATAGCTTTATTCTCATTCTTAAATTTCAATATCATGAAGCCAGTAAATCCAGGCGCTCACGACAAGACCGATTTGAAGGAATCCTCCTCCGGGTTTTTCGACAACAGTAAATATCAAGCTCCATTCACTTTGACGGTCGAGATATTCCTGAAAAGGAAGTTCCGTTCCGTCGTAACGAGAGGTCGGCCGGGCAATACTCAACAATGTCATCAAGCTGTAGCTCCAGACTTCTGCACCAGTATCCGCATTTCTTATAATGAACTTATAGTCCCATCCGCTCCTGTTAAGCAGGCGCATGGTATTGAGACGTGCGGATACAACTATATCGGGAATTTCGCCCGGACCCGTATAATAAGGTATATAAGTAACGGGACCTTGGCCTGTGGGTTCATTTTCCCAAGAATAGGCTGCACTTTCCGGCGCCTGAATTTCAAACGTATATTGCGTTCCACTTGTTTCGTTATCTTCATATCCCATCAACGCGATGTTAAACCGATTGGTATTGCGTATCAAATTCACCGGATAAACCTTGTGACTGGTATTGGACGGCAAATGGTTCACATCCACAACTTCTCCAAAGTAGAGGTGCTGAAACTCGAAATCTACGGTGTCCGTCCCCCGCTTCAGGGCTACAATGACCTGTTGGAGAGTGGTTGAACCGGGAACCAGTTCACTGCCCGCATGGTTCGAAATCCGGAAGTTGTCGGATAAACTACCAACAGTCAGCACCTTATAGCTTCCGAATTCAAGTTCATCGGTCAGCGACATCCGGTTTCCTCCGATCAGTGCAGCAGCCTCGGCTCTTTTGGAAAAGAGCAGTTTATCATCGCTGTCGAACACAAGTACATCCACCGATTTGACCTGCGGATTGAACGCGTCTGCGTATTCCATATTGTAGTCGAACGTAAATTCCAGCCAAAGTTCGCAACGGGGTAAATCCTCGCGTATACTGTCACACGAAGCTAAATACAGCATCGAAACGACGATAAGGAACAGCGATTTAGTTTTTCCGAACATCTCTTTTCTTTTATGGGGCAACTTTGCAAAGTTGCCGGTTATATAGTCAGAGAACCTCTTTTAAAGTGGTGCTCCGGTTATTTCCGTTTTAGGGGGGCGCTTCTATCCATATATCACCTTTTTTTGTGAAATGATGCGCCAATGTATCTTCATGCTGTTTTTTTGAAAGCCTGTCATCGGCTTGTTTTTACTTATTTTCCAATGGCTCATGCCGTACGGAATATTAAAGGATATAGGGCAGGCAGATTTGCACTGCCCTATATCTTTTTAGTCAGAGAATTTATTAGATTTCAAAATCAGTTGCCCAAGATATCCATGGAGCTACATTAATTTCGAAATGAAGATAAGCACCTTCTTTATCGATTTCTTCTTCCGGCTCTTCAACCTCCGGATACCAAGGCGTACCTGCACCATTCACCTTTGTCAGTCGGAGTGTGTAATAGTTGTTGCGCACTACACCATACTTTCCATACTCCATGTGTCCCAAAGCACCGTTATCGTGACGAACCTCATAATAGTAATAGTTAAGGCTCTTCTGGAACCAACGAACTCCGGTTCCCTTAGCGATTTCACCACCATTGGTAATGCCAAGGTTGTCGAGGTCTGTTTGAGTAAGAGCTGCAAAATCAGCAATAGCTGAAATAGCTGAGTATATACCATCCAACTTCGTTTTGAAAGCTTCGCAAGAAATCACCAATGCTTTTTGTGCCGCATCCCTCTTATCTTCATCCAATGCCTTAGCAATGCCATAGGCCTCTTGCAGTTTTATCAACGTCTCATAATTCGTATAAACACCATTGAGAGAAGACTGATACCAGTCCTGTCCCATAGTATATCCGCTAGGCACGTAATTGGCTTTAAGCACCAGACGGGTAGCTCCGCCCAATTTCTGGTCAGCGGCAGCCATCGTATTCTCCGTACTGTAGGCAACTTTCTTAACTTTCTCATCTGTTACGTTCTCCTCATTCGCATCATACCATTTCACCTTAGGTTCGTAATCCTCAATCTGATTCAGAATGATACTGGTACGATGGTTAGGACTCGCAAAGTTAGGGTCTACTGTGTAGAAGTTTGTCTTATACTCAGTACCCGTATGAGAGGACGTCAACTTCGTTTTTTTCGCAAACGGGAAGAACTGGGAGTTCACGTAATCAATAGTCCACTTTGCGAATGCAAACTTGGCACCGGCAGGCAGTACTTCTATATCAACTCCGGCAGCTCCCTTAAGCGTAACCGCCATTTTTGCTGAAAGGCGTTCTATCTGAAGCTGCGCCCGATTCTTCACAGCATCAGCTTTTGCTTCTGCCTCAGTCTTATATTTACTGGCATCAATAATGGAGCCTGACACATCAAGCAGACAATCGTCCTTCCATTTATGATTGGCAGATGACGGATCGCTGTCATCGAACTCACCAGCATTAATCATGGTATACCCTGCATTAGGGCCGGTGGTACGTGCCACCTCTTCTATAAGATAAAGGTTATCGTCCGCAGTGATATCTTCAGCTACACTAAACACTGTATTTATATCAGTGTATGTTGCATTCTCCACCACCTTAGTAGCTATATGAGCCTTCATTTTTTCGCCCGGATTAGCTATAACAAGCAAGTATTTAGTAGCGAAAGACACCTTGAATGGTTCTAACGGACTAGTCCCGTCAGCTGAAAGGTGTGATGAATTCAAGATACTGTAATACGTGGATGCATCTTTATCCTTAACCACTTTCTGGTTTTCATCAAACAGAATCAGATAGACCTCGTTGATCTTTGTTTCAGATTCCAACGCACCTGTTTCAGTAGAACCGGCACGCGTTCGCGAAGCCTTAGGAACAGACAAGCTGATCGACATATAAGCCGCATCATAGCTTTTTTCATCACCGCCGCCAGGAGTGGTTTCACCATTATCCGAGCAACTCGCCAATGCCGCTACCGCCAGCAATGACACTAAAATAGATTTAATCTTTAGCATAAAACAAACATTTATTAGAATTAATACATATATAATTTACTCACTTTTATTCCTTCTCTTTATCTCGGCCGCATTAGCCTTTTTCTTAGCTAATTCTTCCAGATTTCCCTTTGCCGCATCCAGTCCCGACTGTTCGGCAGCCTTCAAATACTTTTCCGATGATTCATATTCTCCTTTCATTAATAGTAAAACTCCCATTGCATTGTTATATTCAGGCAGACAAGCGTCCGACTTCACTCTTTCCAGATAGCGTTCCGCAGAAACCAGGTCATTGCGTGAAAGGGCTGCGGCAGCCGCATTCATATTGGCAATCTCACTTTCCGGATAGATGCGGACGGCAGATTCAAAAATATCGATAAACTCCTGCGAACCCTTCGGATAGGTATTGGCCACCATGAACATCTCATTCAAGCTCAGATTCTGCGGACGTTTCTTGATCACCTCCTTCGCCTCCTCCAGATTGAAATTCCTCACATCGTAACTCACCTTACAGATAGCTACACGCAGACTTGGAAATATATGTTTCAGCATAAACCGATAAGGCACTCCCGCACGAAGCTGCATCAACTTCGTTTCCCTTCCCTTTTCAATAGAAATATTCGTAATGATGTCCAGCACTTCGTCCTTGTAATCCATCTCAAACGTATCGAGCGCCTTTATCAGCCCGTCCCAGTTTTCACCGCCGAAGATGATGTAATACTGGTCGCGCGGGAAGTCGTAGCGGGCAGCCAAATAATTACGCAATGCCATGGCACGACCTTCGGACAAACGTTTGTTCGCTTCCAATGTTCCTTCGGGAGAAGCATAGCCGATGATATCCAGACGCTTCACCTTCACGTTGGCATCAGACTTCAGATCGTCAATCATCGCACGTATCTTAGCCAGTTCCTGAGGATTGTTCATATACTCGGGACGGATATTCACCTTATTCACTTCGAAATTCAGAAAACATTCCGCCTGCACATCACGGCTCTTTATCTCCTCCACCGTAGGCTCTACGTACGAGAGATAGGGAGTCACCACATACGGCACCAGCATACGTTCGAGCGTAACCTTATCAAAAGTGTACTCCACATTCATCAGTGTGCTTTCGCCACAACCGCACTCATCACGCTGCACGTTCAGACGGGCATTCGCCATCCAAGCCTCGTAAGGCAACGTATATCGGTAGCGGATAACACCACTCTTCTTCTTCTGATTTTTCTCTATCAGATAAGGTGCCTTGTAGCTCTTCTTCGCCTTAGCGCTCATCACCGCCAGCCTGCGTTCATAAACCAGATACTCGTTTTTCCCCTTGATGGAAACCCGCGGAAGATCGTAGGTAACGGTGGGAGAAACCAATTGCGGGATAAAGTCCACCCCATGAGATGATTTCACCTTCACATTATCCATCACTATGTCAAAATCTATATGGATAGTTTCCCCCAGTTGCTCCAGTCGCACAGGCTCTATAGTGATAGTTCCTTCATAAGAGCGTTCCTGAGCCATGACTCCGCCGAGATTCAGGCATAAGGCAGTCAGCACCCATATGATGAATTGCATATTTCTTTTCATCCTTCTCATTCTATTTAATTACGTAAATAAGTGACACACTCGCTTTAGTAGGGCCCAGGTAGTTCTTGCCAGTATCTTTCAGTTTAGTGCCACACGTTGCACAGGGATACTTTTCATACACAATGCGTGCATATCCCAAACCGAGGGAAGCCTCTATACTCCAGCGTTTCCTCAATATCCATGAGTGGCCTATCGAAATGCCACCGCCATACAAGCGCCCTTGATAGCGCATATTCTGCATATTCTCACTGACGAACGGCCAGTCGGGCCATCCGCCCACATTGAAGTCTGCGTAATGGGCGTGCAGCCCGATGAATGTACGGTTGAAATTTTCGCAGAACCAGTACCGAAGTTCCGGCTGTATGCCCCAGTGCTTCAAACGGGTATCATCAAACTTCCAAGGGTTATAATTGACCGGAATATCCAATGTCCACTTGCGTGCCAATGCTACTTCCAGACCGAGATTCATAGTAGTGGTAGCATCATAAAGAAGGTTGCTTTTTACGGCAATCTTCTGAGCTTTACTTTCAGTCGGCAACAAACCCAATATGAATAGTATGCATACTAATATCTTCTTCATTCAATTCTCATTTTTATTATAAAATCATTTTATAAACCGGATCCGCATTCTCGCCTCTGAAACGTACCGAAAACAGCCTAAAATCTCAGTATGCAAATATCGGAGTAATAAGGGAGACGGTAAATTGTATCTATTTCTGTTATAGGCATTAAAAAAGTAAGGAGACTACTAATTAAGCGATTGCCCGGCAGAGAAGTTGCTGAAATAAGAAAAAGAAGGTTTTTGAAGAATTCATTTGCGCTATATGAATATTTAATATCCAATTGTTCCAATATCCGAAACTTATGAGAGAAAGATTATCAAATTATTTAATATATGAAAAGGAAAAAGATTATCAATATATACAAGTTAACGATACGTAAATATACAAGTTTACAGTTAAGATATGCCCTACAAGTATTTCTTGAGCCTTTTAGAAGGAATAAAGGCAAAATTCTATATGAAACAATTTTGTAATAATTACTGCATTAAAGGCTTTTATTCTTACTTCAATTATAAGAGATGGAGGAACTGCCACCGCCTACGGTCATCATCTTCACGACATTCTCACCGATAACGGCAATCTTTTTCGCTTTATTCAGGTCGATGGGCAATACGCCACCGTTGTTTTGCAACAGCACAATGCCCTCTTCACCAATGCGGCGTGCCGCCTCATAATGTTCGGGAGAAAGTATGGAACCTAAAGGACGGTTCGCATCCATCGTAGTGCGGAATGCCAGACGCAGGATGCGGCGCACCTTGTCGTCCAGTTCTTTCGTTCCTACCTTACCGGACTTAATACGTTCGAGATAAGGCATAGCCAGATAATAATTATCGTAAGCATTGCTATGCCCGTTGGAAAGGCCATCCGTCCAGCTGCCGAACTCCATATCGAGGCCGTTCGTAATGGATTGGTCGGTATCGTGCGTGCCGCCCCAGTCGGATACGACTACACCGTCGAAGCCCCATTCGCCTTTCAGAATATCGTTCAGCAGATATTGGTTGTGGCAGGCATGCTGGCCTTTATACAGATTGTAAGCACCCATAATAGACCACGTCTTGCCTTCCTGAACGGTTGCCTTGAAAGCAGGCAGATAGATTTCATAAAGGGCACGGTCGTCTATGATGACGTTAGTGGTGTGACGGTTGATTTCCTGATTGTTCAGCGCATAGTGCTTCACACAGGCAGCTACGCCATTCTGCTGCACGCCTTGCACGTAGGGAACTACCATGCGGGAAGCCAGATGCGGTGTACGGTAGATGTTGACTCCGGGGCCTAAAAGGACGGTCTTGTTGCGATAACGCGCTTCCTCACCGATGCTTTTTCCATAAAGCATGGACATATCGGGATTCCAGGTAGCGGCCAGACAGGTCAAAGCCGGAAAAGCCACACAGGAGTCGTTGGTCCATCCTGCCTGATCCCATTCATCCCAAAGAACTTCGGGGCGGATACCGTGAGGTCCGTCCGTCATCCAGAATTCAGGAATACCCAAGCGGGGCACGCCTGGACTGCTGAATTTACTTTGCGCATGCAGCATAGCCACCTTTTCTTCAATAGTCAGCCTTTTCAACGCATCTTCTACTCTTTCTTCAATAGGTTTGTCCGCATCCAGATCACAGGTTTCTGCTGCGCAAAGAGCGGAAGAGCAACAGCGAATGCGAAACCGAATAATACTTTCTTCATATTGATATTTATTAATAAGTACTCAATCAAAATTAATCCGTAATATAAATGATAATTTAGCGGTGTGATTTACGGGGGTATCTCCACTCCCCTCCTCCAGTCGGAGGAGGAGAATGGAGATAGTATCACTGTTTCATACCTAACGATTGTATATATCCTTCCTGCACCACGCAGTTCTTCAGTTTACATGCCTCGATAAAGTCCATCATTGCCTTGCGTGCTATCACCTGGTTGGGACGTGCATCGCGGATTTCCTTGTAGGAAGGTACGGGGAGCCTCGGAGAAATAAACGATATTCGCCCAATTCTTCTCACGCATCGTCTGGCAGAAAGCGGCCTGCCATTCATCCGTGTTATGACCTATTTCGTCCATATACATCGGCAGATTCACTTTGTCACGGAAATCAATAATACTCTGGATAGCTTCTTTTGTAGGATCGCCCCCATAGCGGTGACAGGTATACATGATCTTATCATCAAACTTAGAGTCCTTGAACGGCTTGAAGTTACCGTTCAGTTCTTCCATATTAGGGAAGTACGGAGCAATGGGTTCATTGAATAGCTCATAACCGAGGATAATCGGCTCATTCTTATACCGGTCTGCAATCTTGCGCCAAATGTCGCAATACAATTGCTGACTCGTTTCGCTTTCAAACAGCCAGGGATATCCGTAACTATCGTCGATATTATCGCCAGTCTGTCCATCCGGAGCATCGTACATATCGAGAATCAGATAAAGGTCAGCTTCACGGCACCATTCCACTACACTGTCTACACGGGCAAAGCCGTCCTGAGCGATGGTCAGGCCCCACCAGCTGGCTGAACATTTCATTGATGAAACGGGGCGAGTTGGTCTTGCTGAACTTAAACATATACCCTTCCGGGTTCAGCCAGTTGCCCAGGTTGGTACCCATGATAAAGAGTTTCGTACCATCAGGCTTTATCAGGTCTTGCCCCTGAATTGTTATAAACGCAGCAGAATCCTGTATTTTTTCTGCCTTTTCACCGCAACTCCCCAACATCAGAGAAGCTACTAAAAGGGATGTACCCACTAAAATCGATTTCAACATGGTATTTTAATACTATAAGATTATTTTTTCCAACGATAAGAAGCAACGGTTCCATCGGTATTTTCAAATGCAGAATACATTAACCCTTTTACGTCAGCACCTTTACAACCACCTTCACGCATATCCTCCATCAAACGCCTTTCCTGATTGCGTTCGTCATTCCACATGCCGATAGAAGTTTCCGTAAAGACAAGTTCTTTATCAGGACGTTTCTGCTGAATGTTATTCAATTCCTCACATCTGCCGCCATAGTTGTGGTAAGCAGTGGCAACCAACAAACAGCATCCTAATAAAAAAGGCAATTTCAAATTCATGGTATGTTTTTCAAGAGCTAATTAATCTCCCCCAAAGGTAGGCAAGATAAAGGCATTACGTACCTCCACATTATGAATATGTGGATAAGATGAAATATACAGTGACGATAACTCTCTAAAGAACAAGCAGATAAAAATCAATAGAGAAAGTGAAAAAGTGGATAGGGAATAAGGTCATGACGTATACTTAACGTATCTTCATAACGCATGTTTCAAAGTCATCGCGCGAAATACAGGCTTTATTTTTCACTTTAGCACGATAATTATAAATTGTATTGACGGAATAACGGAGGAACTCAGCAATCTGCGAACTATCATCAATAGCCAATCGAATTAAGGCAAAAATACGTAATTCTGTATTCAGAAGTTCGCCTTTGCGAAGTATGATCCGTTCCTCCGGTTGGAGCAGTTTATTGAATTTTCCTACAAAATCAGGGAAAAGGTGTAGGAAAGCCGTATCAAAGTTCTCATATAATTCTTTCAAATCCGTGTCGAGCACATCTCGTGAACGTACCATTTTCAGAAGCTCTTCCACCTGCCCGCCGGTAAGCTTCTTGTTCACCATGCGCCGGTAAGCATCCAGTCGGTCGATGTAAGTAGAACAGAGTTTCAGGAAGCGCCCGATATATTCTTCTTTGATATGATTAGACATTTGCAACTGTTCATTCGCCCGCTCCAAATGAGCCCGGACAACAGAAAGATGCTTCATCTGCCTGTAAATCCAGACAAGAGCCACTACCAACAGCAGAGATAAAAACGAAGACGTTCATTCTGTTTCTCCTGCATAGCCTGATAAGTAAGATCTATAAGCGACAGAATGCCGGCTGTCTGCAAACTGCGGCTACGGGCATTGTAATGATTGGTTTCATTCCACGAAAAACGGATATAGCGATAAGCACGTTCAATGTCTCCTTCCTCATAGAGCAATTGTGCCAAAGTCCACAGGGAGGCATGGTCTGTAATCGCAAGGCGGATATCTGTCAAAGCGGACAAAGCCAAATAATATTTTACTTTCTCCCGATCACCCAAACGATGATACAATAAAGAACGGTGATACGTTACCAATGCATACTCCGGAGTATCGGGACGCACACTTGCCAGACGGTTGTCGTTTATCTTCAAAGCTTCCTCCAACCTACCGGCAGCAGCTGCCTGCATCTCTCTGCGTTCTGGATAAAGGGCGGAAGCAGGGGAAAGTACCTGCATTAGTGAATCTTCATAACTGGCAGACAAATCATAATAGCGACGACGTCGGAGAGTATCTTGCGTATACATCCCCAATTCACCGTACAGATGACGGTAATCTTCATAATAATCGGGCAATAAACGAGAAGAAAGTATAGAAAGGTTTATCTGTTCCAAATCCTCAGAGGCTTCCTTATACATACCTGCCGAAGACATCAGGTGCGCCCGTCGGATGCGGGTTTCATCGGCCGCTTCCTGTACACCGTGACGCTGTACCCAGCGCAAGTTGCGGCCCAGATAAAGAAGGGCTGAATCGCATATATATGCCTTGTATTCCTGAAACATCTCTCCATTCAGACGGAAATACTCCGGTGCCTCCATGTCTGTCTCCGACAATTACTGCCTTAAAGCTTCAATACGAGCTTCCCTCACTGCCACATATTCCTGATGTGCACCGATAGCCTCATCCAAGGCAGCAGGCCATCCATCCATTGCAGGGACATCAACCGGAGCAGACATTCCATGAATGCCCACTAAAGCCAATCCGAGAAATATCAGCAGTTTTACCTTCATGGGGACAAATATAAAAAATTAGTTTCCTATATTTGCAGCATTAACCCCCAAATGTATTCTATAATGAAAAACTTAGCACCTCAACGAGTGGCCGCGGTTGATGTATTCCGCGCACTCACCATGTTTCTCATGCTCTTCGTGAATGACATCCCCGGTCTGAAGAACATCCCCCATTGGCTCGAACATGCCGACATCAACGAAGACATGATGGGATTCTCCGACACCATTTTTCCAGCATTCCTGTTTTGCATGGGCATGTCTGTCTCTTTTGCCATCCAGAACCGTTACAGGAAAGGAGATACTACGCTTCAAGTCATTGCCCATATCTTCTGGCGTACAGTAGCACTCATCACTATGGGGCTATTTTCACTCAATTCGGGTGGCATAGCAGGTGGCATTTCCCACCAGTGGTTCTGTATCCTGATGGTTATCGGTTTTTTCCTGGTCTGGGCCGTTTATCCGAAGACCGAAGGGTCAAAAAAGTACCTATTCATCGCAATGAAGGTGCTTGGCGTTGCCTTGTTGGCATTCCTCGTTCTATATAAAGATTTAAACGGAAAACCTTTCCATCAAGGTTGGTGGGGCATTCTGGGACTTATCGGTTGGACGTATGTCGTGTGTGCCGGTATCTACCTGTTCACCCGCGAAAGTTTGCGTAAAAATGTCATAGCATGGCTGGTCGTCATACTCCTTGCAGTGATCAGTCACTCCAATCTGATTCCCCAGGAATATGGTTTACGCATCATCCTTCTGCCTTTCATCCCCAGTGACTGGACACTGCATGCATTCGGTATGTCGGGGGTACTCACTTCCCTGTTGATGCAGAAATATGCCGACCGGGAACATCCGCGTAAATTCATTGTTACCCTTTGTGCATTAGGTGTCATCATGCTCATCGCTGCACTTTGCTCGCACCCCCACTGGATTATCTCAAAGATACAGGCTACTCCGAGCTGGCTGTTCTATTGCCTTGCTGCATTCTTCCCATTGTTCGGCCTGTTCTATTGGCTGACGGATGTAAAAGGTAAAACACCCTGGTTCGATATTATCAAACCTGCCGGGACTGCCACGCTTACGTGTTATATCATTCCATATATATGGTACGCCGCACAGCAATTGTTGGGCTGGCACTACCCCGAGCTCCTGAATGCAGGTGCTCCGGGCTTATTAAGATCACTCATATTCTCCCTCATCATCGTCCAACTGACCGGACTGCTGGTGAAGGCCAAAATAAAACTGAAGGTATAAATATGTATCTAAAAAGACGAAAAGATGATGTTAAAGCTTCAAACTCCTAACCATGAAGACAAGGTGCTGCTCCACTCTTGTTGCGCACCTTGTTCTTCTGCCATTATCGAATGCCTGCTTACTAACGGCATCCGCCCCACCGTGTTTTATTACAACCCCAATATCTACCCTCAGGCCGAATATGAAATCCGGAAAGCCGAGGCCATCCGTTATGTTCAGGGGTTAGGACTTGACTTTATGGACGGCGACTACGATTACTCATTCTGGCGCACCTCCATACAAGGAATGGAGGATGAGCCCGAACGAGGTGGCCGTTGCCTGAAATGTTTCAACCTTCGTCTGGCTGAAACTGCCCGTTATGCCTCCGAACACGGTTTTACCCTGTTCACCACTACCCTCGCCTCTTCCCGCTGGAAAAGCCTCGACCAAATAAACGAAGCGGGACGTAGAGCCGCTGCCCTTTACCCCGGAACCACTTTCTGGGAACAAAACTGGCGAAAAGGAGGATTACAAGACCGACGAAACCAGCTTCTCAAAGAGCATGACTTCTATAATCAGCAATATTGCGGTTGCGAATTCAGTATGCGAAGACTTGTAACCACTCAAACAGATTGAAGGATAAAAGTTGACTTTTTAATTCTTCCTCTTTATCTTACTCAAGGCATACTTGCAACCTCCTTGCGACCTATCTGCAACCCACTTGCTCCGTACAATCTCCACTCAGAGGTACCTCTATGTGGAGATTGTATGGATTTGATACGGAGCAAGTATGCCTCAGGTAAGGAGCAGATATTTAAAGAGAAGACATAAATGCTTACCTTTACGTCAGAAACAGAATAACTTATTTGCAACCGAGCATTGAGTTATGGTTACAGACGTTACCTGATGCTAATCAATAAAGGATACTCAGCGATAGATCAGCGTCGACAGATAATCTTCTGCAAACATTTCATTCGCCACTTCCAATAGGATCTCCGGAGTAAGTTGTTCAATACGTTGATAAACCGCTTCAGAGGTTTCATATTTATGATAATGCAGGAAGGTCTTTGCCATACCGAGGGCATTGTTCTCATTATTATCCGACGCTACACCTATCTGTCCGATGAGTTGCTTCTTGGCAGCAGCCAGTTGCTGGGAAGTCATCTTGGTATCACGCAAGCTTTTAAGTTCCTTCATTACCAATCGCATACATGTATCCACATCTTCAGGATCGCATCCGAAATAAGTGCAGAAGACACCTGTATCCGTATAAGAAGTCAGATTGGACTCCACATTATAAACTAATCCCCGGCGTTCACGCAGAGAAACGTTCAGACGACTATTCATACCCGGGCCCCCAAGAATATTGTTCAGCAGATAAAGGGCTGTACGTTTATCATCATAGGCATTGTATCCACGACTGCCAATCATGACATGAGCCTGATGCGTATCTTTATGTATAGTGAGTTTCTCAGGCGTATAAAGAGGAGGAGGCATACGACGGTTATCCACCGATACCGCAGGGACATCTATAAGGAGTTTCTCTGCCCAACGGATGACTTGCTTGAAATCCAAATCGCCCCAAACAAAGAAAACCATATTGCCCGGATGGTAAAAGCGGGAAGTGAAAGCAGCAGCATCTTCACTCCGGAACGTTTTCAGTAATTCAGGATTACCCAAAATATTACGTCCCAGCGGATGTCCGCGGAAGATCAAATCCTCGAAGTCATCGAAAATAAGTTCGGAAGGCGTGTCCTCGTAAGACTGGATTTCATCAATGATTACCTCCGTTTCCTTTTCAATCTCACGTTGCGGAAAGGTGGAATGAAATACAATATCCGCCAGCAGTTCAAAGGCCCGGCCGAAGTGCTCAGTAAGGAAAGCAGAATAGATAACCGTCTCTTCTTTATTGGTGTAAGCATTCAGGTCACCACCTACATTCTCCATACGATTGAGAATATGCCAGGCTTTCCGCTTCTGTGTACCTTTAAAAATAAGATGTTCCACAAAGTGCGCCATGCCTTGTTCATTCTCAAGCTCATCACGGGTTCCGGCATCAACAGCAAAACCACAATAAGCTACATTGGAATAGGCCGGTTGATGGATAATACGCAAACCGTTGGCAAGTGTATATTCGTTATGTCCCGGTAAAGGGAAAAGTGCTAACTTCTTCATTCTTACGTTCAAAACTGATTGAGGGCGCAAAGATAACTCAATTTGATGAGCTCCCCCTATCTTCACAAAGCAAAAATACAATAAAACTTATTGCCATTTATGGAAAATTGCAGATATTTGTAGGCTATAACCTAACTACTAACAAAAATAGTATAATGATTGAATCCATTCAAGAGCTTTTGCAGAAAGAAGCACAAGCTGTTCTAAACATCCCCGTGACAGACGCTTACGAGCGTGCAGTAGAACTTATCGTGGAACAAATTCACCGGCGGAAAGGGAAACTGGTAACTTCGGGTATGGGAAAAGCAGGACAGATTGCCATGAACATTGCAACTACGTTCTGTTCTACCGGAATCCCTTCCGTATTTCTGCATCCCAGCGAAGCTCAACACGGTGACTTAGGTATCTTGCAGGAAAACGATTTACTGCTATTGATCTCTAACTCCGGCAAAACACGCGAAATCGTGGAACTCACACAATTAGCTCATAATTTGAACCCGGAGCTTAAATTTATTGTTATTACCGGAAATCCGGATAGTCCGTTGGCTCATGAGTCTGATGTATGTCTCAGCACAGGAAAGCCCAAGGAAGTCTGTGCTCTGGGAATGACGCCCACTACCTCGACTACTGTAATGACCGTCATCGGTGACATTCTTGTAGTACAGGTAATGCAACAGACCGGCTTTACAATTGGAGACTACTCCAAACGTCATCACGGTGGGTATTTGGGTGAAAAATCAAGAAAATTATGCGAAAAGTAATCGGTATAGGAGAAACTATCCTTGACATCATTTTCCGCAACGGGCAGCCGACAGCAGCTGTACCGGGTGGCTCAGTATTTAACGGCATCGTGTCATTGGCACGGACAGGCGTACCTGTGAGCTTCATCAGCGAAACGGGAAACGACCAGGTGGGCAACACAATTCTGCAATTCATGCAGGATAGCGGCATGTCTACCGAATATGTCAATGTGTTCCCCGATGGCAAATCTCCCGTATCACTGGCTTACCTGAACGAACATGGTGATGCGGAATATATTTTCTATAAGGATTATCCCAAGCAACGGCTGGATGTAGTCTTCCCAAAACTGGAAGAAGACGACATCGTAGTTTTCGGTTCATATTTTGCCCTGAACCCGGTGTTGCGCGATAAAGTTCAGGATCTGTTGGAGCAGGCACGTGAGAAGAAAGCAATTGTCTACTACGATCCTAACTTCCGCTCCTCGCATAAAGATGAAGCCATTAAACTGACATCAACCATCATCGAGAATCTGGAATATGCCGACATTGTACGCGGTTCTATAGAAGATTTCTTCTATATGTATAATCAAAAGGAAGTGGATAAGGTCTACAAAGATAAGATTCGTTTTTATTGCTCTAACTTTCTTTGCACTGCCGGAGCGAAAGAGATTTCACTGCGTACGAAAAGCATTACCAAAGAGTATGCTATTCCGCCATTGGAGGCAGTCAGTACTATTGGAGCGGGTGATAATTTCAATGCCGGAATCATCTATGGCCTGCTGAAGTACAATGTACGCCACTGCGATCTGGGACAAATAGATGAAGCCACCTGGGACAAGATTATCCGTTGCGGCATCGAGTTCTCGGCAGATGTATGCCGGAGTTTTAACAATTCCATATCACCGGAGTTTGCCCGCCAGTTGCCTCCCATTAACTAAATCCCCGTTAAAGGAGAAAAAACTCTGTGAAACTCTGCGCCTTGAAGTAACAAAAGTCAGCAGAATACATATCTTTGCAGTATACGCTCAGACAAAAAACTATGTATAAAAATCTGTTGAACTTGCTAACATGTGTATTACTGCTACCGGCTTGTAGCGGCACAGCTCCCCATATCTCCGTCGTTTGCGAAGAAAACAACGTTGGAAATAGTATCGTCAAATGGGAAATGGCCCCTCTTATTAAAGGAAACGTAAAGGTATATGCCTCTACCGACCCGAACTATATTCCCGAAGATTCTCCGGTGGCCATGGCAAATATTGCCGACCAACGAATGACAATTGTTACCACGGACCCTACCAGACGGTATTACTATACCCTTGTATTTAATGATAAATACCGTGTGAAGATTGCTACCCGTAATGTCAATATCCCTGGTATACAGAACTTCCGCGATATGGGAGGATATCCATCATATCCTACCCAGAAACAATTGCGCTGGGGCATGCTTTACCGCTCAGCCCAGATAGACAGTCTGGAATGCTACTCGCGCAGAGAACTAAAGAATATAGGCATCAAGACTATTGTAGACCTGCGCTCCGAATCAGAGTTAAAAGGACATACCCCATTACAAGAAGGATTCAATGTCGTACATATTCCCATAAAAACGGGAGATATGGAAGATATTCTGAGAGGTATCCAGGAACAAAAAATAAAAAGTGATACTGTATACCGTATGGTGGAACGAATGAATCGCGAGTTAGTGATGAACTACCACCATGAATACCGGCAGATATTCGATATCCTGTTGGACAGTGCTAACTATCCTGTCGTCATTCATTGTTCCTCCGGTAAGGGACGCACCGGCATTGCTTCGGCACTGATACTCGCTTCTCTTGGTGTGAACAGCGATATTATCATGGAAGATTATCGCCTCAGCAATGATTATTTCAATATTCCCAGCGCTTCACGTTATGCCTATAATCTGCCTGCACGTTCACAAGAAGCCATCACAACTATCTATTCAGCCAGAGAAGATTTTCTGAATGCTGCCAAAGAAGAAATAGAACGTAGGTACGGTGACGTGGAGACCTATCTGGAAAGGGGCATCGGACTCAAGAAAGAAGAAATTAAGAAGCTGCAAAGTATTCTTTTAGTGAAAAACGATAATTAATCACTAAAATTGTTCTATCTTTGTGCCCGAATATAAAGATATACAAAGATTTAATGAAGAATTTTGAAGAGCTCGGTCTGTCGCCGGAGATACGCCGCGCCATTGAAGAAATGGGATATGAGTGTCCCATGCCGGTACAAGAGGAAGTGATTCCTTACCTTTTAGGAGAAAATAATGATGTTGTAGCACTTGCACAAACAGGAACGGGGAAAACCGCCGCATTCGGCCTGCCACTTATCCAAAAAATTAATGTAAAGAACCGGATTCCACAATCCCTTATACTTTGCCCTACACGCGAACTTTGCTTGCAGATTGCAGGTGATTTGAATGACTATTCCAAATACATCACTGGATTGCGGGTGTTGCCCGTATATGGTGGTTCATCCATAGATAGCCAGATACGTGCCCTGAAACAAGGTGTACATATCATCGTTGCCACCCCGGGACGACTACTCGACCTGATGGAACGTAAGACTGTATCGCTCACCACTATCCAGAATGTAGTGATGGACGAAGCGGACGAAATGCTGAACATGGGATTCACGGACAGTATTAACGCTATTCTTGCCGATGTGCCTCAGGAGCGTAATACGTTATTATTCTCTGCCACTATGAGCCCGGAGATTGCACGTATCTCAAAGAAATACTTACGTGACGCCAAAGAAATCACTATCGGACGGAAAAATGAAAGTACAAGTAACGTGAAGCATGTAGTCTTCACCGTTCATGCCAAGGATAAATACGCGGCTCTGAAACGTATTGTAGACTATTATCCGCAGATATACGGTATCATTTTCTGCCGTACGCGCAAAGAAACGCAGGAAATTGCCGACAAGTTGATGCAGGACGGTTACAATGCCGATTCACTGCACGGTGAATTAAGTCAGGCGCAGCGTGACGCCGTAATGCAGAAATTCCGCATCCGTAATCTGCAAATCCTGGTTGCCACGGACGTTGCTGCACGCGGACTCGACGTAGACGACTTGACACATGTTATCAACTATGGTCTGCCAGATGATACCGAAAGTTACACCCACCGTAGCGGACGTACAGGACGCGCCGGAAAGACCGGTACTTCTATCGCCATCATCAACTTGCGCGAAAAAGGTAAGATGCGCGAAATAGAACGTATCATCAGCAAGAAGTTTATTATTGGTGAAATGCCTACCGGCAAACAGATTTGCGAGAAACAGCTCCTGAAAGTGATTGACGATCTGGAAAAGGTGAAAGTGAACGAAGAAGACATGGCTGACTTTATGCCTGAAATATACCGTAAACTGGACTGGTTGAGCAAAGAAGACCTTATCAAACGTATGGTTTCCCACGAGTTCAACCGTTTCTCAGAATACTACCGCAATCGCGAAGAAATAGAAATGCCTACTGATAGCCGAGGTGAACGCAAAAGCAGAAGTGACAATGAACGCAGTGGTGATCGCAGAAGTAGCAGCCGCAAAGCTGAACCGGGATTTACGCGCCTGTTCATCAATCTGGGTAAGATGGATAATTTCTTCCCCAATGAACTGATCAGTCTTCTGAACAGTAATACCCGTGGTCGTGTGGAACTGGGACGTATTGATCTGATGAAGAACTTCTCATTTTTTGAGGTAGACGAGAAAGAAGCGGGAAATGTAGTAAAAGCTTTAAACCGAGCCAACTGGAACGGTCGTAAGGTTTCTGTGGAGATTGCCGGCGAAGAAGGCAAGGAAACTCCTAAAGGCAGACGTAAAAGCGAAGGAAGCAGTTACGGAAAAAAGGAGTTTGATGGCAAGAAGCGTAGCTTCAAAGACGAAAAACGCAGTGATACATCTGGAAAACGTAACGATACGCCCAGAAACAGTAGAAGTAAATCTGACAATGCTCCGGCTGACAAAAAGAAAGGCAAACCGAGCCGCGAAGAACGTGGCTATACTAGTGCCCGTGGCAAGAAAGACGATTGGAGGCAATTCTTCCAAAATGACAATAAGGAGTTCCGCGATAAAGAACCTGACTTCAGTGAAGAAGGTTGGGCAAGACGGGCACCGAAAAAGAAATAATATACAAGGAAAAAGGTGATAAAGCAGTGTTTCCACCACTTCATCACCTTTTCCATCATTTATCACCTAAACCTATATATTATTTGTCTGTGCATCCTTTTGTACTGAAAGCGACCAGCATCCAAACCATCTTTTCCTGTTCTTTCAGATAGCCTGTCATCAGGTCGGCAGTAACGTCGTCACCTGCTTCATTGGCCAGTTCAATGATCTTTCTTTCCTCACCAATGAGGTATCCGTAAGTTTCAAGAATATTGCTGACCGCATCGCTACCACAAGCCACGTCAGATACTTCTTTGATCTTTGCAACTTTCAGGTATTCGCTGAACTTGTTTTCGGGTACACCACCCAACATCAGGATACGCTCTGCAATTTCGTCCACCTTCTCGGCTGCGTCGTCATACATACTTTCAAACTTCTCGTGCAATACGAAGAAACCATGTCCCTTGATGTTCCAGTGGAAACCGCGCAGATTCGTGTAATATACCTGGAAATCTGCCAAAAGTTGATGCAATGCAGATACTACGTTAGCTACTCCCGATTCATTTAACTTGATATAATTTAAAGTCTTCATAATTTTATGGTTTTAATAGTTTATACTGTTTTTCTTTTTCTTGTTGCAAAGAAAGTGCAAATCGAAGGCAGAAGCAAGCTTGCTTGATTATGCTGAGATGCAGCCTTTCTTCGTTTTTTGTACAAAGATAAGAGGCAAATCAACGCTTGTCAAACAGATAATTTCTATCTTTGCATAGACAGAATCTATATAACCCGTTCAAACCCTTTATTTATCATGACTTTACAACAACTGGAATACATTCTTGCCGTTAATCAGTTCCGCCATTTCGCCAAAGCTGCGGAACATTGCCGCGTAACTCAACCCACCCTGAGTGCCATGATACAAAAACTGGAAGACGAGTTAGACACCAAGATATTCGACCGAAACCAACAACCCATCTGCCCTACTCCCGTCGGACAGCTTGTAATAGAGCAAGCCCGTATCGTATTGGAACAGGCAGGCCATATAAAGGATATTATTGAAGAAGAAAAGCACTCCTTGTCGGGTGTCTTTAAATTAGGCATACTTCCCACCATCGCCCCTTATCTGTTGCCGCGCTTCTTTCCGCAACTGATGAAGAAATATCCCAAACTGGATATCCGCGTAACGGAGATGAAGACGAAGGACATCAAGCAGGCTCTTATAAAAGGAGAGATAGATGCCGGCATTATCGCCACCCTCCCCGAAAAGGATGACTTCCGCCAGATACCTTTATTCTACGAACAATTCTATGCGTACATCGCGCGCGAAAGCAAACTGTTCGATAATAAGATTATCCGCACCTCCGATCTCAGCGACGAACAGCTTTGGATGCTGGACGAGGGACATTGCTTCCGCGACCAGTTAGTCCGCTTCTGCCAGATGAAGGCGGCGCAAGCCAGCCAGATCGCTTATCATCTGGGCAGCATGGAGACATTCATGCGTATGGTAGAAAGCGGTAAAGGCGTTACCTTCATTCCCGAACTTGCCATCGATCAGCTCAACGAGACACAGAAAGAGTTGGTGCGCCCCTTTGCCATCCCCACTCCTACCCGGCAGATCATTCTCATCACCAACGAGCACTTCATACGAAACACTTTGTTGGAGGTACTCACAAAAGAAATACAAGCCTCTGTACCCCGCGAAATGCTATCCCTGCGGGCAACTCAGTGCGTTGTATAGATTTCGTCTATCGGCCCATAAATCTTTTCAATCGTTTTTTTTGTTCTATCGGCAAAAGATGCTATATTTTTGCAAACGCGAAGATCAGCTGTACCTCAGCATAATCAAGCGAGCTTGCTTCTGCATTCGGTTTGCATGAACTTTGCATCATCGAAAAAACAAAGTACTAAACCTTTTAAAACAAAAAAGATTATGGAACCAATTATCAATTCCCAGCTTCCTGAATTCAAAGTTCAGGCATTCCAGAACGGAAGTTTCAAAACAGTAACCAACGAAGACGTAAAAGGCAAATGGGCTATTTTCTTCTTCTATCCCGCAGACTTTACTTTCGTATGCCCTACCGAACTGGTGGACATCGCTGAAAAATACGAGCAATTCCAAGCAATGGGTGTAGAGGTATACTCTGTAAGCACCGACTCTCACTTCGTGCACAAAGCATGGCACGATGCATCCGAAAGTATCCGCAAGATCAAGTATCCGATGCTGGCAGACCCTACAGGCGTGCTGACTCGCGCATTCGGTGTAATGATCGAAGAAGAAGGTATGGCTTACCGCGGCACATTTGTCGTGAACCCCGAAGGCAAAATCAAGATTGCCGAAATACAGGACAATAACATCGGACGTAATGCCGACGAACTTCTCCGCAAGGTAGAAGCAGCACAGTTCGTTGCAACACACGACGGCGAAGTATGTCCCGCAAAATGGAAGAAAGGCGGCGAAACACTGAAGCCAAGTATAGATTTGGTTGGTAAAATTTAAGTTCACATCCCTTTTTTATTAGCGAGGTCCCCTTTATCCATTGCACACATAGAGGGGACCTCTTTTATCTTACATTAGTAATCAATCAGTCCCATATATGTATTGCTGTCAGTTCCCATTAGAGGAAACGGCCGTTCCCTTTTGAAGAAACGACAGTTTCCATTAGAAGAAACGATCGTTCCTGCAATAAGAAACAGGAGTTTCTGAATGCCGGAAACAGCAGTTCCAAGGTTTAGAAACTCCTGTTCCCAACTGCAGAAACTACAGTTTCCTACAGTCAGGAAACTACATTTTCCTAATATACAATGTGATAAGCATGCATTTATGGCTGGAATTAAACATATACTGTTATGTTAGAAACAAGCATTTTAAATCAAGTACGCAGTGTCTTCCAAAACCTGGAAGCACAGTACACTTTTCATATCACCTGCCATCCCCGGCACGGAAGCGCACAGGAGCTGACAGAGTTGCTGAAAGATGTAGCAGGATGTTCCGATAAACTCTCCTGTGAGGTAACTGAAACTGAAGAACCGAAGCTGGAATTCTCTTTACTGAAAAACGGGAAAGAAACCGGTGTCAAATTCCGCGGGATACCGAACGGCCATGAATTCACATCTTTGCTTCTGGCAATACTGAATGCCGATGGAAAGGGGAAAAATCTTCCCGATGAAGCCATCCGCCGACGCATTCAGGCGTTGAAAGGGCCCATTTCATTGCAAACTTATGTATCATTGACATGTACCAACTGCCCCGATGTGGTGCAGGCTCTGAACATAATAGCTCTGCTGAACGGACAGGCCACACATGAAATGATAGACGGTGCCCTTTTCCAGGAAGAAGTGGATGCACTGAAAATTCAAGGCGTACCGTCCGTCTATGCCAACGGTAAATTGCTTCATGTAGGACGTGG
Organism: Bacteroides sp. AM16-24; assembly: GCF_003471885.1. Classification (NCBI taxonomy): domain Bacteria; kingdom Pseudomonadati; phylum Bacteroidota; class Bacteroidia; order Bacteroidales; family Bacteroidaceae; genus Bacteroides; species Bacteroides sp. AM16-24. Next base: position 128,269 of record NZ_QRKI01000016.1, read on the forward strand.
CACTTTAGGCGAACTTCTGCAAAAGCTGGAAGAAATGTTCGGTTCCGAACCAGTAGGGAATGCAGAGCCTATCTCACGTACTTATGATGTCCTCGTATTAGGTGGCGGACCGGCAGGTGCCTCAGCCGCAATCTATTCAGCCCGTAAGGGATTACGGGTAGCCATTGTAGCCGAAAAGATCGGTGGTCAGGTAAAGGAAACCGTAGGAATCGAGAACCTGATCTCCGTGCCACAGACTACAGGTGCACAGTTAGCAGACAATTTAAGAAGCCATATCAATCATTATCCCATCGACTTGTTTGAAGACCGTAAGATAGAGAAGGCGGAACTTCAAGGAAAAGAAAAGAGGATTTCAGTAGTGGGCGGTGAAGCATTCATATCTCCCAGTGTAATAATTGCCACCGGTGCAAGCTGGCGCAAACTGAATGTGGAAGGTGAAACGGAATATATAGGCAGAGGAGTTGCCTTCTGTCCGCATTGCGACGGACCGTTCTATCAGGGGAAAGATATAGCCGTTATCGGTGGCGGAAACTCCGGTATAGAAGCAGCCATCGACTTGGCGGGTATCTGCCGGAAAGTGACTGTCTTTGAATTTGCCGATACGCTGAAAGCCGACCAGGTATTGCAAGAAAAGGCGCAAAGCTTACCGAATGTAGAAATCTTCACTTCCTCGCAGACTACCAAAGTAGTGGGAAACGGTGATAAGGTAACAGCTATCCGCGTCAAAGACCGTGTAAGTAGTGAAGAACGAGATTTCCCATTGGATGGTATCTTCGTACAAATTGGCCTGGCAGCTAATAGTGCTCCTTTCCGTGACATGCTGGAGACGACACCAATAGGCGAAATCAAGATCGATGCTTTTTGCCGCACCACGCTTCCGGGCGTTTATGCAGCAGGAGATGTTTCGGACGTTCCCTACAAACAGATAGTAATTGCAATGGGTGAAGGTGCGAAGGCGGCACTGTCGGCATTTGATGACCGCATCCGGGGAATTGCATAAAGCAGATTACATTTAATGAAACTGCAAAAGTAATCATTAGCATAAAAGAAAGGGAGGAAAGGAGTGATAAGGTGGTAAGGTGATAGGGTGATAAAGTAGCTGCGCTATATATCACAGAGCGTTATCCCGTTATCACTTTATCACCCTATCACCTTATCACACTTTGTTCATATCCGCTTAGAAAGAAATTCAGCGATATCTTCTTTTTCTTCCATGCCCAATTTCTGCCGTATCACCGTCTTACGTTGATACACCGTCCGTATGCTCTGCTGAATAACCACACTAATCTCTTTCGTTGAAAAGTCCGACTTCAACAAACAGCAGAGTTGCAGTTCCTTTTCATTCAGGATATTTCCATACTTCTGACAGATACGGGTATAAAAGCCATCATGCACCATGTCAATAGTCCTATATAAATCACTCCAAACCAGCAAATCGTCCACCGCTACATCTTTATTGGCTATCCGTCCCATCTGTACCAATAGCTCCTGATGATCGGAACTGGGATTCGTAGCCACAATACGTATCAGACCTAACTGCTGGAGCAGCATCTTCTTGACAAACTTATCATTATTGCCGCTTTCATCGCCTTCCGTCTCATGCAGCAGACGGCGCAAGGCCTCCAGTTCTTCTTCCTTTTCCACAAGCAAATGCTTTCTTCGCTGCAAATACCAGACGACAACCAGCAACAACAAAATACAGAGAGCCACCAATCCGACAAAAAAGGTCCGTTCTTTCTGCTTTTCCAATTGCAGATTCATATTCTGCTGTTGAAGTAACAGTTGTACCTTTCCTTTTTGGGCTATCACCCGCTGGTCACGGATAAAGTTGTTATACAGCCGGTTTGAGAAGAACGCCACATCCCGAATGGTAAAAGAGCGGCTATCCATATAATCCATCAATGTTTTCTGTACCAGCCAAAAGTTAGCCAATGACAAATCCTGATCAATGTAGGGCGAACGCACGCTATCTCCCATTTGCATATAGTAGCGGGCGGAATCCATCTGACCCATATTCAGGAAATAACGCGAAAGAGCATAATAAGATAAGGACTCAAAAGGGTGTTTAGTTTCTTTATATTCTTGTAAACTATGGCGCTGCAAATTGATGGCTTCCCGATTCTTGCCAGAATCACTCAGTATATCAGCGTAGTTGCGCATCACATAGTACAATGCCTTCAAAGAGTCTGTGGAGGTATACAGGCATTCAGTAGCTTTACGAAGAGCCAGCAGCGCAGAATCATTCTGATTTGCACAGTAGTACGATACCGCCAGGCTGTTATAGTTATTATATTGTCGGGTGGAATCAGGCTCTATAGCTATCAACTGCTTCTGTAAGCGTATCAGCCCTTCAAAATCATCATTACCTTCCCCTATATTCGCTACAGACCGCAGCAAATCAAGACGGGCAGCCGTATCGCCGCGCAAGGCTGCAATGCGATTCCCTTCAGCCATCATCTCAGTAGCTTCTTTATATCTCTCGCTATCGTAGAAGTAATGCGCCGCCAGTTTGTAGGTACGCAACAAGCGCAATGTGTCACTCACATCCGGTCTTCCATAATAATCCAGAGCGTATAACAGCAAAGAATCTTCATTCATCACCCAATGCGCATTATAGTGGGCTTGCCCCATAGCCAGCGCAAACCGTGCCTGCAACGAGTCTGGTAATACTTCGGGATCTTTCACCGACCGAAGCAGAGCAATCGCTTCCTCTGCATTCTGCTGTAACATCTGTTCCGCCTTTTCTATTTGGATGCGTTGCAATGACAGGACTTCCGTACATGCTGCTAATACCAACACGCATATCCAACTTATCAAACCATGTTTCAATGCTTTCATGCCGTTTTTTCCTTCTTGCTTTAAGTCTTTGCAAAGATAGATATTTATCAATTAACGGAAGTTACGGTCTCCCTTTTTTTGCACTTTTCTTTATATATAAACCTGAAATGGGAAGATATAAACTTTTTCATAAAGCGCAGTTCAAAACTCTTTAATTTTCAAATAGTTGCAAAAGCCATTGCACTTTATTTAGTGCCGCATATAAACCGCTTTTCTGTTTCTATCGCTCTATCTTTGTCATGTTCAAAGAACAGAAATAATCACTAAAGATAACTTGAGTTCAACTTATAAATGCAACTTTTTGGGTGCGGATAATAAGCAATAAA
>NZ_QRKI01000017.1:0-128485 GCF_003471885.1 Bacteroides sp. AM16-24
TAAACAAATTATTAATCAGAATTCTGTTGCATTTGCAAGTTGAATTCAGCTTTGAACCAACTCTTCGATTTCTTTCCCTAAATTTTCTATCTTTAAAATATTGGTCTGCTGAATATTAATCTCAGCAAACATTTGAATTGACAACTGTAAAACAAGTCCATCCAATTTCCATTGTCGAAGTTCTGCCCCATTCGTGCATGTTCGTGGTTTATCTTTACGATTCACTCTACCATAACATTTGTAAGTACGTCCACCACTGATATAATTTTTAGATGTTTCATTTGATTTCCCTACAGAAAAATTAGCACCGCATTCGCCACATACCATTAAATGTTTCAATAAATTCTCATGCCTGACTGCATTATTCTTATTATAATGCGCTTTGGAAAGTTTATCTTGGGCTTGCTGAAACAACTCATCTGATACAATTCGCAGACTTTCCACATGTTCCGAATATTCATAAACAATCTCTCTATCTTGCCTTTCGGATAACGGAAGTGGATTGGTAGGGTCTGGTTTATAAAATGTTATTCTACGATTACCTTTATATAACTCATTGTGCATAAGTCTGTTTATTGTAGAAATACGCCATTTTAAATTATCTGTATCAAATTTATACTCTTTCACCTCCAATCCTTTTGCTTCTCTATTCTTCTTGTACTCATTCAATTTTCTTACGTATGGAGCAGGTACTTTCTCAGCATTCAATATCTCTGATATTTGAATTGAAGAATATCCACCAACATACATTTCAAAAATACGGGTAACAATCTTACTTTCGATAGGATTTATAACAATCTGTTTATTTTCATTGTGCATATACCCATACGCATGTTCATCCCCTCCTCCATGACCAGCTTGAACTTTTGTTATCTTGCCGCTTAATGAACGTTCAACAAACAATTCTATCTCATAGCTTGACATAACGGCAAGCACATGCAATAAAATAAGACTACCTACATCTTTATTACTATCTCTTATCCACAATTTTTGTTTATCAAAATACAAGTTAATGCCTTTATCTATAAACAATTTGATTTGTTCTAATAACTCCGTAGCATTTCTTGCAAGACGAGAAAATTCAGAAAATAAAATTATGTCAATATCCCCATATTCAACTCTTTCAAGCATCTTGGCATATTCAGGACGAAACTCTCCCTTTTTAAAACCACTAATAACATCTATGAAAATATCCTCTTCTTCAACGTTCCAATGGTTGTCTTCTGCAAACTTCAACAATTCCTCTTTTTGTCTATCAGTTGTCTGTTGTTGCGTACTAACACGACAATAGATTAGTACCTTCTTATCCATATTATTCATTATCTTTGCACTGTTAATTACATCAATATCAATTAATATGGAAACAAATATAGAAATAAATAAGCCAAGTCCCAAGTTTCAGGATGTGTCAATCGCACCTATGCATACTTGCGAGCATATAGTTAACCGTACCATGATGAATCTTTTCGGCTGTGGACGGTCAGTATCCGCACATATAGAGAGAAAGAAAAGTAAACTGGACTATTCTTTGGAAACTGCTCCTACTGAGGAAGATGTGAAGCGATTAGAAGAAGCTGTAAATGATGTGATTGCGCAAGGATTGGATGTTACCACAGAATTCATCACGCAGGAAGAAGCACAAGGACGCTTTGACTTGAAACGTCTGCCGGAGGATGCTTCGGAAACCGTACGCATAGTGAAAGTTGGTGATTACGATGAATGCCTCTGCTTGGGAACGCACGTAAAGAACACCTCCGAAATAGGAATCTTCAAAGTGATCAGCCATGACTGGAATGAAGGAGCAAAACTGTGGAGAATGCGTTTCAAATTAACAGCGCTATAAAGCAATTTTATATAAAAACCGTACAAAACGGCATAAAACAAGTAATTTTGTCAGAACTTTAGTGACATTTTGTTAATCAGCAAAACTAAAATCAATTGGCACACGTTTTGCGATTATGTTTGTGAACGACGGTTCAGGAACTGCATGGGAATGATTAAAAAACGACTCCCCGAAAGCAGTTCAAGACCGAAAGTTCAGAACTAACCGAATGTTTAACTTAAAGGATAGGAGACTAAAATTATGATGCCTGTTAGAAGAACTCAAAATTGGTTACCAAGTATCTTCAATGATTTCTTTGATAACGAATGGATGGAAAAAGCCAATGCAACCGCTCCGGCTATCAACGTACTGGAAACGGAAAAGGAGTACAAAGTAGAATTGGCTGCTCCGGGAATGACCAAAGATGACTTCAATGTTCATATCGACGAAGACAACAATCTGGTTATCAGCATGGAAAAGAAGACTGAGAACAAGGAGGAAAAGAAAGACGGTCGCTATCTGCGTCGTGAATTCTCATACTCTAAGTTCCAACAGACCATGATATTGCCGGACAATGTGGACAAGGAAAAGATTGCAGCACAAGTAGAAAATGGCGTGCTGAACATCAATCTGCCGAAATTCTCAGCCGAAGAAAAACAGAAGAATAAGAAATCCATTGAAGTGAAATAAGGTTTCCGGTGAACCCAACAGATGAATTAATCAAGACGGGCAACTTCTTTTGCGAGAAGTTGCCCGTTTTTTTATATCTCCGGATGTATTTATTTTGCTTTACGCACTTCTTTCAGGAAACGATTGGTCAGCCATTTGCGTACCGGTTCGTCATAGAGTTTCAGGCAAGCATAAGCAAGGACGAAAGCTCCGACAAAGGTCAGTATCATATAAGGAAGGCCTTCGGTAATGGTCGCATTATTGTTGCATGCCCAGGCTGTATATGTATATATCAGCGGATAATGAGTGATATAAACGGGATATGAGATATCGCCCAGAAACTGACAGATACCTACAGAGCGTTTTCCCGTAACTTTGCCACCGGCTCCCATCGAAACAATGACCGGGAAGATAAAGATAATGCAAAGTGCCTCATAGAGTCCATTCATCCAGAAACCATCTTCACCGCCAATACGGGGAACAGAAAGAACTATCACAATCATCAGGCTACACCACCAGAATGCGCGTTTCTTCACCCGTATGAGCCAGCCCAAGCGTGAAAGCAACAAACCTGCAAAGAATGGATAGAGCAAACGGACAAAGCCCACATACTGCTGTTCCCAATTCAATGCCCATCCGCCCACGATATCACCATTGGGCGCAGTAAGGCAGAGATGCAAAGTGGCACAGGCTGCCAGAAAAACAAGAATAGACAAAGCAACCTTGTTGAACTTACGGACAAACAGTGCGTACAGGATATTGCCGATATATTCATAATAAAGCGACCATGCCGGCCCATTCAACGGGTGCATTTCCGTCCACCCACGAATGTCCCACTTCAAAGGAAGGGGAAGTAATGTACAGCCATAGAGCATGATTATCAAAACTGTTCCGACCGATATATTATCCATATTCGGGAAACAGGGAGATTTCTGGAAGAAAAAGAAAAGCGCACCGATAATGCTACCTATAATTACCATAGGATGCAGACGGATGACACGGCGTTTGAAGAAAGTACCGATACTCATCCGGTTCCAGCGGTCATCATAGGCATAACCGATTACAAAGCCCGAAAGCATAAAAAAGAAGTCAACGGCAAGATAACCGTGATTAATGATTTGCGTGAGATGGTTGCCACCTGCATGTGCTTCGAAAAGATGGAATATTACGACCATAACAGCCGCCACTCCACGCAATCCATCCAGGATTTCATAATGCGGCTTAGAGGCGAGATAAATTGTCTGCGTGTTCATTAGGATATCAGATATAATTAATTTGGATGCAAAAGTAGGATAAAATGTGGAATTACTGAAAGGTACATCAATTATTCTTTCTGTAACTCCTCACCGCCCACAAATTGAAGAACACCGCAAAGGCCGTCAATGCTCCCAACTGTGGAAGTAGCTCCACAATGCCGCCACCCCGCAGGTAAATGGTACGCATCACCTCTACAAAGTATTTCAGCGGATTGAGCGCAGCAATCAGTTGTGCCCACTCCGGCATACTGTGTACGGGAGTGAACAAGCCGCTCATCAGCATCAGTATCAGCATAAAGAACCACATGACGAACATGGCCTGCTGCAACGTAGCGGAATGATTGGAAATCACCAGACCGAATCCGGAGACCACGAACAGGAAGACCACTGCAAAAAGGTATATCGTCACAAAATGCCCCACAGGAAGAATGCCATAGAGCAACCATGCCAGAAAGAAACATATCGTAAGCACAATGAAACCTATCAGCCAATAAGGTATCAGCTTGGCAAGAATAAACGTCAGTTTGGAGACAGGCGTCACATTGATCTGCTCAATAGTGCCCACCTCTTTCTCACCTACCACATTGAGCGCCGGAAGAAAACCGCAAATCATTGTCAGCAACATCACCATCAATGCCGGAACCATAAAGAGCTTATAGTTCAGGTTCGGGTTATACAGATTCTGTGCTGAAATACCGATCCGGGGCAATCCCATCCCGACAGACATTGCCCTTGCAGGTAATTCCGATTGCAACTCACGGGTATAGTCATTAATGATGGAAGACAGGTACGAGCCGCCCAATCCTCCCTTTGTACCATTCACCGCATTGACGGCAACCAGCAGGCGGGGGCTTTTGCCAGTCACCCAGTTCTTTTCAAAATCACGGGGAATCTCCAGAATAATATCTGCCGAACCGATTTCGATGGAGCGCAACCCTTCATTATAAGTATCAGGAAGAGCCGTTGTACGAAAATAGGTGGATGCGCCGATCTTATCCACAAGGCGGCGCGAAAGGACGCTGTGGTCATTATCCACAATGTTCAGATTAATGTTTTTTATCTCCAGGTTCGCTGCCCAGGGCATCAGTATCATAATCATGCAAGGGAAGATAAGAATCATCTTCGGCAAGAACGAGTTACGGAGCAACTGCTTGAATTCTTTTTCTATCAGAAACTTTATCATACCACCACTCTCCTATTCTAATCGGTTCTTAAACTTCTTGAAACTAAATGTAATCAGCGCAACCGCCATTACAGCAAGAATACTGACTTCCGTCAATACCAGTGAAATATCCACTCCTTCGATCATCAACTTCCGCACAGCCTGAATGTACCAACGGGCAGGAAGTACGGCCGAAATGCCTTGAAGCAGCAAGGGCATGCTCTCTATGGGGAATATCATACCGGAGAGCAGCATGGTAGGCATCATCAGTATCAATCCCGATGCAAGCATGGCAGCAACCTGCGTCCGCGTCACCGAAGAAATCAGCAAGCCCAGAGCTAAGGAAACGAAGATAAAGAGCAGCGATACCACAATCAGCCAAAACAAGCTACCCGCCACGGGAACATCGAGCACATAGACCGAGAGCAGCAAAATCGTTGTCAGGTTGACAAACGAAAGCACAAAGTAAGGAACTGCCTTGGCAAGAATAATGAATAGCGGCTTCACCGGAGAAACCAACAGTATCTCCATCGTTCCCGTCTCCTTCTCCCGGACAATGGATATGGAAGTCATCATGGCACAAATCAACATCAGGATCAGCCCCATCACGCCCGGCACAAAGTTGTAGACACTCTTCATCTGCGGATTATAAAGCAGCTTCACTTCGGGAACAATAGTGGAAACCTGCACTCCTGCCGGAAGCATTTCGCGTCCGGCAGAGGATATGATGTTGGCGGCATAACCGGTTTGTGTGGTTGCCGTATTGGGGTCGGTAGCATCGGCCACCAACTGTACACAAGCATCTCCGGTATAAACGTGATTCGCGAATTGCTCGCTGAAAACGACTGCCAGGTCAATGTCTCCCCGTCTGAAAGACTTCTCAACCTCGTCTGGAGTATTCAGATTCGTGGTGACGGAGAAATATTCACTCGCATCCAGACGGTCGATAATGCGCCGGGTGACAATATCATTCGACGGGTCGAGGACAGCGACACGGACATTCTTCACTTCCGTGGTTATGGCAAAGCCGAAAAGGATAATCTGCACCACAGGCATACCCAGCAATATCAGCATAGTTCGCCTATCGCGGAAGATATGGAAGAATTCCTTTCGGACAAAAGCTATAAATTGTTTCATTGTTCTTACTAATTATGTTATGAATCGGCTAATCCGCCGTACGCACCGCCTCCCGTGCCAACTGTTGGAAAACATCATCCATCGTAGCAACTTTAAATTGCCGTTTCAGTTCATCAGGCGTATCAAGAGCACGGATCACGCCATCCACCATGATAGAGATACGGTCGCAATACTCAGCCTCATCCATGAAGTGAGTGGTGACAAAGACAGTGATCCCCCGGTCGGCAGCCTGATAAATAAGTTCCCAGAACTGGCGACGGGTAGCAGGATCTACCCCACCCGTCGGCTCATCCAGAAAGACGATCTTCGGTTCGTGAAAGATGGAAACGGAAAAAGCAAGTTTCTGTTTCCAGCCCAACGGCAGACTTTTTACCAGCGTATCACGTTCAGCACTCAGCCCGATGCGTTCCAAAAGTTCATCCGTCTTGCGGGCTATTTCATCTTCTGACCTACCGTAAATCCCGGCAAACAGCCGGATATTCTCCCACACTTTCAGGTCTTCGTAAAGAGAAAACTTCTGGCTCATATAGCCGATATTCTTTTTCACGTCTTCTGACTGTGTAGCTATATCGAAACCGGCTACGCGGGCCGTGCCTCCTGTGGGATGGCTCAATCCAGTAAGCATGCGCATGGCGGTTGTCTTTCCGGCACCGTTGGCACCCAAAAAGCCGAATATCTCCCCACGATGGACTTTGAAAGAGATATGGTCCACTGCCGTGAAATTGCCGAAACATTTGGTGAGCTTATCCACTTCGATGACATACTCATCTTTCTGTTCCACCTTGCCGTGTTCCAGCCCCGGCGGACAGAGAATGCTTGCGAACTGGTTCAGGATACGTTCCGGAGTATCTATTCCATGTATCTGACCCTCATTGATAAAAGCAATGCGGTCACATTGGCGTGCCTCATCAATAATAGGCGTAGAGGCTATGATGGTGATGCCCTGTTCCTTCAACCGACGAAGCATCCCCCAAAACTCCTTGCGGGAAACAGGATCTACCCCTGTTGTCGGCTCGTCGAGGAAAAGCACATCCGGTTTATGGATAAGCGCACAACTCAACGCCAGTTTCTGCTTCATTCCTCCGGACAAAGCTCCAGCACGGCGTTTGCGGAAAGGCTCTATTTGCTGGTAGATATCCTTCGCCAATTCATAATTCTCCTCAATGGTAGTATGGAAAACAGTAGCAAAGAAGTTCAGGTTTTCTTCTACCGTCAAGTCCTGATAGAGGGAGAAGCGCCCCGGCATATAGCCTACGCGACGACGAATTTCTTTATAATCCCTCGCTACATCCAGACCGCACACCGAAGCATTTCCACTATCGGGAAGCAGCAAGGTGGTGAGGATACGGAAGAGAGAAGTCTTCCCCGCCCCATCAGGCCCGATAATGCCGAACAACTCTCCGGAAGGAACCGTCAAGGAAACACCCTTCAACGCCTCCACCGCCCCATATTTCTTGGTAACGTTATCTACAACAACCGCATGTTCCATAAACTCATCACTTTATCACTTATTAAACTCCACTCCCCCGTACATGCCTATCTTCAACAGCCCGTCATTGTGCACGGCAATCTTCACGGCATACACCAGGTTGGCACGTTCATTCTTAGTCAGGATAGTCTTCGGGGTAAATTCCGAGGTATCCGAAATCCAGGTTACTACGCCCGGATACTGCTTGTGCTCATCGGTGCCGTAATCGGAGAAGACGGTTACTTTCTGTCCCAGTTTTACCTGCGACAGTTGTTCGGAAGTGATGTAAGCACGAAGGTACATCTGTTCCGTATCGGCCACTTTGAAAAGCGGAGTGCCCATAGCTGTGAGTTCTCCCGCTTCGGCATACTTTGCCAGTACAGTGCCGGTTATCGGAGAGGTGATGTGGCACTTCTTCAACTGGTCTTCCACCTGTGCCACCTGAATACCGACGGATGAACTTTGCCACGTCAGGCTCTGGTGACTGTTGGACAAGGTAGAGTTCTGTGCAACAAGTTGCTTACGGAGCACTTCAAGCTGATCTTCCGCATCATCCAGTTGTTTCTGGTTTGCTGCACCTACCTTTAGTAAGTTCGCCACACGGTTCCGTTCGCGCCCGGCGGCAGATATTTGTTCTTTGGTGGCGGCTACCTGTTTCAGGATATCAGGGCGCTGTTCTTCGACGGATTTAATGCTCGCCTCCAGTTGCAGCTTCTTCAGGTAGAGCTGTACGGTATCTACTACACCGACTTCTTCACCGGCCTTCAACAACATTCCTTCTTCGATATCGAAATAAAGCAGGCAACCCGACGCTTCGGCAGATACAAGTACTTCCGTAGTCTCAAACGTTCCTGTTGCATCCTGTTTCGGGGCACCGTTTCCACAAGCGGCAAAGAGGGCCAATAGGGAACAAAGTCCCATTAAATTCCTTGATTTCATAATGATCTATATTTATATGCCTTTAATTATTCAATGTATATTTCAGATTCCAGATGTTCATCAGTAACTGCACCTCGTGCAAAGCCTTGGTTTGGCGTGCCAGGTTCTCGGCAGTGATTTCACGAAGCATATCGGTTACGGTCAGCGTACCGTTCTCCACTTTAGCTTCGGCAGCCTTGCGGATGTTGACACGCAAACGGATAATCTCATCATCATCCACCATCTGTCGGCGCATGGACTGGATGGCCGAACTTTGTTGGGTAGATTGCAGGTTGGCATTGAACAGGAACACATCGCGGCTGGTCTCCAGCTTACGGCGATTGTTATCTATCAGCCTCCGATCATTGCGCAACGTGTACAGGCTACCGAAGTTCCACGACATACGGACACCAGCTACATAGAATGCGGAAAAATCGTCTTTCAGCATGTTCAATCCCGGATTTCCATAAGCTCCCTGCACAAACAGCCCGAAGCGGGGACGGAAGCGCGTCTTCAATGAAGACTCCTGTACATTCAATTGTCTGCCTTGGGCATCGAACCAGCGAAGTTCCGGACGGTTGTTCACCAATGAAATGGATTCAAAAGTATCGGCAGGCTTCTCCAATGTAGTTTCGGAAGCGATTTCCTTTCCTGTAAAGATAGAGAGCATACTCAGATAGGCCTGTCGCGAAGATTCCAGTTCAATGCGTTTCTGCTTCGTGTTCAATATCTCCACGCTTACGGCATCCAGATCACTCTGATTGGCAATGCCGTTTGCCATATAGTTGGATACTAGCTGATGAGTGCGTCTCAAGTCTTCCTGCAAAAGCTGATTCTGCTTCAACTGTTCGTCCAACAACAGGATACCGAAGTATAGCTGATTCACACGATCATTCAGCGCATACATATCCACTTCTAGCTTCCCGCGGTCTATTTCCGAAGTAGCCTGGGTCAGTTGCTTCTTGGAACGGATACCTCCACCGTCCCAGATGTTCTGCGACACTTCCAGCATCACCTGATACTGATCTTTGGGCATACTTTTTATATCAATTCCCGGAACGTCCACAGGCAGCTTTGTGACATCACTTTGGTAGGTTGCTTTTCCCGAAAGGGTGAATTGTGGCAGATAGCCTTTTCCAGCATTCTCCAAGTTATACTCCCGCGCTTTCTCTATCAAACCGTATTGCCGCACCAGCGGATAATTGGTCTGTGCCGAGTGTTGGCATCCCTCCAGCGTGAGCTGCGCATGTGCCAGCATTGCCGCAAGAACAAAGGAAAAAAAGAGAATAGTTCGTTTCATTTCCATATACATTTCTTGTTTATTTCTTTATAGGACGCAAAGATAGAGTTTAAAAGTATATGGATACATTCTATTTGTGTGTAATGATGTTCTATTTGTTCGATTACCAGTATAAAAAGACAAGAAATTCCTGCGTTTTCTTATCTTTGCCACAGATATGGATAAGTTAAAGAAGAAAAAGAATATGGAAAAGAGTAAGCCCATGGAGCTTGGACTTGGCGAGCTGCTGAGTAATCAAAACATTGTAAACAATAATAGTTTCCGTTTTATCAACCGTGATCTTGGCATTGTCGTCAGCTTTGCCCAAATGGATAGCATCCTCTTTAGTACAGGGAAGCCTTACCGCACCAGAGAAAGCAGAATCATCCGGATACTGAAAGGTGAAGCACGGATCTCCATCAATCTGATAGAATATAAGGTAAAGGAACCAATGATTATTATCAGTCCTTGCAACTCACTAATAGAAATTATAGAAATCAGTGAGGATTATGACTTTCAGGTCATTGTTCCCGATAATAACTTTCTGCCTATCTCACAGGGGGGTGCACTGACGGATTCGTACACAAAGCATGGCATTTTCATCTCGCCCACAGAGGAAGAATTGCCGCAAATCGATGCTTTCTTTTCAATGTTATGGGATACTGTGCACAAAGTTCCATTCCGCCGGGAAGTGGTGCAACACTTGATTATAGCGTTACTCTATAATATAAGGTATATCCATGCAAAATGCGAGGAGTCTGCCCCGCTGCATCTCTCACGCCAGGAAGAGGTGTTCCATCGCTTCATCGGGTTGGTTAATGAACACAGTAAACGTGAACGTACCATCAGCTTCTATGCAGATAAACTGTGCCTGACTCCTCATTATCTGAGTACGGTTATTCGTGAAGTAAGCGGGCAGACAGTAATGCAATGGATTAACCAAGCCATCATTCTTGAAGCAAAAGTGCTGCTGAAACACAGTGATTTGTTGGTATTCCAAATCTCGGATGAATTGGGATTCCCCAATCCGTCATTCTTCAGCAAATTCTTTAAACGGATGACAGGAATGACGCCGGCGGAATATCAAAAGAATACATAATACAGCGAATGGAAGAACAGAGTCTGCAACCCAAGCCTCTAAAACGCCACACCTAAGCGGGGCAAATGCCACACCTGAGCAGAACAAACGCCACACTTCACGCTCGTCCAAGTGTGGCATCGGCACCGCTCAGGTGTGGCATCGCGGGCGTTGAACCGCAGCATTGAAAAACATTCAACTGAAAATGAAAAACTTTCATCTTATAACAAGATGATACGTTTCTGCATAATATCCATCAGTTGTGCCTTCAGCAACTTGGCATTGATAGGCTTGGGCATATATCCGTCGAATCCGCTTTCCATTACCTTCTGTTCATCCGAAGCATAGGCAAAGGCTGTAACGGCAATGATAGGAATCTTTGCAGAATACTTGCGGATCTCCTTGGTAGCCTCGTACCCGTCCATTACAGGCATATTGATATCCATCAATACAATCTGAGGATTATGTTCCCGGAACATTTCTACGGCCTCCATACCGTCCCAAGCATGAATCAAATGATAGTCGTACTTCAGGATGGATTCAAAAAGCTTATAATTACTTGCATTATCTTCTGCAACCAGTATGGTCAGTTTGTTTCTTTCTATCGAAACGGGTTGAATGTCCTTGGGCATCTGTTTCTTATCTTCCTTCACAGCCGGTTTGTAGGGAAGCGTAAACCAGAAAGTAGAGCCTTTTCCCTCTTCCGATTCTACGCCGATTCTGCCACCCATATGATCCATTAGCGTTTTACAGATAGAAAGTCCCAACCCGGTTCCCTGGGCAAAAGAATTCAGCTTGACGAAACGCCCGAAAATGTTTTGTTGCTTATCCTTTGGAATTCCACATCCGGTATCGGTTACATAGAAATACAACTCATTCTCCCGCATTTCATAGCCAAAACGAATGCTACCTTTTTCGGTAAACTTAATGGCATTTGTCACAAGGTTAATCATCAGTTGTGATAAACGGTTCTTTTCCGTATAGGCCATACATGGTCCGGCAGGCTCCACAAACTCCAGTTTCACCGCATCCGTCTTTACCCTCAACAAGAAACCACGCTCCAGTTCCCTCATCAACTCATTCAGTTCGATATTAGAGTAATTCAGCTCCAATGTTCCTGCCTCAATCTTCGACAAATCAAGAATATCACTGATGAGTTGCAGCAACAAGGTATTATTATTCTCGATGATGCTGACATATTCCTGCTTTTCCTGTTCTTCTTCGGTAGATGCCAATATCCCCGAGAAACCGACAATAGCATTCAACGGGGTACGAATTTCATGGCTCATATTAGCCAGGAAGGCCGACTTTAAACGATTGGATTCTTCGGCAAGCTCTTTTGCAGTTGTAAGCTCCTGCTCCATCTTCTTCCGGTTGGTAATGACAAGAGACGAACCTACCAAGGTCAATGGCTTTCCATCTTCATCACGGGCTTCTACGGCAGCCTGTGCTTCCACCCACTCCACCTTGTGCAGATTGTTTTTCTGCACATTGACGATACGGTATTCTTCTTTCACTTTTTCCGCCCGTCCTTCTATCAAATCCCGATAGGCCTGTTTCACCCGTTCACGGTCTTCCTTGAAGATTTTAGAGAAATACTGGGAATCGGGCACAGATAGTTGTGAATCTTCCACCTCCTGTTCGTCAGTGCTCAGTTCAATCGGTCTATTGATATCACACAGGATTGTTTTGCTCTTCAGATCCCACTTCCAGGGTACGATATTGGCAACTTCAAGAGCCATGGCCAGTTTACTATTGGTAGCGCTCAGCTTTTGCTGTGCTTTGTGCAGTTCTGTGCTGTTCAGGCAGAAGATATCAATCATATTTCCCTGATGGGTTCCTTTCAATACCACATCGTAAAAAGTATCGATGGCTTTAAAGTAGTAAGGGAATGTAATGGCTCTTTTCTCGGTCAACGCCATCTTTGTGAAGTGCAAGAATTCGGGCATGGATTCCGGGAATATTTCACTCCCTTTTCTGCCTATGACTTCTTCCTTACGATAGAAATGTTTCTCAAATTCTGAATTTACATTCCGGTAAATTAATTCAATGGGATTGCCGTTCTTATCGGTCACCAGTTCTTCCTGCATATAAAGTAAAGGCATATTGTTCACCAGCATCTTGTAGGTAGCCATTGCATCTATCTCGTTCTGTTGTGCTTTCTTTAATGCATTCAGATTGTGAATACGATATAGGAAGAACAGTGTAATAAGCAAAATAGAGAAGAGAGTTCCCAAGATGAAATACCGGTAATGCTCCCAAAATGTAAGCGGTTTATTCAGAAAACGGGTATTGGCAGGACATGCGGAAAGAGAAATCCCGTTACGCGCCAGTATTTCATAATTAATAATGGGTGCCCCATCTGTGGGAATATAGCAAGGAATCTGACGTGCCTGTTTGTCTTTTAATACATCCGAAATAGTTTGAATCAATGCCGCATCATACCGATCCTGATTGTAAGTATATCCACCCAACATACCTTCTTTTCCACTGGTTATATTTACCATACTAAGAGAAAAGATAGGGACGGAGGTAGCAGCTATAAGCTTGTGAGAATTAGTGGCTAACATGCTGTTACCGGCAAATGTGTATTTGTAGAACCATGAAGCGAACAGAACTCCCGTCGTTTTAGTGTCTACGAAATACAGGGAGTCCAACAACTGATTGGTTGTCATATTTTCAGCAGACCAAAATCGATACTTGATTTCCGGATATTTCGTATTCAGTTCTTGCTGGATAAGCGCAGAATTGTCTTGATTGACTTTACGCCCGTCACCTATAAATATAAACTCTTTCATGCCGGGAATCATCTGTTTCATTAGGCGAATATTTTCCGGAATATACAAATCGGCATACAGATAAACTAAATTGTAGGGATCAACCAAATAAGAGAGAGGAGTTCGTTCTTCTGGTATGGAAGGCCGCCTGTGGATATAAGCTTCATAAGAATCCAAATAATCTTCCTGTGCACAAAGTACAATGGGAATATCTCCCCAAGCTTTTCTATATTCATCCCGCAACAACAATGCCGAATTTCCCAGTAATAACAGCATGCGCGGAGAAAGATCTTTGTATTTATCGAATATATTGCGTTTGGATTCTTCCAGAATGGAATCATTTTCAACCAGCAGCATATTCAGATGCTCTATGTAGAGAGTAATTTCAGGGTCTTTTTGAACGAATTCCGTAACGTTGGAAATGAGCCGACTACTCCAAGGGGATGATTCCGTATATGAGTTTATACAAAGGATATAACTTTTACCATCTATCGTATCTTTTTGTGCAAAAGCCGAACTCACAAACAAGAGATAGAAAAACAGAAATAGGAAATATTTTTTCATCTGTACCAGAAGAATTTTATGTTATGCGAAATATTTGCTTGTTTCATTTTGCAATGCAAAAGTAGCAAAAAAAGAAGAAATACAATTTATATAAATAGAAAAGAGAACCTTTTTTTCTATAAAAGGTTCTCCATCATCAAATTCAGAAGTATCTATAATTACTTTCGCATTTTCTCCCTGCAATAAGACCGGTGTCCATAGATCACAATCACCACAAAACAGATGAACGGAAGGATGAATGACAGGTTCACAGCAGGCATACCCAGCAATGTACCACAGTCTATAATGCTTGCCTGAACCGGAGGTAATACCGAACCTCCGAGAATCGCCATAATCAATCCTGCGGCACCGAATTTGGCATCATCGCCCAATCCCTGCAAAGCTATACCGTAGATTGTGGGGAACATCAGAGACATACAAGCAGATACTCCTACGAGGCAGTACATCCCCCAGATATTCTGGAAACCAATCACTCCCGCTGTAAAGCAGCAAGCCACGATAGCCAGTACTTTCAGCAACAGTCCCGGACTGAGATACCTCAGGATAAACGTGCAGATGAAACGGCTGGCACAGAAAATAATCATAGCCACAATGTTATATTGCTGTGAAAGCACTTCCGCCGCCTTCTCTTCCATTCCTTCCGACATAAAATAGCGTGTACCATATTGAATGATAAATGTCCAACACATGATCTGCGCTCCTACATAGAAAAACTGTGCGATCACTCCTTCGCGGTAATGGTGTATACCGAATATCCGCTTCAATGTGGGCAGGAAGTTGATGTTATGAGACTGGTCGCCATTCTTCGGCATCTTCACCATGCGGATCACAATCAGCATAGCCAAAATGACAAGCCCGATAATCAGATAAGGCGCAATCAGTACCATCAGGTCTGAATCACGTACCGCAGCAAATTCTGTATCCGAAAGCTGGCTACGCTCCATCGTATCCATCGGGTTCAGACGGTTCTGGATAAAGTTCATCGCCACATACATACCCAACAACGAGCCCATCGGATTGAAAGACTGTGCAAGGTTCAAGCGACGAGTGGATGTAGCTTCATCACCCATAGAAAGGATATAGGGATTACAACTGGTTTCCAGAAACGAAAGTCCGCATGTCAGGATAAAGTAGGCTATAAGAAAAGGATAGTAATTACCTGTCAGCATAGCGGGATAGAACAGGAATGCACCGATAGCATACAGTCCCAGTCCCAACAGTACCCCTGCTTTATATGAAAAGCGACGGATAAAAATAGCTGCGGGGAATGCCATGGCAAAATATCCGCCATAGAAAGCCACCTGCACCAGCGCCCCGTCGGTAACACTCATACGGAAAATCTTGGAAAAGGCTTTCACCATCGGATTCGTGATATCATTGGCAAAGCCCCACAAAGCAAAGCAACTGGTGATAAGGATGAACGGAATGAGGTAGCTTACTCCGTCTTTACTGATAATGCTGTTTTTATTAGTATTATTCTTCATGGTAGTTATTTCTTTGGCTGGAATTAGTCATAAAGGTGGAAAATACGCTCCATTGGTTGCCATTTTTCGGCGGCTGTGGAACCGGGTTTTACAAGCTGGAAGATGGCCATATAGTCTTCCCATTCCTGTTGTCGGGGCAAGGTAGCGAGGCGCTCCATAGCTGCATTCCAGTCAAACCCTACAGGCACTTCGACTATCATGAACAGGCGGGTATCTAATAGATATATTTCCATTTCCAGAATGCCGACTTCCCGAATACCAGCAAGTATTTCGGGCCAAATAGCCCCTCGACTGTGCCGGCGGCGATATTCAGCTATCAACTGCGGATCGTCACGAAGTTCCAGAGTCCGGCAGATACGCTCCACCGGCTGATGATGCTCTTTGGCAGGATAACGTTTGATTGATGTGTCCATAGTAAATCAATATTGAAACGCAAATAAACACAGATTTTAGCAGACTAAAAAGTGATACGGTAATTATCTACGCAAAGCAGTGTATCCGCGTTCCGGCTAAGTTATTAAATAAATTCTTTGATATCTTCACGGCTGCCGATCTCTCCTTTGGTAATGGCCTGCACCAGGATACTACCGATAGCGGTTGCCTCTACGGGTCCGGCATAGACGGGAATACCCAAAACCTCGGCTGTCAGGCGGTTCAGCAGTGAATTACGGCATCCGCCACCGATGATATTGAGTTGTTCTATCGGGGCGGGAAGCAGACGGTTCAGTTGGTCTATCCCTTGCTTATAGCGCAGGGCGAGTGATTGGAGCACACAACGTACTACCTCACCGTAAGTTTCCGGTATAGGCTGTCCGTGCGCTTCACAATACTCCGCAATGGCATCTTCCATATCCACAGGGTTCTGGAATATCTTATCATCTACGTCAATGACGGATGGAATATCCGCAGATTCGGCGGCAGAAAGCAAGAAATCGTATCCACATCGTTCTCCTCTTTCTTTCCATTGCGCTATAAGGCGTTGCAAGATCCAAAGCCCGGTGATATTCTGAAGAAAACGAATCTTACCGCCTACCCCGCCCTCATTGGTGAAGCCTGCCCGGCAAGCTTCTTCTGTGAGGATAGGTTCATCCAGTTCAACCCCCAGCAGAGACCACGTACCGGAGCTAAGGAAAGCACAACGAGATTTATCCACCTGTGTCGAAGGAATCGCATAAACAGCACTTGCCGTATCGTGCGAACCGACGGCTATGACATCTACTTCATCCGTCAAGCCAATTTCTTCGGCAATCTCCCGTTTCAGTTTGCCACGTACCGTACCGGGCATCACAATGTCTCCGAAAAGATGTGCAGGTACTCCCAAACGCTGGATGAGCGGCTGATTCCAAGTCCGGCTACGCGCCTCAAGCAGTTCGGAGGTGGATGCAATACAATATTCATTATTTGCCACCCCTGTGAGGAAGTAACTGAAAAGATCGGGCATAAACAGAAGACGGTCGGCCACTTCCAATTGCGTATCACCGCTTTTCTTCATGCTATAAAGCTGGAAAAGTGTATTGATAGACATCACTTGTATACCGGCTTCCGAATAATGCCGAACAAGGTTGTCACCGAAAAATTCCTCCGGCAAACCATCCGTTCGGGGATCGCGATAACACACTGGATTTCCCAGCAAGTTACCGTTACGGTCTATCAATCCAAAGTCCACACCCCAGGTATCAATGCCAATGCTCCTGATACGATATCCCTTGCGCACCGCTTGCCGGAGTCCGTTCTTCATCTCATCAAACAGAGCTAGGAAATCCCAGTACACATGGTTTCCCATCCGCACCTGGCGGTTCGGAAAGCGGTACACCTCTTCCAGTTTCAACGTACCCTGGCAGATGGAACCGGCCATCACGCGACCGCTTCCACCTCCAAAATCTACTGCCAGATAGGTATTCATCATTTAGTCTTCTTTCCTAAAATGTATGTCTCAAGATCATCGATCTCTTCAGGAGTAAGTACGGTGTAGTCTCCTCCGGACTGGATAATGATGCGGCATGCCATTTCAAAGAACATAGCGCGTTCAAAAGCCTGGTCGAAGTCCTTGCCACACACCACCTGCCCATGTTTCAGCAAGAGGACGGAATTATGATCTTTCAGAGCATCAATCACTCCCTGTGCCAATTCTTTCGATCCCGGACGATAATAAGGAACTACCGGAATCTCACTTCCCACATGACAGGGGATCTCCGCTGTTACGTTGAAGTTCGCAGGATGATTCTTCATACACGCCACAGCCGTGGCATAGTGTGACTGGAAATGCAGGACTACATTCACATCCGGACGCTCACGAAGTACTCCCAGATGGAAACCGCTTTCCATAGAGGGTTTCACTCCATTCAATACTTCTCCTGTGGAAAGGCGGCAGACAGCTACTTTTTCTTTAGGTAGAGAAGGTACCCATGAACCTGTTCCGGAAAGCAGGACTTCGTCACCAATGCGCCAGGAGATATTACCGCTACTGCATATTGTCAATCCGGCATCTCCTACCCGATGCGCCTGGGCTATGAATTGTTCTATGTGTTCGTTTGTTATCATGTCTATTTCTATTTGTTATTTATAGATAGGTCCGTACGTTGTGCAAGCTCTATAATCAGCTCCTTCTTTATCCATGCCGAATGCATTCCAGGCAGCGGGACGGAATATCTTCTTCTCATCCACATTGTGCATACAAACAGGAATACGAAGCATGGAAGCCAACGTAATCAAATCCTGACCGATATGTCCGTAACTGATAGCACCATGATTAGCTCCCCAGTTATTCATTACCGAATACACATCTTCAAATGCCGGTTTATCGCAAAGACGGGGTACAAACCAGGTAGTAGGCCACGTACGGTCCGTACGTTCATCCAGTAGTTTGTGAACTTCCGGATCAATCTCTACCGTCCATCCTTCTGCAATCTGGAGCACAGGACCGAGGCCTTTCACAAGATTCAGACGGCTCATCGTCACAGGCATGCCGCCTTTAGACAGGAAGTTAGAAGAGAAACCACCGCCACGGAAATAATCACGGTTAGCGGGATACCAGGTGGTAGCTTCAAGACATTTCTCCATCTCGGTCTCGGAGATTTCCCAATGAGGTTTCATGGCAGGTTCACCCTGTGCATTCGTTTGCTGGCCTGTACCGTCCAGAGTGGTAGCACCAGAGTTAATCAAATGGATAATACCGTTAGCAGCCAAACCTGTCAATTCTTTACCCGTAACGCGTTTCACTGCTTCAGGACTCCAATATGTACGTACATCAGAGAATATCTGTGCACGGTTTGTCAGCAAATGACCGAAGAGCATGGCTACACCGTTGCAAGCATCGTTTTCAGTAGCTACTACGTATGCTTCACGGATACCGTTCCAGTCGAAAGAAGTATTCAGCAGAGCTTCGGAGTAGTCACCATTCGGATAAAAATCGGTCCACTGGCGTTGTCCCTGGAAACCGGCGGCAATGGCATTGTGTCCAAGTGCTTCTTCCTTGAATCCCATTTCACGAAGTTTCGGATTGCCTTGCATAAGGTCGCGCATAATGATAGTCATCTTCACAATGAATTCCCAATCTTCGTCTTTTTGCTCACGAGTCTTGGTCTTTGCGGGGATATTGAAATCCTTGCCCTCATTTTTCTTGCAATACTTTTCTGTCCATGCCATGGCTTTAGCGAACTCTTCCTTATCATAGATACCTTCAGTCATACGACGGATAATTTCAGTCAGGTCTACAGATTCGCAACGGATACCCAGATATTCCTGGAAGAAATCCGGGTTTACAATAGAACCGGCAATACCCATGGATACGCTACCCATCGACAAATAAGATTTTCCGCGCATGGTTGCTACTGCCTGTGCGGCACGTGCAAAACGAAGCAGTTTTTCTGCAACGTCGGCAGGAATGGAATTGTCATCCAGATCCTGCACATCACGTCCGTAAATGCCAAAAGCAGGTAATCCTTTTTGTGCGTGTCCCGCCAGTACAGCTGCCAGATATACAGCTCCCGGACGTTCCGTGCCGTTAAATCCCCAAACAGCTTTCGGATAATACGGATTCATATCCATAGTCTCGGCACCGTAGCACCAGCAAGAGGTCACTGTGATAGTAGAACCCACGCCTTCGCGTTCAAACTTCTCAGCACAAGCCGCACTTTCGGCTACGCGACCGATGGTACTGTCTGAAATCACACACTCCACCGGACTTCCGTCACCGTTCTTCAAGTTGCTGGTGATCAACTCGGCTACTGCTTTAGCCAGATTCATTGTTTTTTCTTCAAGGCTTTCACGTACGCCACCCTGGCGACCGTCGATAGTGGGACGAATCCCGATTTTCGGATACTTTTTCATGCTATCATTTATTTGGTTAATAAAACATCATCTATGCTGAACTGTGCTGAAATAAGTTTGTAAAAAAAGGCTATAAAGAGCCTCTTAAATTTACTTCCGTCGGCAGACAAACCTGTATGGGCTTGCCACTCAATATGAAATCTGCCGTCAGGATTCCCATCTTTTGCCAATCAACACTCATTACTGTTATTCCCTTATCAATCACTTCATAAGCCGGCGTATCATTATAGGCTATCAAGCCGAAATCAACGCCACACGTCAAACCTGCCGCACGGCTCTTCTTCACAATCTCTACCACATCCACTTGGCGGATGGCAATATAGGCTTCACCGGAATGCACTTCCCTGTCGTCCAATGTCTCTATTACCTCACATTCCAATTGATGATCTGCACAATATTTCCTGAAATAATCGCACGTCTCCTTGGGATGCTTACTTTCCCGTGCCAGAAACAGGATAAGCTTGCGATAGTTCTGCAACCTATCTGCCAATTGAGTCATAGCAGCGTAAAAGGCCTCACCGAAGTCCTGACAGATGTATGAATACTCCCGCTTATCAAACTGCCCGAAATCAAGCAGCAACAGGCGGGAAGAGTCTATCTTATAGAGATAAGGAGAAATTTTTTCGTTATCGAAGTTCATTACCACGTACTTATTATAACGGCCAATGGAATCGCGAAGAATAGCATTGAACAATGCTTCGTTATACTGATGAAACCACAGGTCTACCTTATAACGCGTGGAAAGACGGCGGATGATACTGTTATACAGCGTATCTTTAAAAGGTGAATATTCATCGAGCAGCAACAGGATATTTTTCTGACGGTTCACCACATAGTAACCTTTACCAGGAGTAGAGTCGATAATCCCCCGCTCTTTCAGATCAATAAAAGCTTTAAAAACCGTATCGCGGGAAACTTTATAATCGTGGCTCAGCTGATTGATGGAAGGCAGGGCGGTATCCGTCTTGTAACGTCCCATGGAAATGTCCTGGCTGATCAAATCGGCCAGTTGTTTCACCTTCGTCGTTTGTTGCCCGAAAATTGTTTTCATATTGCGTATAACAGGTTTAATCAAAGTAAGAATGACGCAGCCAACTGTGCTGAACTGTGCTGGTACAAAGAAAGATTATTTATTCTGAATCAGCAAGAAATAGGAATATGTTTTGCAGCATATAAAAACAAAAGCCCCGTCACATCTTCGCAATGTAACGGGGCGCTATCACTTTGTTATACAGAGATTATTTATACTCCGCCCACGATTTAATTGCCAGATCATCCAGCGTCATCGTACAGAAAGCATTGATGAAAGCACTTGCCAGGCGGGCATTTGTAATCAGTGGAACATTCAGGTCGATAGCGGCACGACGAATCTTATATCCGTTGCTCAACTCACCTGCAGTAAGGTTCTTCGGAATATTCACCACCATGTCGATCTCCTTTTTGTGCAGCATATCCAACGCTTGCGGCTGTTGGTTGGTCTCACTGGGCCAATACACCTGCGTATTCTCCACCCCGTTTTCCGTAAGGAACTTACTGGTACCTCCCGTTGCAAAGAGCTTATACCCTTTTTGCTGAAGCAGACGGGCAGCGGAAAGCATTTCCACCTTCTGTTTCGGTGTACCGGTAGAAAGCAGGATATTCTTCTTCGGTATGCGGTAGCCTACAGAAAGCATAGCCTTCAGCACAGCACAAGATGTATCACTTCCGATACAACCGACCTCACCTGTAGATGCCATATCCACCCCCAACACCGGGTCGGCCTTTTGTAAACGATTGAAAGAGAACTGGCTTGCCTTAATGCCTACATAATCCAACTCAAAGAGATTCTTATTCGGCTTTTCTACCGGAAGCCCCAACATCACCTTCGTAGCCAATTCGATAAGATTTATCTTCAGCACCTTGCTGACGAACGGGAAACTACGGGATGCACGCAGGTTACATTCAATCACCTTAATGTCATTCTCACGAGCCAGATACTGGATATTGAACGGACCGGAAATATTCAGTTCGCGTGCAATCTCACGACTGATACGCTTAATGCGGCGTACCGTCTCCACATAAAGCTTCTGAGGCGGAAATTGAATCGTAGCATCGCCCGAATGTACCCCGGCAAACTCAATATGTTCAGAGATAGCGTATGCCACAATTTCTCCGTTCTGTGCCACCGCATCCATCTCCACCTCTTTGGCATGTTCGATGAACTGGCTGACAACCACTGGATGCTTCTTCGATACATTGGCCGCAAGTTGCAGGAAGCGTTCCAATTCTTCCTGATTGGAACAAACGTTCATTGCAGCACCTGAAAGCACATACGACGGACGCACAAGTACCGGGAAACCTACTTCTTCCACAAACTCGTTGATGTCGTCCATGCTCGTAAGCTCACGCCAGCGAGGCTGGTCTACACCGATACGATCCAGCATGGCGGAGAACTTCTCACGGTCTTCAGCATTGTCAATGCTTTTGGCGGAAGTACCGAGGATAGGTACCTTCTGCGCATCAAGTCGAAGGGCAAGGTTATTCGGTATCTGACCACCGGTAGAAACAATCACCCCGTGCGGATTTTCCAGTTCAAGGATATCCATTACCCGTTCGAAGGTAAGTTCATCGAAGTAGAGGCGGTCGCACATATCGTAGTCCGTAGATACGGTTTCGGGATTATAGTTGATCATAACGCTGCGATACCCCTCTTTACGGATGGTATTCAGTGCCTGCACACCGCACCAGTCAAACTCTACGGAAGACCCGATACGATACGCACCGGAACCGAGTACAACGATGGATTTACGATCACCGAGGTAATGAACATCATTAGCAATGCCACTGTACGTCAGATACAGATAATTAGTCTGTGCAGGATATTCGGCAGCAAGAGTATCTATCTGCTTCACTACAGGGACAATGCCAACGCTCTTACGATGATTGCGCACATAGAGGATACCGTCTTCCATGTCCCCTTCATAACCGATGGCGCGGGCTATCTGGAAATCGGAAAAACCTTGTACCTTGGCTTTTTTCAGCAATTCAAAAGGCAGATCGGCTATCTGTTTGTGGTTCTTGCTCCACTGCTCCAACTCTTTGCTGGTGTTCATGATGTTCATCAGCTTCTCCAGGAACCACTTATCGATCTTCGTCAGTTCGTGCACCTGATCAACGGTATATCCGGCACGGAAAGCTTTGGATATGACAAAGATACGCTTATCCGTCGGTTCACGGAGCGCCTTGTCTATATCAGAGATAACAAGTTCCTTATTTTCCACGAAACCATGCATCCCCTGTCCTATCATACGCAGACCTTTCTGAATGGCTTCTTCAAAAGTACGGCCGATAGCCATCACTTCGCCAACTGACTTCATGCTGGAACCCAGTTCCTTGTCTACACCATGGAACTTACCCAAGTCCCAACGGGGTATTTTGCAGACCACATAATCCAATGCAGGTTCAAAGAAAGCACTTGTGGTTTTTGTCACAGAATTCTTCAGGTCGAATAATCCGTATCCAAGGCCGAGTTTTGCAGCAACGAAAGCAAGCGGATAACCCGTAGCTTTAGAAGCCAGAGCGGAAGAACGGCTCAAGCGGGCATTCACCTCAATCACTCTATAATCTTCACTTTCAGGATCGTATGCATACTGTACATTACATTCTCCTACAATACCGATGTGGCGAATGATACGGATAGCAAGTTCGCGCAGCTTATGATAATCGGAGTTACTGAGCGTCTGAGACGGAGCGATAACGATGGACTCTCCCGTATGGATGCCCAACGGGTCGAAGTTCTCCATGTTACAGACGGTGATACAGTTGTCAAAACGGTCGCGCACCACCTCATACTCCACTTCTTTCCATCCACGCAAGGATTTTTCCACAAGCACCTGCGGGGAGAAGGAGAAAGCTTTCTCAACCAGCACATTCAGTTCTTCTTCATTGTCACAGAAGCCGGAACCCAGTCCACCAAGCGCGTATGCAGCACGGACAATCACCGGATAACCCAGTTCGGCAGCAGCACGACGGGCATCAATAGCATTTTCTACAGCTTCACTTTTAATAGTCTTTACATTGATTTCATTCAGCTTATGCACGAAAATCTCACGGTCTTCCGTATCGATAATGGCTTGTACGGGAGTACCGAGAACTTTTACACCATATTTCTCAAAAACTCCATCTTTGTAAAGGGCGACACCGCAGTTCAGTGCCGTTTGCCCACCAAAGGCGAGCATAACACCATCCGGACGTTCTTTTTCGATGACTTTCTCTACAAAATAAGGAGTGACAGGCAGGAAGTAAATCTGGTCGGCAACGCCTTCCGAAGTCTGCACGGTAGCGATGTTCGGGTTGATAAGAACGGTATAGATACCTTCTTCTTTCAAAGCTTTGAGTGCCTGACTGCCAGAGTAGTCGAACTCACCTGCCTCACCGATTTTCAGTGCACCGGAACCGAGTAGCAGGACTTTCTTTATATTGTTTTCTTTCATTTATTGTACGTTTATAAGTGATTACAGCAGTTTCACGAACTCATCAAACAAAAACTCCGTATCCGTCGGTCCACTGGCAGCTTCCGGATGGAATTGTGCAGAGAACCAGGGATTCCGTTTATGTCTGATACCCTCATTAGACCCGTCATTCATATTGATGAACAGCGGTTCCCAATCTTCCGTCAGCGTAGTGTTGTCCACTGCATAACCATGATTCTGCGAAGTGATGAAGCAACGCTCCGTGCCCACCATACGCACTGGCTGGTTGTGACTGCGATGACCATATTTCAACTTGTATATCTTTGCTCCTCCTGCCTTACTCAGCAACTGATTTCCCATGCAGATACCGAAGATAGGTAGTTTTTCATTCTTCATTGCCCGGCGGATATTCTGCACCGCAGCATCACAGGTATCCGGATCACCCGGGCCGTTACTGATGAAAAGTCCGTCGAACTCCAGTTCATTATAATCATAGTCCCAAGGCACACGGATGACTTCCACATCACGCTTCAGCAGACAGCGAAGAATATTGCTCTTCACTCCACAATCCACCAGGACTACTTTCTTCTTACCCGCACCTTCGTTGTACCGGATTATCTCCTTGCAACTCACCTTATCCACATAGTTCACTCCCGCATACACGGCATCGGGCACATTCTCCGGTTCATCATCAAAAACAATCTTCCCCATCATCACGCCATGTTCGCGGAGCACCTTTGTCAGCTCACGCGTATCGATACCTGTGATGCCCGGCACCTGTTCGCGCTTCAGCCAATCAGCAAGGCTTTCCACAGCGTTCCAATGGCTAAAGTCCTCACTATAATCACTTACAATGATGGCTTCCGCATGGATACGCTCGCTTTCCATAAAGGTAGCCAGCCCATTCGGTTCGACAGTGAAAGGCGGCACACCATAATTGCCCACCAACGGATAAGTGAGCGTCATCAACTGTCCGGCATACGAGGGGTCAGTCAAGCTCTCGGGATAGCCCGTCATAGCTGTGTTGAAAACCACCTCTCCCGCTACCGGCTTTTCGTAGCCAAACGACTTGCCGTGGAAGCGGCTCCCGTCGTCGAGGATAAGAGTTACATTTCTCATATTTGTTATAAAAGTTACAAGCTAATTACTGTCAGAATTGATATACTTGTTCTATATAGTCAATGAAAGCATTATTCAGCATCTTCACCCCGCCCGGCGTAGGATAATCACCGCTGAAATACCAGTCTCCCCGATGATTGGGACAAGCCTCATGCAGCCCCTCCAACGGTTGGTATACGATTTCCACCTTCGCCTTTGTTCCGGCAGGTGTCAGCAGTTCCACCATCTTGGCGGAGATTTCCTCGTCAGTGAAAGGTGCATAGATATCCTTCACATAGTTCACCATTTGCTCCTTCGGCAGCCCCATCTGGTCTTTCGATTTGCGGTAGGCAGCGGCAATCACATCTTTCATATCCCGGTCTTTCAGTAATTCGATGGCAGCTTTGAAAGCGATGAATTCACTCATCTTTGCCATGTCGATGCCGTAATAATCGGGATAACGCACCTGCGGGGACGAAGAAACAATCACAATCTTCTTGGGACCCAGGCGGTCGAGAATACCAATGATACTCTGTTTCAGAGTGGTTCCGCGTACAATGGAGTCGTCAATAATGACAAGATTGTCCACACCCGGCACCAGACTGCCATAGGTGATATCATACACGTGCGCAGCCAAGTCATTGCGGCTGTTTCCTTCTGCAATAAACGTGCGCAGTTTGATATCCTTGATGGCTACCTTCTCACTACGGATACGGCGGGAAAGTATCTGCTCCAGTTCCTCCAGATTAGGGCTATGTCCCAGGGAAGCAATCTGTTGCACTTTCTCTTCATTCAGATAATCATCCAGTCCCTGCAACATGCCGTAGAAAGCAACTTCCGCTGTATTCGGGATGAAGGAAAACACGGTATGGTCAAGGTCTTTATTAATGGCTTTCAAGATGTTAGGTATCAGTTTCTCACCCAATAGTTTACGTTCCCTGTAAATATCCACATCACTGCCTCGTGAGAAATAAATACGTTCGAAAGAACAGGGTTTCACCTCACGCACTTTATTGATTTGGGTGGTGCGCAGCTTGCCTGTCTTGTTAATCAGCAAGGCTTGTCCGGGCATCAATTCCTTAATACTGCCTGCCGGCACATTGAAAGCGGTCTGTATCACAGGACGTTCGCTGGCAAGCACTGCCACTTCATCATCCTGATACCAGAATGCGGGACGGATTCCCCACGGGTCGCGCACGGCAAACGATTCACCGCTTCCCGTCAGTCCGCATATCACATAGCCTCCGTCCCACTCCTTGCTCGAAGTACGCAGCACGTTTGCCAGGTCCATATGATCTTCTATATAGTGAGTCACGCCCATGCCTGTCAATCCTTCCGCTTCGGCAAGATTGAAAAGGCGCTCCACTTCACGGTCAAGACGGTGCCCCACTTGTTCCAGCATGATGTACGTATCGGCATACTTCCGCGGATGCTGGCCGATAGCAGTGATACGTGCAAAAATCTCATCCACGTTCGTCATGTTGAAATTGCCGCAAAGAGCGAGATTCTTAGCCCGCCAGTTGTTACGCCTCAGGAAAGGGTGCACGTATGAAATGCCGCTCTTTCCGGTAGTGGAATAACGCAAGTGCCCCATGTAAGCCTCGCCCGCAAAAGGGAGGTATTTTTTAGCGTAATCCGCATCATGAAGCTGCTCTTTTGTCAGATCCTTAAAGTTGCCCTGCACCGTACCGAATATCTCAGTAATGGCGCCCGAACCGAGTGCACGCTCACGGAACATATACTCCTCACCGGGATTTGCTTCCAGCTTTACGCAAGCCAGACCGGCACCTTCTTGTCCGCGGTTGTGCTGCTTCTCCATCAGAAGATAGAGTTTGTTCAAACCGTACATCCATGTGCCGTACTTCTGTTCATAGTATTCCAGAGGTTTCAGCAGACGTATCATGGCAACGCCACATTCATGCTTCAGTTCTTCCATCAGTTCATTTACAATTTACAATGTACAAAGTACAATTTATCGTTTACTATTTATTTCATATTACCCTCTTTATTCCACTGTTACGCTCTTCGCCAGATTCCTCGGCTGATCCACATCCATCCCCTTGCATACTGCGATATGGTACGCCAATAACTGCAACGGTACCGTAGTAATCAACGGGTCAAGGCACTCAATTGTTTCCGGCAACTCGATACAAGTATCGGCAATCTTGCTGATAACCGTATCCCCTTTTGTCACCAGAGCGATCACTTTGCCCTTACGCGCCTTGATTTCCTGTATGTTGCTCAATACTTTCTCATAAAGCCCGTTCTGTGTAGCAATCACTACTACCGGCATTTCAGCATCTACCAATGCGATAGGCCCGTGCTTCATTTCAGCAGCCGGATAACCCTCGGCATGGATATAAGAGATTTCTTTCAGCTTCAACGCACCTTCCAGGGCTACGGGATACGAATATCCGCGTCCCAGATAAATAAAGTTATGCGCATACGTGAAAATCTTGGAAAGCTCTGCAATGCTGCCGTTCAGCTTCAGCACTTCTTTCATCTTATCAGGAATACGGTTCAACTCCTGCACGATGGCAAGGAATTGCCCCTCATCTATCGTATTCTTCTCTTTGGCAAGCGTCAGCGCCAGCATGGTGAGCACTGTCACCTGTCCCGTAAACGCTTTGGTGGAAGCCACTCCGATTTCAGGGCCTACGTGGATATAAGAGCCCGTATGCGTAGCCCTCGAAATAGACGAACCAATCGCATTGCAGATGCCATAGATAAATGCCCCACGGCTCCGCGCCAGTTCCACAGCTGCCAATGTATCCGCCGTCTCGCCACTTTGCGAAATCGCAATCACCACATCCTTACTGTCTATCACCGGATCACGGTAACGGAATTCTGAAGCATACTCCACTTCCACCGGAATGCGGCAAAGACTTTCTATCAGATGCTTTCCGATAAGCGCCGCATGCCAGGAAGTACCGCACGCCACGATGATGAAACGTTTGGCTGCCAACAGGCGGTCTTTGTTATCAATCACTGCGGAAAGCACCACATTTGTACTTTCTACATTGATACGTCCGCGCATACAGTCATGAATACAATCGGGCTGCTCAAAAATCTCTTTCAGCATGAAGTGCGGATAACCACCCTTTTCCAACTGCCCCAGGTTCAGTGCCACCGTCTTCACTTCGTGCGGACATTCCACATTTTTCAGGTTCACCACCTTCAGTTTCTCTCCGCGGCGGATGACGGCGATCTCTTCATCTTCCAAATATACGACTTTATCTGTATATTCCACAATCGGCGTAGCATCCGAAGCCAGGAAAAACTCATCTTCACCGATACCTACCACCAACGGGCTACTCTTGCGGGCTGCTATAATCTCATCCGGATTGTCCTTATCCAGCACGGCAATAGCGTATGCACCGATTACTTCACGCAACGCTAATTGCACAGCAGTCAGCAGATCTGTATTTTTGGATTTTTGGATGAATTCTATCAGTTGCACCAGTACTTCGGTGTCCGTACTGCTTTTGAATGAATAGCCTTTGGCCTGAAGTTTTTCTTTGAGGACGGCGTAGTTTTCGATGATACCGTTGTGGATGAGAGCAAGATGTTCGGAAGAGGAATAATGAGGATGGGCGTTAGCGGAGCAAGGTTCCCCGTGCGTAGCCCAACGGGTATGGGCAATTCCGATGTTACCGGAAATATCTTTTTGAGTAACGAAAGTTTCCAGTTCCGAAACCTTACCTTTCGTTTTGTAAACGTTCAACTGTCGGTTATCACTGATTAATGCTACCCCTGCACTATCATATCCGCGATACTCTAATCGCTTCAATCCTTTGATAAGAATGGGGTAGGCCTTCTTTGGACCAATATAGCCTACTATTCCACACATACTAATTAATATTTGATTTTGCGCTGCAAAGATATAAAAACCCGAGAACATAAAGTTAATGTTTTACCTATTTATTTATCAAAAGAATAGAAAAAAGATGTTTTCTTGTCAAAAAGTTAAAGAAAACAAACTTATGAAAGCAAAAGGAACAATTTTATAATCTCAAAGCAAGCAGTAGAATTTTAGTATTATATTGAAAGGAGATAGCGGAAAAATCTTCTAATCCGGCAAAGAGTGCCGTTTTTCAACGTTGCCAAATTGCCAAAAAGCCAAATAGCCAAAGCCAAAGGAAATGACTAATAAGATAAAGAGAACCCGTTGGCGGAATTAATTCATAACAAACATCGGTTGAAAGTGAAATTCACCCCATCCGCTGTTGAGCTAAATAAATTAGCTCATTAGAAGAAAAAAAGGAATCAAATGATAATTTAGCGTAGCCTAAGCCTTTCAGCCTTGAGTTGCGCAATAATCATCTGTTTGATTCATAACCCTACAAAAAGGAATAAAAGAGTGATAAGGTGGTAATGTGATAAAGTGGCTGCGCTATATATCACAGAATGTTATCCCACTACCACCTTATCACCTTATCACATTTTATTCATATCCCAGCAGAAAGAAGTTAATTCCACCAACGGGTAAAGAGACTAAATCCATGTTAAACCCATATCAACACTGTATCAAGTCCGTACCATCTCCGTATCTATAGGAACGAACTTGGTACGGAGTTGGTATGGACTTGACACGGAGTTGGTACGGACTTGGTTATATCCGGACAAGGACGAAACGAAAAAAATGTCATGCACTTCCTCTTTGGCTATTTGGCATTATGGCAATATGACAATTTCTCGAACGAGAGAAAGACATACTTGCAATATAAAACATAAAGTATATATTTTATTTCAATCTAAAACACAAAAGCACGTATTTTATTTCAATCTAAAACACAGTTCCAATAAACAGATATTTTGCAAGTCACAAAAACAAGCATTATAATACCAATTTGAAATTAAATTAATACTTTTGCCAAACATTTTGATAGCAATAATAGGTATTACTACAGAATAAAGTAAACTTAAAAAGATGAAAGAAGAACTTTTTAACAACGAAACAAAGAGAAAAGCCGGACAACAGGGAAAGGAAGAAAGCCAACATCCTGTATATCAACGACAGCCCAGGCAGTTGGGCTTGTATGATGCAGAGAACGAGCATGACGCTTGTGGTGTCGGTATGTTAGTGAACATACATGGAGGCAAGTCACACGAACTGGTAGAGTCTGCATTGAAGGTGTTGGAGAACATGCGTCACCGGGGTGCCGAAGGTGCGGATAACAAAACCGGAGACGGTGCCGGCATCCTGCTGCAAATCCCGCATGAGTTTATTCTTTTGCAGGGTATTCCTGTCCCCGAAAAAGGGAAATACGGTACAGGTCTTCTCTTTCTGCCGAAAGACGAGAAAGACCAAGGTGCTATCTTAAGTATTATCATCGAAGAGATTGAAAAAGAAGGATTGACATTGATGCACCTGCGCAATGTGCCCACTTGTCCAGAAATTCTGGGAGAATCGGCACTTGCCAACGAACCGGATATCAAACAGATTTTCATCACCGGATTTACGGAAAGCGAGACAGCCGACCGTAAACTCTATCTCATAAGAAAAAGAATAGAAAACAAAGTACGCAAATCGGATATTGCCACGCGCGAGGATTTCTACGTTGTCTCCCTATCCACGAAGAACATCATCTATAAAGGTATGCTCTCTTCACTGCAACTGCGAGGCTACTTCCCCGATCTGACAAACCCCTACTTCACCAGCGGCATAGCACTGGTGCACTCTCGCTTCAGCACTAACACCTTCCCTACCTGGGGACTGGCACAACCGTTCCGCCTCTTGGCGCACAACGGCGAAATCAATACCATCCGCGGTAACCGGGGTTGGATGGAAGCCCGCGAAAGTGTGCTCTCCTCTCCCGTCCTGGGCGACATCAGAGAGATACGCCCTATCATTCAGCCGGGAATGAGCGACAGTGCCTCACTGGACAATGTATTGGAATTCCTCGTTATGTCAGGCCTCAGCCTGCCGCACGCCATGGCCATGCTGGTGCCGGAATCTTTCAATGAAAAGAACCCCATCAGCGAAGATCTGAAAGCATTCTATGAATACCATTCCATCCTGATGGAACCATGGGATGGCCCTGCTGCCTTGCTGTTCAGCGACGGGCGTTTTGCAGGCGGTATGCTCGACCGTAACGGACTGCGTCCTGCACGTTATTTAATTACGCACAACGACATGATGGTAGTTGCCAGCGAAGTGGGCGTGATGGATTTCGAACCGGGAGACATCAAAGAGAAAGGACGCCTGCAACCGGGTAAGATACTACTGGTAGATACCGAAAAAGGCGAAATCTACTACGACGGGGAATTGAAAAAACAGTTGGCCGAAGCCAAGCCTTACCGTAGTTGGCTGGCAACAAACCGCATCGAACTGGATGAGCTGAAAAGCGGCCGTAAGGTAGCGCACACTGTGCCCGATTACGAGAGGATGCTGCGCACCTTCGGCTATTCCAAGGAAGATGTGGAGCGGCTCATCGTTCCGATGTGTACCACAGGTGCCGAGCCTATCAACTCAATGGGGAATGATACGCCGCTTGCCGTGCTTTCGGATAAGCCGCAACTGCTGTACAACTACTTCCGCCAGCAGTTTGCACAAGTCACCAATCCGCCTATCGACCCTATACGCGAGGAACTGGTAATGTCACTGACGGAATATATCGGCGCCGTGGGCATGAACATCCTGACACCCAGCGAAAGCCATTGCAAGATGGTGCGCCTCAACCATCCCATCCTGAGCAATGCACAACTGGATATTCTTTGCAACATCCGCTACAAAGGTTTCAAAACGGTGAAACTACCCTTGCTGTTTGAAGTGGCAAAGGGGCGTGCCGGATTGCAGGAAGCACTCACAGCACTTTGCAAGCAAGCGGAAGAGTCCGTCAGCGAAGGAGTGAACTACATTGTACTAAGCGACCGTGATGTGGATGCCACTCATGCGGCTATCCCCTCCCTGCTGGCAGTAAGCGCAGTGCACCACCACCTGATTTCGGTAGGAAAACGCGTACAGACGGCATTGGTAGTGGAAAGCGGCGAAATACGCGAGGTGATGCACGCAGCCCTATTACTGGGATTTGGCGCCAGCGCCCTGAACCCTTACATGGCATTCGCCGTGATCGACAAGCTGGTGGCGAAGGAAGAAATCCAGTTGGATTATGCCACTGCCGAAAAGAAATATATCAAAGCCATCTGCAAGGGACTGTTCAAGATTATGAGTAAAATGGGTATCAGTACCATCCGCTCGTATCGGGGAGCGAAAATATTCGAAGCCGTAGGTTTGAGTGAAGAGCTTAGCAATGCTTATTTCGGCGGGTTGAGATCCACTATAGGCGGTATCCGGCTGGATGAAGTGGCACACGATGCAATAGCATTCCACGATGCAGGCTTTGCCGCACAGGTAGACGGATTACTCCCCAACAACGGTTTGTATGCTTTCCGTAAAGACGGAGAAAAACATGCCTGGAATCCGGAAACCATTTCTACCTTACAACTCGCCACACGCTTGGGCAGCTATAAGAAATTCAAAGAATTCACCAGTCTGGTAGATGGAAAAGAAGCGCCTATCTTCCTGCGCGACTTCCTGGATTTCCGCCGTGCCCCCATTTCTATAGATAAGGTTGAACCGGTAGAAAGCATCATGCACCGCTTTGTGACGGGTGCCATGAGTTATGGATCTATCAGCAAAGAAGCGCATGAGGCAATGGCCATTGCCATGAACCGGATTCACGGACGCAGCAACACAGGTGAGGGAGGCGAAGACAGCGCACGCTTTACGCCCCGCGAAGACGGAACCAGTCTGCGTAGTGCCATCAAGCAGGTGGCTTCGGGACGTTTCGGCGTAACAACGGAGTATCTGGTGAACGCCGATGAAATACAAATCAAAGTGGCACAAGGGGCCAAACCGGGTGAAGGCGGTCAGTTGCCGGGCTTTAAAGTAGATCAGGTGATTGCTAAAACACGTCACTCCATTCCCGGCATTTCATTGATTTCTCCCCCGCCCCATCACGACATTTATTCTATTGAGGACTTGGCACAGTTAATCTTCGACCTGAAGAATGTAAATCCCCGTGCCAAGATCAGTGTGAAACTGGTAGCTGAAAGCGGCGTAGGAACCATTGCAGCCGGAGTGGCCAAAGCAAAAGCCGACCTTATTGTCATCTCCGGTGCCGAAGGAGGCACGGGCGCCTCTCCTGCCTCCAGTATCCGCTATGCCGGTATCTCTCCTGAACTGGGACTGAGTGAAACGCAACAGACCCTTGTACTGAACGGTCTGCGCGGGCAAGTGATGCTGCAAGTGGACGGACAACTGAAAACCGGTCGTGACATCGTGCTGATGGCAATGCTGGGTGCCGAAGAGTTCGGATTTGCAACCAGCGCTTTGATTGTACTGGGCTGCGTCATGATGCGTAAATGCCATCAGAATACCTGCCCTGTGGGTGTGGCGACACAAAATGAGGAACTTCGCCGACGCTTCCACGGACGTAGCGAATACCTGGTGAACTTCTTCACTTTCCTGGCACAGGAAGTGCGGGAGTATCTCGCCGAAATCGGTGTGGAACGTATGGATGACATCATCGGACGCACGGATCTTATTATCCGCAAGTCAGAAAACGAATCCCCTAAGCAATCCCTGATTACTTTCGACCAAATACTGGCACGCGTTGATAATGGTGCAGCCATCCGTCACACCATCGACCAGCAACATGGCATCGACCACGTAAAAGACGTTGAGATGCTGCATGCCGCTACTGAAGCTCTGGAAAACCAGAAAGAAATCTCACTGGAATATACGATTGCCAATACAGATCGTGCTTGCGGAGCCATGCTTTCGGGCACCATTGCTGCGAAGTACGGTGAAGCGGGACTGCCGGAACATACGTTGAACGTAAAGTTCAAAGGTTCTGCAGGACAAAGTTTCGGTGCATTCCTTGTACCGGGTGTCAACTTCAAACTGGAAGGTGAAGCGAACGATTACCTCGGCAAAGGCCTTTCGGGCGGACGGATTGCTGTGTTGCCTCCGGTACGCTCTAACTTCCAGGCCGAGAAGAATACGATTGCAGGAAATACCTTGCTCTATGGCGCAACCAGTGGTGAAGTTTACATCAATGGGCGCGTAGGCGAGCGTTTTGCTGTCCGTAATTCCGGTGCCATTGCCGTTGTAGAGGGTGTAGGCGATCATTGTTGCGAGTACATGACGGGCGGTCGTGTGGTAGTCCTCGGTTCAACAGGGCGTAACTTCGCAGCCGGCATGTCGGGCGGTGTAGCATACGTGTGGAATAAGGATGGAAACTTCGATTATTTCTGCAATATGGAAATGGTGGAACTAAGCCTCATAGAAGAAGCCTCCTATCGTAAGGAATTGCACGAACTCATTCGTCAGCATTACCTCTATACAGGCTCCAACTTGGCACGCATCATGCTTGATGACTGGAACCGATATGTGGATGAGTTTATCCAGATAGTCCCCATCGAGTACAAAAAGGTGTTGCAAGAGGAGCAAATGCGGAAACTGCAACAGAAGATTGCAGAGATGCAGAGAGATTATTAGAATTGACAGTTGACAATTACTGTTTAGTCGCCTACTTAATTATGCAAACAAACTAATTACAAACATTTACTTAGTCAAACTAAAGAATAGTATAATGGGAAATCCAAAAGCATTCTTAAACATACCACGACAGGAAGCGGGATACCGTCCTGTCCACGAACGCATCACCGACTTCAGTCAGGTGGAGCAAACTTTAAACAGTCACGAACGCAAACTCCAGGCATCACGTTGCATGGATTGCGGTGTACCCTTCTGTCACTGGGCATGCCCGTTAGGCAATAAACAGCCAGAATTTCAGGATGCACTTTATAAAGGTAAATGGCGTGAAGCATACGAAGTGCTCGCCGCCACAAACGACTTCCCCGAATTTACCGGACGCATCTGTCCGGCACTTTGCGAAAAGTCGTGCGTACTGAAGCTTTCGTGCGATGAGCCTGTCACCATTCGTGAAAACGAGGCAGCTATTGCCGAAGCGGCTTTTCGCGAAGGTTACATCGTGCCCATTCAGCCCGAACGTAATGGAAAGCGGGTTGCCATTATCGGTGCAGGTCCTGCGGGACTCTCCGCCGCCTGCCGGCTGAATGCTAAAGGCTATGAAGTAACCCTTTTTGACAGCAAACCCATGCCCGGCGGATTACTACGCTATGGTATTCCTAATTTTAAACTCGATAAAGCAGTAATCGACCGCCGGATGGGAGTACTTGAAGCCGAAGGCATCAAGTTCGAAATGGGCGTAACGGTAGATGTACAGAAACTCCCTGCCGGCTTTGATGCCTACTGCATCTGCACCGGGACACCGCAGGCACGCGACCTCAACATTCCCGGACGCGAACTGAAAGGTATTTATCTTGCCCTTGAAATGCTGTCCCAGCAAAATCAGATTCTCGATGGAGAAACGTTCCCCAAAGACCGTCTGGTAAATGCCAAAGGCAAACGGGTTCTCGTCATCGGTGGCGGTGATACAGGATCGGATTGTATCGGTACGAGCATCCGCCAGGGAGCCGTGAGTGTGACACAGATTGAGATCATGCCACAGCCTCCCGTAGGTCACAATGACGCTACTCCCTGGCCGCAATGGCCCATTGTGCTGAAGACGACTTCAAGTCACGAAGAAGGTTGCACGCGCCGCTGGTCGCTGGCATCCAATCAGTTTATTGGCAAGAATGGAAAAGTCTGCGGTGTAGAGGTGGAAGAAGTGGAATGGATTCCGGCTCAGGATGGTGGACGCCCTACCATGAAGCCTACCGGAAAGAAGGAAGTAATAGACACCGATATGGTGCTTCTGGCCATGGGCTTCCTGAAACCGGAACAGCCTGAATTTCCGGAAAATGTGTTCGTGGCAGGTGATGCGGCACGTGGTGCCAGCCTTGTGGTGCATGCACTTGCGGACGGACGGAGAGTAGCGCAACGAGTTTCAGAGTTTTTTTTGGGGGGCGAAGGACGCAGATAAAAAGTCATCCACCACAATTCATAATTTATAATTAATAATTAATCATCATGTGTGGAATCGTAGGTATCTTCAATATCAAATCTCAATCCCAGGAATTGAGAAATAAGGCGCTTCGAATGGCGCAGAAAATCCGTCATCGCGGACCGGACTGGAGTGGTATTTATGTAGGCGGCAGTGCCATCCTGGCTCACGAACGTCTTTCCATCGTCGATCCGGAAAGTGGCGGACAACCTTTGTACTCTCCGGATGGCAAGCAAATCCTTGCCGTCAACGGTGAGATCTATAATCACCGGGAAATCCGTTCCCGCTACGCCGGCAAATATGCTTTCCGTACAGGATCGGACTGTGAAGTCATCCTCGCATTATATAAGGATAAAGGCATTCATTTCCTTGAAGAATTGAACGGTATCTTTGCCTTTGCCCTTTACGATGAGGAAACAGACGATTACCTGATTGCCCGTGACCCTATCGGGGTAATCCCTCTTTATATCGGTCGTGACGACCAGGGACATATCTACGTCGGTAGCGAACTGAAAGCTCTTGAAGGTTTCTGTGATGCCTACGAGCCTTTTCTACCCGGACATTACTTCTGGGGACGCGAAGGGAAAATGCACCGTTGGTATCAGCGCCCTTGGACCGATTATGCCGCCGTCAAAGCCAATGACACCACCGCCCGCCGGGCTACCCAACCGGAAATCAACAGCGTAAAACTCTCCCTTGAAGCTGCCGTGCAACGTCAGTTAATGTCCGATGTTCCTTACGGTGTTCTGCTCAGTGGTGGGCTCGACTCTTCCGTCATCTCCGCCATTGCCAAGAAGTATGCCCGCAAGCGTATTGAAACCGATAACCAGAGCGAAGCCTGGTGGCCTCAACTCCACTCCTTTGCTGTCGGCCTGCACGGTGCACCGGACTTGGTTAAAGCCCGTGAAGTGGCGGAATACATCGGCACTGTTCACCATGAAATCAATTATACCATTCAGGAAGGGCTCGATGCCTTGCGTGATGTCATCTACTTTATCGAAACATACGACGTTACCACTGTGCGTGCCTCCACACCGATGTACCTGTTGGCACGTGTCATCAAGTCTATGGGCATCAAGATGGTGCTTAGTGGTGAAGGTGCCGATGAGGTTTTCGGGGGTTATCTCTACTTCCACAAAGCCCCCACACCGCAGGCTTTCCACGAAGAAACGATCCGTAAGCTCTCCAAACTGCACTTATACGACTGTCTGCGTGCCAATAAGAGCCTTGCTGCCTGGGGGGTGGAAGGTCGTGTTCCCTTCCTCGATAAAGAGTTTCTGGATGTGGCAATGAGCCTCAGCCCTGCCGTCAAGATGTGTCCGGGTAAAGAAGTAGAGAAACGCATTGTGCGCGAAGCTTTTCAAGATATGCTGCCTCAGAGTGTTGCCTGGCGGCAAAAAGAGCAGTTCTCCGATGGCGTCGGTTACAATTGGATCGATACACTGAAGGCCATTACTTCTGCCGCCGTGACCGACCATCAGATGGAACATGCTGCCGAACGGTTTCCCATCAATCCGCCACAGAATAAGGAGGAATATTACTATCGTAGCATTTTCGAGGAACACTTCCCCAGTCAGTCGGCTGCCCGAAGCGTGCCCAGTGTGCCAAGCGTGGCTTGCTCCACTGCTGAAGCACTCGCCTGGGATGCGACGTTGCAAGGGAAAAATGATCCGAGCGGACGGGCGGTGGCAGATGTGCACGAAGCGGCATACACATTATGAAATTGTAATGCCACACTTCAGCAGGTAAAATGCCACATCTAAACAAACGTAATGCCACACTTCAACGGTTACGAAGTGTGGCATTACATGTATTTAAGTGTGGCATTGGGAACGATGAAGTGTGGCATTCTGTCACTCAACAACCCATTTCTCTATATTCCTTGTTTTATTACTGAAGTTCACACCTATTTTGAATAATTTCCTCGGATCTGCCTCAAAAGGAAGAGCATACTGTTTTTCTTCTATTTGTTGCAAAGCCTCCTCTGCAGTACCTTCCAGCTTGAATTCCATGACATAAATGTAATCGGCAGTCTTCACCACCAAATCCACCCGCCCTTCCGAAGTGTGATACTCCGCCTGTGTATAGAAACCTACCAGTTTGAAGACGATAAACAGTACATTCTGATAATGTAATTCCAAGTCTTTCACTAATTCATAAGGTGTGTCGGCAAAGAAGCTTTGCAGCCTCTTAAAGAAAGCGTTAGGTTGGCCCATCTCTATCTCACGGACAAATTTTTGTATCTCAAACGGTGCTTCTAACTGGTTAAAACGGGTATAAAACGGCATCAGAAATCTGATAAAGCCCTCTTCTACTTCCCGGTTTGGGAAACCAAGACGGTAAAGCCCGAAACGTTTGTCATACCCCTTTATCGTGAGATAACCGCTTTGGAAAATAACTGGTATAGGTTCGTTGTCGCCATAAATACAGTTCAGCACATCAGCATCCGTTTCTTCATGTGCCATGCGCTCCAAATTGTAATGATTGCGTTTCAACAATTCCACAAGGTAAGTGGGTGTTCCGGTCTCAAACCAATAGTTACCGAATTTCATCTTAAAGAATGTATTCAGCAAACTGAAAGGATTATAGATGCCGTCCGTGTTTTCTGTAAAGTGGTAACCGTCATAGCAGACCTTCAGTTCATTGCATACTTCCTGATACGTCATTTTCTGCGCGGCTGCCAATTCGTGCAGGTCTTCTTCAAAATTAAGATGTATCTCCTTTTCGGTGATTCCACAGATGGAAATGAACGGCTCGTCCATGGAGATGTCATTCAGATTGTTCAGGTCACTGAACACACTTACTTTGCCGAACTTGGTCACTCCCGTCAGCAAGGCAAACTTGATGCAGCCGTCCATGGTTTTCAGTACGCCATAGAAAGGTTTCAGAGTGTTGCGGAATTCGCGTTGCAGTTCCTCGTTGCCGATAGCTTGGAGCAAGGGTTTGTCATATTCGTCGATGAGAATGGCTACACGCTCACCACTTTGCTCATAGGCTCGTCCCACA
This sequence comes from Bacteroides sp. AM16-24, assembly GCF_003471885.1. Classification (NCBI taxonomy): domain Bacteria; kingdom Pseudomonadati; phylum Bacteroidota; class Bacteroidia; order Bacteroidales; family Bacteroidaceae; genus Bacteroides; species Bacteroides sp. AM16-24. The sequence goes on from NZ_QRKI01000017.1 coordinate 39,475, forward strand.
ACTCCTGCAAAGCGTAATGCAAGGGTCGTTTCAGCAGAACGCGTTCCGTAAAGTGACTCCCAGTAGTCAAGCGTTTCATTCAGTATCTTGTCCAGACTATCCGGCGTATCATATTTCCCGATATTCAAGTCCAGATGCAACACAGGACGCTTCACCCAATCTTTTTCCAAAGTGTCCACCGCCAAGCCTTCAAATAAGTCCCGTTTCCCTTCAAAATAGGCTTCAAGCGTGGAAATCAGCAAACTCTTCCCGAAACGACGGGGGCGGGAAAGGAAATAGTAACTCCCACTCTTCACCAACTTATACATCAATGCGGTTTTATCCACATATACATATCCTTCTTTACGAATCTTCTCGAAGTTCTGTATCCCGATGGGATATATTCTGTCACCCATGTCCTTGCCTCCTTCTACTATATAATATTCATTAATGCTACAAAGATAATGCAAACCGAGAGCAGAATAAAATGAACTCATTCATTTTTTATGCCGAGATGCGCTTATCTTCGCTTTTGAGGCAAAGATAATGCAAATCGAATGTAGAACTTTCATTTTCCCAATTTATTCCCTACCTTTGTCCCCGCTTTTTTTAGAAAGGCAGAATTCGTTCTATTAGTTTTAGGTTAAACACTTAATAACGCTTATGCAAAAGTCTGACTGCATCATCGGCGTAGAGCACGTATCGAAATATTTCGGAGACAAAGCCGTACTGAATGATGTAAACCTCTCTGTCCGTAAGGGCGAATTTGTAACGATATTGGGTCCTTCCGGCTGCGGCAAGACTACTTTGTTGCGCCTGATAGCCGGTTTCCAGACCGCCTCGGAAGGTATCATCACCATCGCCGGAAAAGACATCACGCAAACACCGCCACACCAACGTCCGGTGAATACCGTCTTTCAGAAGTATGCTCTTTTCCCCCACCTCAACGTGTACAACAACATCGCTTTCGGACTGAAACTCAAAAAGATGCCCGAAGCCACCATTGGCAAGAAAGTGAAACAAGCCCTCCGCATGGTAGGTATGACGGACTACGAAGACCGTGACGTTGATTCGCTATCCGGCGGACAGCAACAACGTGTTGCCATCGCCCGTGCCATCGTCAACGAACCCGAAGTGCTGTTACTGGACGAGCCTCTTGCCGCCCTCGACCTCAAAATGCGTAAAGACATGCAGATGGAGTTGAAAGAGATGCACCAGAAGCTCGGAATCACCTTCGTCTACGTTACCCACGACCAAGAAGAAGCCCTTACTCTGAGCGACACCATCGTCGTGATGAGCGAAGGCCGCATCCAGCAGATAGGCACCCCGACAGACATTTACAACGAACCCATCAACTCTTTCGTTGCCGATTTCATCGGAGAAAGTAACATCCTGAACGGCCTTATGCTTCAGGACAAAGCAGTATCCTTTGCCGGACACGAATTTGAATGTGTCGACAAGGGCTTTGGAGAGAATATCCCCATCGATGTAGTCATCCGTCCCGAAGATATCTATATATTCGAGCCTTCCGCTGCTGCCCAACTGACGGGTACTGTCACCTCTTGCATCTTCAAAGGCGTGCATTACGAAATGATGGTACAGACCAATGAGGGCTACGAATTCATGGTGCAGGACTATCACAGTTTCGAAGCCGGACGAGAAGTCGGTCTGCTCGTGAAACCTTTCGACATTCACGTAATGAAGAAAGAACGCACCTGCAACAGCTTCGAAGGCAAGCTCATAGACGCCACGCACGTTGAATTCCTCGGCTGTACCTTTGAGTGTACTGAAGTGCAGGACATCGAACCGGGCAGTTCTGTCCGGGTAGAAATCGATTTCCGGAACGTCATCCTCGAAGATAACGAAGAAGACGGCCATCTGACGGGTGAAGTGAAATTCATCCTTTACAAAGGGAATCATTACCATCTCACCGTGTTTACCGATTGGGACGAGGATATCTTTGTAGACACCACTGACGTCTGGGACGACGGCGACCGTGTCGGCATCACCATCGCACCCGAAAATATACGAATTGTTGCACCGGCACAGACCACCGGTTCTATCCCTATTGTCGAATCTGCTAATAAGAAAGGAAGTGCTCAGTAATATATCCCGTTTCTTTATGCGTCGCCGGAACTGGACAGTTCCTTACGCATTGTTCCTCATTATCTTTGTTGTAATGCCCCTGTTGCTCATTGTGATCTATGCCTTCACCGATGCTGAAGGCGCATTCACGTTTGCCAACTTCCGCAAATTCATGATGCATCCCGAAGCCATCAACACATTCGTCTACTCCATCGGAATAGCCGTCATTACTACTCTGGCATGTCTTCTGCTCGGTTATCCGGCTGCTTATATTCTCAGCCAGAAACGCTTCAACACCTCCCAAACCATGGTCGTGCTGTTCATCCTGCCTATGTGGGTGAATATCCTGATACGTACACTTGCCACGGTGGCATTGTTTGATTTCCTCAACCTGCCGCTGGGCGAAGGAGCTTTGGTATTCGGTATGGTCTACAACTTCCTGCCGTTCATGATATACCCTATCTACAATACGTTGCAGAAGATGGATGGCAGTCTGATAGAAGCAGCCCAAGACTTGGGAGCTGCGCCTGTACAGGTATTCGGCAAAGTGATCCTCCCCCTTTCGATGCCCGGCATCATGAGTGGTGTAGTAATGGTTTTCATGCCCACGGTTTCTACCTTTGCCATTGCCGAGTTGCTGACGATGAACAACATCAAACTGTTCGGTACTACCGTACAAGAAAATATATATAACGGAATGTGGAACTACGGCGCTGCCTTGTCGCTCATCATGCTGTTGCTGATTGGCGTCACCGCCCTCTTTACCAACGAGGACGACAGTGCACAAAATGAAAGCGGAGGTGTGATATGATGACACGTATTCTGGCAAAAGGCTATCTTTGGTTTCTGCTTGCCCTACTCTATTCGCCTATCTTGATTATTATGATCTTCTCTTTCACTGAGGCCAAGGTACTGGGTAACTGGACAGGATTCTCCACCAAGTTATACAGTTCACTATTTACAGGCGGCATGCACCACTCGCTGATGAATGCCATCTGGAACACATTCGCGATTGCTACAATTGCCGCCACAGCATCCACTCTGCTGGGAAGTCTGGCAGCTATCGGCATCTTTAACTTGCGCTCCCGGGCACGTCAGGTGATGAATTTCACCAATGCTATTCCGATGATGAATGCGGATATCATTACGGGTGTATCCCTGTTCCTGCTGTTTGTCAGCTTTGGCATTTCGCAGGGATTTACTACGGTGGTATTGGCACACATCACTTTTTGTACCCCTTATGTGGTGCTTAGCGTGATGCCCCGCCTGAAGAAAATGAATCAGAATGTATACGAAGCAGCCCTCGACCTCGGAGCTACCCCTTTCCAGGCGCTTCGCAAAGTCATCTTCCCGGAAATTCTGCCGGGAATGATCAGCGGTTTCATCCTTGCTTTCACGCTTTCCATTGATGATTTCGCAGTAACGATCTTCACTATCGGAAATGAAGGATTGGAAACGTTGTCGACATACATCTATGCGGACGCACGTAAGGGTGGATTGACTCCTGAACTGCGCCCACTGTCAACAATCATTTTTGTAACGGTGTTAGTATTGCTGATTGTTATTAACAAGAGAGCGGAACGTTCTAAGAAAGAATAACATATAGTGTGGTAAGGTGGTAGAGTGATAAAGTGATAGTGGGATGTCACTCCGTTATATAGCGCACTTTATCACCCTATCACTTTATCACATTATCACCCTATCACTTTATCAGAAATAAACTCCATCAACAATGAAGAAATACATATCCCTCTTCCTCTGCATCCTTCTCCTCGCCTCTTGTAGCAACTCCGGTGAGAAGCGCAGCCGTGTACTGAAAGTCTACAACTGGGCAGATTACATTGACGAAGAAGTCCTCACCGAATTCCCTGCCTGGTACAAAGAGCAGACAGGCGAAGACATTCGTATTATTTACCAAGTATTCGATATCAACGAAATCATGCTCACTAAAATTGAGCGCGGACAGGAAGATTTCGACCTTGTATGCCCATCGGAATACATCATCGAACGAATGTTGAAAAAAGACCTTCTCCTCCCTATCAGTCGCAATTTTGGGAAGACTCCGGACTATATCCCCAACATCTCCCCGTATATTCAGAAAGAGTTGGAGAAGATCAGCCAGCCCGGTCGCCACACCAATGATTACGTCGTTCCCTACATGTGGGGTACCGCCGGAATACTCTATAACAAGAAGTTCAAGACCCTTGAAGAAGTCAGCTCTTGGGGATGCCTTTGGGATGCCGTCAACCGTGGTAAGATTCTGATGAAAGACAGTTACCGCGATGCCTACGGCACTGCCATCATTTATGCCCATGCCCGGCAACTTGCCGACAGCACCATCACCGTAGAGCAACTGATGAACGACAATTCCCCTGAAGCCATTGCCCTTGCAGAGCAATACCTGAAAGATCTGAAACCCAACATTGCCGGGTGGGAAGCCGACTTCGGCAAAGAAATGATGACCAAAAACAAAGCATGGCTCAACCTTACCTGGAGTGGCGACGCCGTCTGGGCCATTGAAGAAGCGGAAGCTGTAGGCGTAGACCTGGACTATGTAGTTCCCCGCGAAGGCAGCAACATCTGGTACGATGGCTGGGCTATCCCCAAGTATGCCCGTAACGTAAAAGCCGCCAGCTACTTCATCAATTATCTTTGCCAGCCGGATATTGCTCTGCGCAATATGGATGCCATCGGCTATGTCAGTGCCGTAGCAACGCCCGAGATTATGGAGGCAAAGATCGACACTACTCTTGAACAGTTCTCCGACCTCAGTTATTTCTTCGGTCCCGGTGCGGACAGCATTCAGATCAACCCGATACAATACCCCGACCGTAAAGTCGTAGAACGTTGCGCCATGATCCGTGATTTCGGTGACCGCACAGAGCTTGTTCTCGAAATGTGGAGCCGCGTCAAAGGCGATAATCTGAATACGGGTATCGTGCTTCTCATCTTTGCAGTCTTCGGAATACTGTTTGTGTGGATTGTCTGGAAACGGATCAGCATTTATAAGCAGAAGAAACGTCACCACAGACGCAGACGCCGTATACGCAGGTAATAGGAGAATCAGGAGATAACACCTTTATCTCCTGGTTCGCATTAATAACATAAATGAAACATCACTTTTCAGACATATTTTGTACCTTGCGGCAAAATTATAAATAAGGAACTATGAAACTGAAAAAACTTTTATTCGCTTCCGCTATGTCTCTTGCCGTATGCGGCATCCTGCAGGCCCAAAACACCCAAGTCATTGCCCACCGTGGTTTCTGGAAGACCGACGGTTCTGCCCAGAATAGTATTGCCGCCCTGGTGAAAGCTGACTCCATCCACTGCTACGGCTCCGAGTTCGATGTCTGGCTCACTGCCGACAACAAGCTTATCGTAGATCATGACGGTGTATTCAAAGGTGTCCGCATGGAAACATCCACCGAGAAAGAATGTACCTCTATCACCCTCGACAACGGTGAGAGCCTCCCTACCCTTCAGCAATATCTCGATAAAGCCAAAGGGTTGAAAACCCGCCTTATCCTGGAACTCAAAGCACACAAGACTCCCGAACGTGAAACGCTTGCCGTAGAGCAAATTGTGAAAATGATTAAGGAGATGGGACTGGAAGAGCGTACCGAATACATCACTTTCTCACGCCATGCGACCAAAGAATTCATTCGCCTGGCTCCTAAAGGTACTCCCGTATATTATCTGGAAGGCGACCTCAATCCGCAGGAACTGAAAGACATGGGTTGTGCCGGTCCTGATTATCATTTCTCTGTCTTCAAAAAACATCCCGAATGGATCAAAGAATGTCACGACCTTGGCATGAAGGTTAACGCCTGGACAGTAAATGATGCCAAAGATATGGAATGGCTCATCAGCCAGGGGGTGGATTTCATCACCACCAATGAACCAGTATTATTGCAGGAAATATTGGAATAGCTACGAGCTACATGCTACAATCTGTATCAATGCCACACTTTAACTCCCCCAATGCCACACCTCAACAATTCAAACGCCACACTTCGATGGCTCAAATGAATGGCATTACGGAAGCTAAAGTGTGGCATTTGATTTGTTATAGTGTGGCATTATGCAAAAGATCATTTAGTTAGCAAAAAGAAGAAAACAATTTCATTATGTCATATAGAAATCTTCATTTTTACCCCATAAACTCCATTTTTCCACTTAAAACACGTATTTACGCCACTACCTACATAGAATGAATATGCGGAAATAATTCCATAAATAACAATTTATACAAATATGCCCCCTCAAACTTTTAATTTAAAACTTGAATACCGTATATTTGCAGCGATTAAAAGAATGAATAAATATAATAGAAATAAGATATGTATTCTGCAAATAATTTAGCAAAACGTCGTACCTTTGCATCGTGATAAAACAAAAAGAAAGATTAATTCACCAACAGAGTACAAAATGACAAGAGTTATAAAATTCACTAAGATGCACGGAGCAGGCAACGATTACATTTATGTAAACACCCTGAAATATCCCATCGAAAGCCCTGAAAAACTTTCGGTTGAATGGAGCGTCCCGCATACAGGAATTGGAAGCGACGGCCTGGTACTCATCGGTCGTTCGGACAAGGCAGATTTCAGTATGCGCATCTTCAATGCAGATGGTTCCGAAGCCAAAATGTGTGGCAATGCCAGTCGTTGCATTGGTAAATACTTATATGAATACGGCCTGACTTCCCAAACAGCCGTTACTCTCGATACCCTGTCGGGCATCAAAATACTGAAGCTCCATGTAAAAGACGGAAAAGTAAACACCGTAACCGTGGATATGGGACGTCCCACCGATATGAAAGAACAACCCATTGAAGCCGACGGACAGAAATTCACCGGAACCACCGTATCAATGGGAAATCCTCATCTGGTAATCTTCGTAGAAGATATTAAAGATATCAACCTTGAAAGCATCGGCCCAAAACTGGAAAATCATCCGTTATTTCCCGACCGCATCAATGTAGAGTTTGCCCAGGTTCTGGAAGATGGAAAAATCAGGATGAGGGTGTGGGAAAGAGGTTCAGGCATCACCCAAGCTTGCGGAACCGGAGCCTGTGCCACCGCAGTAGCTGCCGCACTGACCGGAAAGTCCGAAAGAAAGACAGACATCATTATGGATGGAGGCTCACTTGCCATCGAATGGGATGAAAAAACAGATCACGTATGGATGACCGGAGAAGCAGTTCGGGTATTTGACGGAGAAATGATTATAAATGATGAATGATGAATCCCCCCCCAACGGCGCAGCCCATTCATAACTCATAATTTATAATTCATAATTAAATAACGTTCTTAAAACAACAAGAAAGTATGGCATTAGTAAACGAACATTTTTTGAAACTACCGGGAAGTTACTTATTTTCAGACATAGCTAAAAAGGTGAATACTTTCAGGATAACGCACCCTAAACAAGAGGTCATCCGCCTGGGTATCGGAGACGTTACCCGGCCACTGCCACCGGCTTGCATCGAGGCGATGCACAGGGCAGTGGATGAGATGACAAATGCCAGTACCTTCCACGGATACGGTCCCGAACAGGGATATGACTTTTTGATTGAAGCGATCATCAAACATGATTATGCTCCGAGAGGTATTCATTTTAGCCCTACGGAAGTATTCGTAAACGATGGAGCCAAAAGCGATACGGGTAACATAGGCGATATCCTCCGCCACGACAACAGCGTGGGAGTGACAGACCCCATCTACCCGGTATATATAGACAGTAACGTAATGTGTGGCCGTGCCGGAGTATTGGAAGAAGACGGCAAATGGAGCAATGTGACCTACATGCCCTGTACCTCCGAAAACAACTTTGTCCCCGAGATACCGGACAAGCGGATTGACATCGTTTACCTTTGCTACCCGAACAATCCGACGGGAACAACGCTAACCAAGTCGCAACTGAAAAAATGGGTGGACTACGCACTTGCCAACGACACACTGATTCTATTCGATGCCGCTTATGAGGCGTTTATACAGGAAGAAGACGTCCCCCACTCCATTTACGAAATAAAAGGTGCCAAGAAATGTGCCATAGAGTTCCGCAGCTTCTCAAAGACAGCCGGATTCACCGGAGTCCGTTGCGGATACACCGTAGTTCCGAAAGAGCTGACAGCCGCCACCCTGACCGGTGAACGCGTCCCACTGAACCGTCTCTGGAACCGCCGTCAATGTACCAAATTTAATGGTACCAGTTACATCACCCAACGGGCTGCCGAAGCCATCTACACCCCGGCAGGCAAGCAGCAGATAAAGGAAAACATCGACTACTATATGAACAACGCACGAACCATGAAAGAGGGTCTGGAAGCAGCCGGACTGAAAGTGTACGGCGGCGTGAACGCTCCTTACATCTGGCTGAAAGCACCGAATGGCATCGGTTCCTGGCGTTTCTTCGAACAGATGTTATACGAAGCCAATGTAGTAGGAACACCCGGTGTAGGTTTCGGCCCCAGCGGAGAAGGCTACATCCGCCTGACCGCTTTCGGGAATCACGAGGATTGTGTGGAAGCCATGAGGCGGATCAGAAAATGGCTGGCATGAAAATGAAAAAGATAACAACTAAAATAAAACTATAGTTTCACCGGACTGATCATCCGCAATTTGTCTAAACTTAAAAGGTAAAATAGGTATGAAAATGAAAAGCGTAAAATTCCGAATGATAGCCATCGCGCTATTATCAGCAACAATGCCTTTCACGGCAAAGGCACAGGATAAAGTGGAAGCCTCAGTCGGTGCAGATTTTGTAAGCAACTACATCTGGCGTGGAACAGACTGCGGTGGTGTAAGTATCCAACCCAGCATGGGAGTCAGCTACAAAGGTTTATCACTGGCTGCCTGGGGTTCGGTAGGCATCGACAAGGAAGATGCTAGGGAAATTGACCTCACACTGGGTTACAATACAGGCGGTTTCAACGTATCCGTTACAGATTACTGGTTCTCCTATCACAAAGAGGATGGCGGATATACGGGAGATTACTTCAAGTATGGCGCACATAGCACGATACACATCTTCGAAGCCACTCTGGGATATGATTTTGGTCCGCTGGCACTGAGTTGGAACACTTACTTTGCCGGAGATGATTATACGAAGGAGAACGGTGACAGAGCTTATTCCACGTATGTAGGCATCAGCGCACCTTTTAAACTCGGTGGCCTGGACTGGTCGGCAGAAGTCGGTCTTACCCCATGGGAAGGTGCGTATGCCAACAAGTTTAACGTAACCAACCTCACACTGAAAGCAGAAAAAGAAATCAAATTCACAAATTCTTTTTCGCTGCCCACCTTTGCACAAGTGACGTTCAATCCACACACGCAGGGTGCATACTTCGTATTCGGAGTCAGTTTTTGAGAGAGGATTAAGAATAGGGAACGAGGAGACAAGGATAAAAAACGGGCACACCGAAAGACACTTGTCAACTCGTAAACTAAAAAAGTTAAATCGTAAATTAATTAAGGTATGAAAAAGATTGAAGCAATTATCCGCAAGACAAAATTCGAGGATGTAAAGGACGCATTGCTCGAAGCGGACATCGAATGGTTCTCCTACTACGACGTCCGGGGGATAGGAAAATCCCGTCAGGCACGCATCTACCGCGGTGTAATGTACGACACCAGTTCCATTGAGCGTATCCTGATTTCTATCGTGGTACGCGACAAGAATGCCGAAAAGACCGTGCAGGCCATCATCAGGTCTGCACAAACCGGAGAAATCGGTGACGGACGTATCTTCGTTATCCCCATAGAAGACGCTATCCGCATCCGCACCGCCGAACGTGGCGACATCGCCCTCTACAATGCCGAACAGGAAAGATAGTCCAGGCAGCATCAAACCGCAACAGTTAAGAGCACCCTCCAGAGAGCTGTAAGAGCTACTTAACAAAACAAAGAATACAAGTACAACTAAAAGCAAAAAGATTTTATGGATAAATATAGTAAACGCAGCATTGCCAGACTGTGGATAGCTCTTGCTGTCCTTATGGCGCTCTGCACAACAACAGAAACTTTTGCACAAACTTCCGTAGCAACGGATAGTATATCGGCTACAACGACCGCTGTTATAGCTACATTAGAAGATACTACTGTAGAATCATCAACCCCTGACACCGTAGGAGAATTAGTAAACGGACTCAACACTGTATGGATGTTACTCGCCGCTATGCTGGTATTTTTCATGCAACCGGGCTTTGCGCTGGTAGAAGCCGGTTTCACCCGGGTCAAGAACACTGCCAACATCCTGATGAAGAACTTCGTGGATTTCATGTTCGGCAGCCTGCTCTATTGGTTCATCGGTTTCGGACTGATGTTCGGTGTAGGTGGTTTCGTAGGAATGCCTCACTTCTTCGATCTCTCGTTCTATGATGGAGGAGGATTGCCAACAGAAGGTTTCCTGGTATTCCAGACTGTATTCTGTGCCACAGCAGCCACTATCGTATCAGGAGCCATGGCCGAACGTACCAAATTCTCCATGTATTTGATTTACACCATCTTCATCAGCGTACTGATCTATCCGATTTCCGGTCACTGGACCTGGGGCGGCGGCTGGTTGATGAACGGCGAAGAAGATTCGTTCATGATGAATCTGTTCGGAACCACGTTCCACGACTTCGCAGGTTCCACCATTGTCCACTCCGTCGGTGGCTGGATTGCGCTGGTAGGCGCAGCCATCCTCGGCCCACGTATCGGTAAATACGGTAAAGATGGTAAATCCAGAGCTATTCCGGGACACAACCTCACCATAGCGGCGCTGGGTGTATTCATTTTATGGTTCGGCTGGTTCGGATTTAACCCCGGTTCACAGTTGGCAGCAGCCTCTACGGACGATGCAATGGCTATCTCACACGTCTTCCTCACCACGAATCTTGCAGCTTGTGCCGGAGGCTTCTTCGCACTGGCGGTCAGTTGGTTAAAATTCAGCAAACCATCTTTATCCCTGACTCTGAATGGCGTCCTGGCAGGTTTGGTAGGTATCACGGCGGGCTGTGATGTGGTTTCTCCGCTGGGTGCTGTCATCATCGGTACAATCTGTGGTATCCTGATGATATTCTCGGTAGAGTTCATCGATAAAGTGCTGAAGATTGACGATCCCGTTGGCGCAAGTTCCGTACACGGTGTCTGCGGTTTCACGGGTACTATTCTCACTGGTTTCTTGTCTACCAGCGAAGGACTCTTTTACGGTGCAGGCTGGGGATTCCTCGGAGCACAAGTATTCGGCGCCCTCGTAGTAGGTGCATGGGCAGCCGGCATGGGATTCCTCATCTTCAAAGGACTTGATAAGATACACGGTCTCCGCGTTTCCAAACGTGTTGAAGAAGAAGGGCTCGACATCTACGAGCATGGTGAATCAGCTTATAACGGATAAGAAAAAAGTTTTTTTACTCTAACAAATAGTTTTTATAAACCAACAATTACAAGGTATGTCTAAATTGAGATTCAGAGTAGTAGAAACGGCGTTTAAAAAGAAACCCGTTGCAGTGGCAGCCCCTGCGGAACGTCCGTCGGAATATTATGCCAAGTATGTGTTCAACAAGGAAAAGATGTTCAGGTATCTGCCGAGTAAGGTATATGCCAAACTGATTGACGTGATCGACAATGGTGCTCCGCTGGATCGCAGCATTGCTGATGAAGTGGCAGCCGGTATGAAGAAATGGGCACTCGAAATGGGTGTTACCCACTATACCCACTGGTTCCACCCGTTGACTGAAGGTACAGCCGAGAAGCATGACGCTTTCATCGAGCATGACGGCAAAGGCGGTGTAATGGAAGAATTCACAGGCAAACTGCTCGTTCAGCAGGAACCGGATGCATCCAGCTTCCCTAACGGTGGCATCCGCAATACGTTCGAGGCACGCGGTTACAGTGCATGGGATCCCTCTTCCCCGGCTTTCATCGTCGATGATACGCTCTGCATCCCGACCATTTTCATTGCATACACCGGTGAGTCACTGGACTACAAAGCTCCGTTGCTGAAAGCCCTGCGTGCCGTAGACAAAGCTGCCGTAGACGTATGCCGTTACTTCAATCCGGAAGTGAAGAAGGTAGTTGCCTACCTGGGTTGGGAACAGGAATATTTCCTGATCGACGAAGGTCTGTATGCCGCCCGTCCTGACCTGCTGATGACAGGCCGCACGCTGATGGGACACGACAGTGCCAAGAATCAACAGTTGGAAGACCACTATTTCGGTGCCATCCCTACCCGCGTGGCAGCTTTCATGAAGGAATTGGAAATTGAAGCATTGAAGCTCGGTATCCCCGTCAAAACCCGTCACAATGAAGTAGCCCCCAACCAGTTCGAGCTGGCCCCCATCTTCGAAGAATGTAACCTGGCTGTAGACCATAACATGCTCGTCATGGCGCTGATGCGTAAAGTAGCCCGCAACCACGGCTTCCGCGTACTGCTGCACGAAAAACCTTTCAAAGGCGTCAACGGTAGCGGTAAGCACAACAACTGGTCATTGGGTACAGATACAGGCATCGGACTGATGGGACCGGGTAAACTGCCAGAAGAGAACCTACGTTTCATCACTTTCGTAGTAAACACCCTGATGGCAGTCTACAAGCACAATGGATTGTTGAAGGCCGCTATTTCCAGCGCCACCAACGCACACCGTCTGGGTGCCAACGAAGCGCCTCCCGCAATCATTTCCAGCTTCCTGGGCAAACAGTTGTCACAGGTATTGGAACACATTGAAGAGAGTACAAAGGATGATCTCGTAAGCCTTAGCGGCAAGCAAGGCATGAAACTGGATATTCCGCAGATTCCGGAATTGTTGATTGACAATACCGACCGTAACCGCACCAGTCCGTTCGCCTTCACCGGAAACCGTTTTGAGTTCCGCGCCGTAGGTTCGGAAGCAAACTGTGCCTGCGCCATGATTGCCCTGAACGCCGCCGTAGCCGAGCAACTAGTAGAATTCAAAAAAGATGTAGACGAGCTCATCGAAAGGGGTGAACCGAAGATTTCGGCTATCCTTGAGGTTATCCGCAAATACATCAAGATTTGTAAGCCCATCCATTTTGATGGCAACGGCTACAGCGATGAATGGAAAGAAGAGGCCCAGAAACGCGGTCTGGATTGCGAAACCAGTGTGCCTCTCATCTTCGACAGCTATCTGAAGCCAGAAAGTATCCGCATGTTCGAAAATACCGGTGTACTGACTCAGAAAGAACTGGAAGCCCGCAACGAAGTGAAATGGGAAACTTACACTAAGAAAATCCAAATTGAAGCTCGTGTATTAGGTGATTTGGCCATGAACCACATCATCCCGGTAGCCACGCAGTATCAAACGGATCTCATTGATAACGTTTACAAGATGAAGGACTTGTTCCCCGGCGACAAAGCTGCAAAACTGTCTGCCAAGAACCTGGAACTCATCGAAGAGATTGCCGACCGCACCGCCTTCATCAAAGAGCATGTAGATGCCATGATCGAAGCCCGCAAAGTGGCCAACAAGATCGAAAGTGAACGCGAGAAAGCCATTGCCTACCACGACACCATCGTACCGGCAATGGAGGAGATCCGTTATCATATCGACAAGCTGGAACTGATTGTCGACAACCAGATGTGGACGCTGCCAAAATACAGGGAACTCTTGTTTATAAGATAAGTTTTGAGATTATGATTTATAAATCATTCTATTTCTTTTGTTGGTTGTTTTAAGTTTGCAGGGGGAGAGGTGCCGGGAGGTAGTTCTCTCTCTTTTTTTGAAAACTAAAATATCATCGTAATTTATTTTCCAGCATATCACTTTTTCGTACCTTTGTCAATATTTACAAAACCAGATGATAAATTAAAAACAATTCATTATGAAGCACATGCACATTCGCTATGCAGCACTCTTGCTGTTTGCTTTGCTGTCAGCATCAGTCTCTTCTTTCGCACAGACCGTTCTGGAGCAAAAAATCAGCGCGATTTCCGCCATTAAAGAAATCCGCCCATTGGAAACTTCTGAGTTTTCAGAGAAATACGTAACCTATTTTACCCAACCGCTGGATCACCGCCATCCGGAGAAAGGCAGCTTTCGCCAACGCGTTATCGTTTCTCATGTCGGCTTCGATCGCCCCACAGTGATCGTTACCGAAGGCTATGGCGCCGCTTACGCACTCCGTTCCCAATATCGTGAAGAGCTTTCAAAACTTCTCAATGCCAATATGATATTCGTGGAATACCGATACTTCCTTGAGTCTACCCCTGAACCCAAAGACTGGCAATATCTGACAGCCGAGAACTCTGCAGACGACTTACATGCCATCACCACCGCATTCAAAAACATCTATCCGGGCAAATGGATCGCCACCGGCATCAGCAAAGGAGGACAGACTACCCTTCTTTACCGCACTTTCTATCCGGATGATGTAGATATTTCCGTTCCTTACGTAGCTCCGCTTTGTTATGGAGTAGAAGATGGACGCCATGAGCCTTTCCTGCATAAAATTTCAACACCGGAAAACCGCAAGATAATTGAAGATTTCCAATTGGAAGCATTGAAACGGAAAGCAACTTTACTTCCCCGTTTTGAAAAGTATTGTACTGAAAAGAATTATTCATTCCGTGCACCGATTGAAGAAATTTACGATTACTCGGTATTGGAATATTCTTTCGCTTTGTGGCAGTGGGGTACTCCTATCAGCTCCATACCCGCTACTACAGCCTCTGATGATGAAATTTTCTCTCATCTGCTTGCCATCAGCGAACCGGGATATTTCACCGCCGACAGTCCCAATGCTTCTTTCTTCGTACAAGCTGCCCGTGAATTGGGATACTATGGTTATGACGTCCAACCGTTCAAACAATATCTCTCCATCCAGTCCAGTGAAGGCTATCTGCACCGTCTGATGCTTCCCGAAGAGTTGAAAGATATGCCTTTCGACAAAACTTTAAGTAAGAAAATAACCAAGTTTCTAAAGAAACAGGACCCGAAGATGATCTTCATTTACGGTCAGAACGACCCATGGACAGCCGCAGGCGTCACCTGGCTGAAGAACAAGAAGAATATTCATGTATTTATCCAACCGAATGGCAGCCATCTGGCACGTATCAATACATTGCCCGAAACCGAAAAGGCAAAAGTTATGGAGTTAATAAACGGATGGTTGAAGGAATAGAATGACGAGCTACAGGCTACAAGCTACAAGTGCCTTTCGGTGTACAATTTATAGTCTCACGCTGAAAAGCACTTGTAACTTATAGCTTGTCACTCATTGCTCTTCCAGGATCTCCGCATCCTCAATATTCTCTACAGCTTTCGAAGAAGCTCCCGGCGTACCCGGTGCCTTCGGCCGTTTGCGAGTAAATGTGAACCAATTGATCAATTCGGAAACTGCATACACTATGCTGGTGATACCAATAATGATAAACGCCGTGGAACGTACTCCCGTCGGATTGAACAACGCAATCAGTCCTGCAATCAGAATAAGGACCGGAATGATATAAAACCCCACACGAACCGGCATCCAGCGACGGGCTGCGGAAAGCGATGCAATCTGCTGCACACCACCCAACACAAGAATGAATCCTAATACAAATGTCAGCAAATCTGCAAAGAAACCGGGCATAATAATCAGCCACAGGCCAAACAGCAGGCTGCCGATCCCTTCAATAGGAAGACGCCGCCTTTCCTCCGCAGTCATTGCAAAATACCCGATAATACTTAAGAGCGATGGTATCAGAAACACAACGCCAATGGTTATAACCAAGTAATCACCTGCCTCATTGGGAAACATCACCAATATCAGCCCGATTACCAGCGCACATATCGTACGCAAAAATGAGTTACTTATTCCTTTCATGAGCTTATGATTTTTTGCGAAGATACATTTTTATCCGCACAACCCCACAAGAAAGTCACGAAAAATCAATTAACGGTCAGCCAAGCGTTCATATCTTCGGCCACCAACAGCCAATAAAGTAACAAGAGAATAGCAATCGATACACCAATGGCAACTAAATGTTTCCGTTTCATAGTTCATCCTTTCTTTTTTATTGTGAATAATAGTTGTTCTAAATACTCTTATAGAACAACTTTATAAGAAAAATGTTCTTTGAAAGAAAAAAAGCAAGAAATTCTTTGGTAATTAAAACAAAGTGCTTACATTTGCCCCCAGCTAAAACAAAAAGACAATGAAAACAATGCTCATAAATACATATTGGTGGTGGCGCCCGTTACAACTCCGACAGTCGTAAGGGAGCAGCGCTCGTATGTATATATGTGAACATAATATAGATTAAGAAAGAGCCCTGTCGCAACCTGCGACAGGGCTCTTTCTTTTATCCGGTTTTGAGATAAACAGTAGATCGTAAACAATTAAATAAAAAATAGGATTATGAGTTTTTTAGTAAATCAAGATGGTTATTACGGAGAATTCGGTGGAGCATATGTTCCCGAAATACTCCACAAGTGTGTGGAAGAGTTGCAGAACACCTATCTCAACGTACTGCAAAGCGAAGATTTCAAGCAAGAGTTCGACCAACTGCTGCGTGACTACGTAGGACGTCCTTCCCCACTCTACTATGCCCGCCGGCTTTCCGAAAAATATGGCTGCAAACTCTACCTCAAGCGTGAAGACCTGAACCACACAGGAGCTCACAAGATTAACAACACCATCGGGCAGATTCTTCTGGCACGCCGCATGGGCAAGCATCGCATCATCGCCGAAACCGGTGCCGGGCAACACGGCGTAGCTACTGCCACCGTATGTGCCCTGATGAACATGGAATGCATCGTCTACATGGGAAAAACGGATGTAGAACGCCAGCATGTCAATGTGGAAAAAATGAAGATGCTGGGTGCAACCGTCATCCCCGTCACTTCCGGAAATATGACGCTGAAAGATGCTACCAACGAGGCAATCCGCGACTGGTGTTGTCATCCTGCCGATACCTACTACATCATCGGTTCCACAGTCGGTCCTCATCCTTATCCCGACATGGTGGCTCGTCTGCAATCCGTCATCAGCGAGGAAATCAAAAAGCAACTCATTGAAAAAGAAGGCCGTGACTGTCCCGACTATCTTATCGCTTGTGTAGGTGGTGGTAGCAATGCCGCCGGAACCATTTACCATTATATCGACGATAGCCGCGTGCAGATCGTCCTCGCCGAAGCCGGTGGTAAAGGAATAGATACGGGTATGACTGCCGCTACCATCGCCCTCGGACAGATGGGAATCATTCACGGTGCACGCACTTACGTCATCCAGAACGAAGACGGCCAGATTGAAGAGCCCTACTCTATCTCTGCCGGACTGGATTATCCGGGTATCGGCCCCATGCATGCCAATCTGGCTGCACAAAAACGCGCCATCGTACTTGCTGTTAATGATGATGAAGCCATCCGTGCCGCCTACGAGCTGACGAAACTGGAAGGTATCATCCCCGCCTTGGAAAGCGCCCACGCCCTCGGTGCCCTCGAAAAGCTGAACTTCAAACCCGATGATGTCGTTGTGCTGACCGTTTCGGGACGTGGAGACAAGGATATAGAAACTTATCTTAATGAAGAATTATGAATGAAGAATTAAAAATTAAAGAGTTATGAATACATATAATTATCAAACACATAGCCGTACTATTCTTGGGGACTTGCACACTCCTGTAAGTACTTATCTTAAAGTCCGTGATGTCTTTCCCCAAAGTGCACTCATGGAAAGCTCCGACTATCACGGCAGTGAAAATAACCGTTCATTCATCGGACTCTGTCCATTGGCAAGCGTCAGCATCGACCATGGAACAGCCATCTTCCGCCTGCCCGACGGCACTCGCGAAGAACGCCCCATCACACCGGAATATCCTGTAGAAAAAGCTTTAGAGGATTTCCTCGGCCGCTTCCATGTGGAAGGTGAATATGCCAATTACTGCGGTCTTTATGGCTACACCTCTTTCAATGCCGTACGCTATTTTGAAAATATTCCCGTAAAAGATAGCCGTGAAGCCACCAACGACGCACCGGATATGCTCTACATCTTGTATCAATACCTCATTGTCTTCAACGACTTTAAGAACGAAATGGTACTTCTTGAAATGCTTGCCCCCGGTGAAGAAAGTGAACTGGATACGGTGCAGAAAGCCATCAATAACCGCAATTACACCGCCTACGATTTCCGTGCCGTTGGTGAAACCACTTCCCCACTGACCGACGAACAGCATAAAGTAAATATCCGTCAGGGAATTGCCCACTGCCTGCGTGGGGATGTGTTTCAAATTGTTCTCTCCCGCCGTTTCGAACAACGTTTCGTAGGCGATGATTTCAAACTTTACCGTGCCTTGCGCAGCATCAACCCCTCTCCTTATCTGTTCTATTTTGATTTCGGAGGTTTCCGCATCTTCGGTTCATCACCCGAGACGCACTGCCGCATCGAAGGCCGCCACGCCTACATCGACCCCATCGCCGGCACCACCAAGCGCACCGGAGATCCCGAACAGGATGCACTGAACGCCCAATACCTGCACGATGATCCCAAAGAGAATGCAGAGCATGTCATGCTGGTCGATCTCGCCCGCAACGATCTTTCCCGCAACTGCCACGATGTAAAAGTGGATTTCTACAAGGAAATGCAGTATTACAGTCATGTTATCCACCTGGTAAGCCGCGTCAGCGGTACGCTGAACGAAGATGCCCGCCCCATCAAAGCATTCATCGACACCTTCCCGGCAGGCACTCTGAGCGGTGCGCCCAAGGTACGAGCCATGCAACTCATCAGCGAACTGGAACCGCACAATCGCGGCGCTTACGGCGGTTGCATCGGCTTCATCGGACTGAACGGCTCGTTGAACCAAGCTATTACCATCCGTACTTTCGTCAGTCGCAACGGCGTACTCTGGTTTCAGGCAGGCGGCGGCATCGTAGCCAAGAGCAATGAAGAATACGAGTTGCAAGAGGTGAACAACAAACTGGGAGCACTGAAAAAGGCAATCGTAATGGCAGAGAAAATGTAAATTGTAAATTGTAAATAAAATTATGAAAACAGTAATCATAGACAACTACGACTCTTTCACCTACAACCTTGCCCATCTGGTAAAAGAACTCGGCACAGAAGTAGATGTGCTGCGCAATGATAAATTTGAGCTTGAGGAATTGGAGAAATATGATAAGATCATCCTTTCACCCGGTCCCGGCATCCCCGAGGAGGCAGGCTTACTATTAGAGGTCATCCGCACTTACGCAGGACGAAAACCCATACTTGGCGTCTGCCTGGGTGAACAGGCCATCGGACAAGCATTCGGCGGGAAGCTCACCAATCTGAGTGAAGTCTTTCACGGCATACAAACGAATGTGAAAATAAAGAATAAAGATTACATATTCTCCGGTCTTCCTACTGAAATTCCAGTCGGTCGTTATCACTCCTGGGTAGTGGATACGGAAGAATTTCCCGAAGAATTGGTTATCACCGCCATCAGCTCCGAAGGTCAAATCATGGCACTGAAACACCGGGAATACGATGTTCACGGCATCCAATTTCACCCGGAATCGGTACTGACTCCCGATGGAAAACAGATTGTAGGCAACTGGCTGAAAGGCGTCTGAAATGCCACATCTCATGAGGCTAAATGCCACACTTCACAGGTCGGAATGCCACACCTCATGATCGTTAACATGTGGCATTCGGAACGCTGAAGTGAGGCATTCCGAACATAACAGAATTTTCAATCGTAAATTGTAAATCGTCTAATCGTAGATAAGAAAATGAAAGATATATTAACCCGCCTCTTCAACCACGAAGAGCTTACTTCGGAAGAAACCAAGCAAATTCTCCTGAACATCACCCGGGAAGCTTACCCCGAAGCACAGATTTCCGCATTACTCACTGTATTTCAAATGCGTAGCATCACAGTGGATGAACTAATCGGCTTTCGCGAAGCCCTTATGGAGACTCGAGTACCTATCGACTTCGCGCCTTATCGGCCTATCGATATCGTAGGTACGGGAGGTGATGGAAAGAACACGTTCAACATTTCCACTTGTGCCTGTTTTGTGGTGGCCGGAGCCGGTTACAAAGTTGCCAAACACGGCAATTATGGTGCCACTTCCGTCAGTGGGGCAAGTAATGTCATGGAGCAACACGGCATCCGTTTCACCAATGATCCCGACAAGTTGAAACGCAGCATGGACGAGTGTAACATCGCCTACCTGCACGCCCAACTTTTCAATCCGGCAATGAAGTTCGTCGGTCCTGTGCGCAAGGCATTGGGAGTACGTACACTGTTCAACCTTCTTGGCCCGCTTGTCAATCCTTGCAAGCCTACTTACCAGTTGCTCGGTGTGGCCGATCTTGCACAGATGCGACTCTACACAAATGTTTTTTACAAACTCGGCATCGACTTTGCGGTAGTCAACAGTCTCGATAGCTACGACGAAATTTCCCTCACGGACGAATTCAAAGTTATGACGCGCAATTACGAACGGATTTACCGTCCGCAAGCGCTGGGTTTCAATGCCGCACAACCCGAAGAGCTCTTCGGCGGAGCCTGCAAAGAGGATGCCGCCCGCATCTTTGACAACATTCTGAATAACCGTGCCACACGTGCCCAAACGCAATGTGTCATTGTCAACGCCGCCTTTGCCATCCAGGTGATGGAACCTGAAAAGGAAATCGAAGAATGCATTGCCATCGCTCGCCAATCGCTGGAAAGTGGACGGGCGCTGGAGACGTTGAAGAAGTTTATAGAAATCAATCAGTAAGAATCCATAAATTCCAATTTATGAAAGATATTTTATCCGAAATCATCGCCCACAAGCGGATTGAGATTGAGCAGCAAAAGCAAGCAGTCTCCCTCAGTCAATTGCAAGAGCAAGCTGCTGCCATGATACAGGAAGCTGTCGGAAGCGGAGTTTCCGGCACAACGCCCGTCCGCAGCATGAAGCGTGCACTCGCAAACTCTTCATCCGGCATCATTGCCGAGTTCAAACGCCGTTCCCCTTCCAAAGGCTGGATCAAGGAAAACGCACAGGCCGATCTCATTCCCCCTGCTTATGAAACAGCCGGAGCTTCCGCCCTCTCCATCCTCACGGATGAAAAGTTCTTCGGCGGAACTCTGCGTGACATCCGTACAGCACGCCCGTTGGTCAACATCCCGATCCTGCGTAAGGACTTCATCATCGACAAATATCAGCTTCTGCAAGCCCGCATTGTAGGTGCCGATGCAGTACTGCTCATTGCCGCCTGCCTCACACCTGATGAGTGCCACACGCTCACCATACAGGCACACGAACTGGGGCTTGAAGTTCTGCTCGAAGTACATAGTACCTCCGAACTCTCCTATATATATAAGGAGACGGATATGGTCGGCGTCAACAACCGTAATCTGGGCAGCTTCGTCACCAATATAGAAAACTCTTTCCGCATTGCAGAAGAGTTAAAAAAGGCTATTGCTGAAATTGATTTTCAGACGCCTCCGCTGCTCGTTTCCGAAAGTGGTATTTCGCACCCTGAAACCATCCGTGAACTACGCTCGGCAGGCTTCCGTGGTTTCCTTATGGGAGAGACATTCATGCGTACAGACGATCCCGGGAGCACATTGGAAGAACTCATTCACGGTATATAAATTTGGAAATCCACACATGATTTCATATATTCGTGATTTTTAAGGTATAAGCCCATGAATACAATGATCAAAGTATGCGGAATGACCGATGCAGACAACATCCGCGATGTAGAAGTATTAGGTGTAGATATGATCGGTTTTATCTTCTACCCCAAATCCCCCAGATACCTGTACCAGATACCCAGGTACCTGCCTACGCTTGCCAAACGTGTCGGTGTTTTTGTCAACGAAACCAAAGAAAACATCCTTATGTATGTCGACCGTTTCGGTCTGAACTATGTCCAGCTGCACGGTGACGAATCACCCGAATATTGCCGCACCCTTCATTCACAGGGTATCCGGATCATCAAAGCGTTTTCCATCGCCTTGCCCAAGGATCTTCTTGCCATTTTCAATTATGAAGGTTTCTGCGACTACTATCTGTTCGATACACGTACCGTCCACTATGGTGGTTCCGGACAGCAATTCGACTGGAGCATTCTGCAACGTTACACTGGCAGTACCCCTTTCCTGCTTAGCGGTGGCATCAATTCTTACAGCGTCAAAGCCCTGAAAGAATTCCACCATCCCCGCCTTGCCGGTATCGATATCAACAGTCGCTTCGAGACATCTCCGGGCATCAAGGATGTGGAACGGATCGAACGTTTTCTCAAAGAATTAAGAACGAATTAAATTTAGAATAACATCATGAATCGTATAAATCAACTTTTTCAGGACAGCCCTAAAAACTTGCTGTCCATCTACTTCTGTGCCGGTTGCCCAACCCTGGAAGGTACTGCCGACGTCATCCGTACCCTCGAACGCAATGGGGTCCATTCGATTGAAATCGGTATTCCCTTCAGTGACCCGATGGCTGACGGCATCGTTATTCAGGAAGCTGCTACCCGTGCTCTCCGCAACGGTATGTCGCTGCGTATTTTGTTTGAGCAACTCCGCGATATCCGTAACGATGTCCGTATTCCTCTCATCCTGATGGGGTATCTCAACCCTATTATGAAATTCGGGTTCGAGGCTTTCTGTCAGAAATGCGTAGAATGTGGTATCGACGGCGTTATTATTCCCGATCTTCCCTTCAAAGATTACGAAGAAACGTATAAACCTATTGCCGACCGTTACGACATCCGTGTCATCATGCTCATCACCCCCGAAACCAGCGAGGCTCGCGTCCGCGAAATCGACGAACATACCAACGGCTTCATCTATATGGTGTCCAGCGCTGCTACTACCGGTGCCCAAAAAGATTTCGATAGCCAGAAGCAAGCTTATTTCAAAAAGATACAGGATATGCACCTGCGCAATCCCCGCATGGTTGGCTTCGGCATCAGTAACAAACAGACATTTGACGCCGCTTGTGCCAACTCTTCCGGTGCTATCATCGGTAGCCGATTCGTCACCTTGCTGAATGAAGCTGAAGGAGATGCGGAAAAGGCGATCACACAGCTGAAAGAAAATGTAGGAAGGTGATAAGGTGGTAGGGTGATAGAGTGATCGGGTGATAAAGGCAGCAATATCATCTTACCACCCTACCACCCTATCACTTTTTTTCCTATCTTTGCACTCAGAATAATCAAAACCCGATTATGTTTATGAAGATCGACTACCCATCTGTGTTACTGATATATACTGGCGGAACCATCGGTATGATAGAAAACCCGGAGACAGGTGCGCTTGAAAATTTCAACTTCGATCATCTTCTCAAACATGTTCCCGAGCTGAAACGTTTCAATTATCGCATCTCTTCCTATCAGTTCAATCCGCCCATTGACTCTTCTGATATGGAACCTGAGCTTTGGGCAAAAATCGTAAAGATTATCAACTACAATTATGACTATTTCGACGGTTTTGTCATCCTTCATGGTACCGATACCATGTCTTACACAGCTTCTGCCCTCAGCTTCATGCTCGAAAACCTGGCTAAACCTGTCATTCTCACAGGCTCCCAGCTCCCTATCGGTACCTTGCGCACAGACGGAAAAGAAAATCTGATTACCGCTATTGAGATAGCTGCCGCAAAAAATCCCGACGGTACTCCCATAGTGCCCGAAGTGTGTATCTTCTTCGAGAACGAACTGATGCGTGGCAACCGTACTACAAAGATTAATGCTGAAAACTTTAACGCATTCCGTTCATTCAACTATCCCTCACTGGCTCATGCAGGCATCCACATCAAGTACGATGCACATATCATCCGCCGTCCTGATCCGACACGCCCCATGAAGCCTCATTATCTGTTTGATACCAATGTAGTTATGCTTACCCTCTTTCCGGGCATTCAGGAAAGTATCATCAACTCAGTTCTTCACGTCCCCGGTCTGAAAGCAGTCGTACTCAAAACCTTCGGTTCCGGTAATGCCCCTCAAAAGGAGTGGTTCATCCAGCAACTCAAAGATGCTACCGAGCGCGGTATCATTATTGTAAATATTACCCAATGCCAACGTGGCATAGTTGAAATGGGACGTTACGAGACCGGCCTGAAACTTCTCCAGGCAGGCGTTATCAGTGGTTATGACAGCACCCCCGAATGCGCAGTCACCAAACTTATGTTCCTTCTCGGCCATGGTCTCAGCCAGGCAGAAATCCGTTACCGCATGAACTCCGACCTTGCGGGAGAAATCACCAAAGCATAAGCCATAGCTAGATCTTAAAGGCCAAAAAAATCAACTTTCCCTCCTCTTTTCAAAATTCCGATAACTATAAAACTATAAAGTTAAAAGGAAAAATGAGCAATTAGCTGTTACATAGGCTGAAATGTTCACTAAACATATTTTAAGTAAAACGCAGACAAAGTTGTTAAAAGACATAATTTACAACTAAAACTTGAATAATTTATTTATCTTTGAACCGCAAAAGCTAACCAATATAACATTAAAATAAGAGAAGTATGAAAATTTTAAAACGCTATTACGCAGTTATTGCTCTCGTAGCTCCCTTTTTATTAACGGCTTGCGCGGACAATGATGTGTATGACCCCGACAAGGTGCGCCCTGTACCTCCCGTTGAGAATCCTTTGGGAGAAGACTTTGTAGCTCCAACTGGTTTCGACTGGTCAATGATTACTACTGTCAAGTTGAATATTGAAGTCAAAGACGAGTTCAACGGAATGTACAACTATTTGGCAGAAGTTTTCACTACTAATCCGCTGACCAATGCAACTGCAACTCCTATTGCTGCAGACTATGCAAAGGCTGGAAAGAATTATGTTGTAGAGATTAGCATTCCTAAATCCATAGAGCGAGTTTATGTCCGTCAAACTGATCCGAAACAACGTAAGGAAGTCTATGAATTCGTAGTTCCGGGAAATGGAGAGACATTAAATTGTAAACTGTATTATTCAGGAGGTACCACTACAAGAGCTGGTACTGGTAGCACTTCGGCCGCTAATGCTGCTATTGCTGCAGGTTTTAAAGAATTGGAAGACAACAATTACACAGTAGAAACCCCTGATATTCCGACAGCTCCGGACAAATCGGACGATCCTGTGAGCCAATACGATAAAAATAAGTTCAATGATGGAGCCAGAATCGTTGTCCCAGCTGGAGAAGTAAGCACTGTAATCTACCAGATGGCCAGCGGTAAAGGTACGATTTTTGTAAAAGGTACATGGAAAGTAACTAATATCTATTCTAACTTTGACATTTACGTATTAAACGGAGGTAAAATAGAAATTGCAACTCCAAGTAGTAAGACATTTACAACTGTTTCTAAATTTGTAGTAGAAAAAGGTGGTACAGTTGAATGTACAAGTAATTTTGCTGCCAATTATGGTGATTGGTTCATTGGAGGAGACTTTATCGCAAATGGCGACGTAACATTCGGAGCATCAACTTCGTCAGTGACTATCGCTTCCGATGTAACTATGTCCATCAACAACGGTACGCTCAAACCATGTAGTAAGGTTTATAAGAATTTTGGTACGATTACGGCTGCCACTATTACTGCAAATATGGGTTCATATCCGGAGATTTACAATGCCGGCACAATCGAGGTTACCGGAGTCATGGATCTTGTTAAAATGAACTTCATTAATAAAGGTGAACTTACAGTTGGACAATGGTTTAAGGTAGATAACAGCAAAGTACTGAACAAAGGTCAGCTTTCATCCCTGAACCTTGAGTTCACCACCAGTACCTTCAGCAATTATGGAGCAATTTTAGTAGACGAACAAACCGGTGTCATAAAGACTAATAACACATCAAATGGCAGCTTCATAGTAAATCATGACAAAGGCATTATTAAAGGATATCACCTGAGTGGAGGAGTTTCCGTCTATAATGACAGTTATGGCGAATTCACAATATTCGAGAATTCCTCAGTTGACATGCTATATAATAGTTGTGCACTAATAGTAAAGGAGAAATTCAATTGGGGAAATGTGACACTCGACAATGGCTCCATCACTGGAGAGAAACCCGAGAACCTGAATACCTCCGGAAGTAATGCCGACCAGTGGAAGCCGGTTCCAGTAGTTATGAGTAATGATAGTCCGATACAATACATTCTGAAGAACGGTTCAGTAATCAAAGCTACTTTGTTACATATCAACAGGACTCCAAGCAATTTCAGGGGAGAAGGAAACAATCCCTCTTTGCTGCAGGTTGGAGGAGTGCGTATATCTCAAGGTGGCGATACTAATTTAAAGGACCTGGTTATAGAAATGCCTGAAAACGCATTTACCTATGATCCTCCTTACAATGGCGTAAATAATGCCAGATGGCTTACAAGCGGATGTTCAACTACCGGATGGGGAGGATCAAAGAATACATTCTCTACTTGTGGTGGCTATTACTATTCTGGTAATGAAGGTGATCCTGATCCGGAAGATCCTGAGAAACCGGACGTAGAGGATAAAACAATTTATACTTACGCCTTTGAAGATCAATGGCCTGCTTATGGCGACTTCGACATGAATGACATTGTTGTTACTATCAATAAGATGGCCATTACCGATAGCAAGAAGTTAACCATTCAAGGAAACATACGCGCCGTTGGTTCCAGCCGTAAGACTGGTGTGGGAATCCAGTTCCTGAATGTGAGTAGCAGCGGAGTAACCTTAAGTGGAAAAGTACAAAGCGGAACTCCAGTTTTTGAAAGCGGACAAAGCAATCCGGTTGTAATCCTCAGTACTAATGCACATAAATATTGCAATCCTTCTATTGCGGATGATGACTTTACGTTCTATTGCACGGATCCAACCGCTGGAAGTAGCTACAATTCAGGAGATGGAGCTGCGTTTGAAATCGCAATGACCTTCTCTACAGCTGAAGAAGCAAAGAAAGCCATGAATGTCAAGAACTTGGATGTATTCATTATTAGTAAAGAAGCCCAAGGAAATGTAGGGCGTACGGAGATACATATGGCTAGCTATGCTCCTACCAATTTAGCTACCACAGCTTTATTTGGAATGGGTAATGACGCTTCTGCACACAATAGTATGCTTAATGTCGGCCAGAAAGGCTACTATATTAGTACTGAGGGTTTGGCATGGGGTATTTGTATTCCTGGTACAGAAATATGGAAATGGCCAAAAGAATATAAGATAATCACAACTGTTTATCCCGGATTCAAAAACTGGGTAATCAATGGTGGACAAGCTGAGGACTTAAGTTGGACATCTAACCACACCAGCGATATCTTTGTAAAACCTTGATAAGCGAACATCAAAACAACTTTTATTTTAAAGCCGGAAGTATACTTCCGGCTTTTTTTATCACAATCACCAGAAAAACAATATTCTTTTCGCCCCAAAAAGCCAAGAAAATAATATAGGGCGTACAGAAATACACATGCCCAATTATGCTCCTACAAAATTAGCCACTACTGCTTTATTTGGAATGGGCAACGACGCTTCTGCACGCAATAGCATGCTTGGTGTTGACCAAAAAGACTACTATATCAGTACTGAAGGTTTAGCATGGGGCATTTGTATACCAAGTACAAAAGTCTGGGAATGGCCCAAAGAATGGAAAATGATTACAGATGTCTACCCCGATTTCAAAGATTGGGTCACAAGCGGTGGAGCCAATAATACAGATTGGATATCCAATCATAATAATGACATTTATGTAAAACCCTAATCACCCTTGTAAAGCAAGGTATAAAAAAGTCGGAAAATATCTGACTTTTTTATACCTTGCTTTACAAAACTTATTAATCATACTTTTTCTCCCCTTATCAAGAGCTTAAAAAGCAGAAAAATATTATTTGATGATTTTAAAGAGAAAGTTGTTTCATCTAACCGAAGACATCTCTTAAAAAGAGTTAATTAAATGATTTTTCTCTCCCTATACAAACACTATTAGCGCAAATAAACGTATTTTTGCTTATTCTCAAACGAAATAAATGTATTAACGGAAAAGTAATAAGATAAAACTGCCTTCATCGCTTGTAAAGCCTATAAAGAAAGCAGTTTTTTTTATGAACAGAAAACTTATAATATACAAAGCAGGTAATAGAATAATATAAATGGCAATAATGAAACAGATATTATTAGTAGATGATAAGGCCTCTATAGGCAAAGTGCTCTCTATGTATTTAGGAAAAGAGTATGATTTCGTGTACTGCGAAGATCCTTTAAAAGCAATTGAGTGGTTACACGAAGGTAATGAACCCGACTTGATCATATCAGACATACGTATGCCTAAAATGAATGGTTCGGAGTTTCTTAAATACCTCAAGGACAACGAACTCTTCAAACATATCCCCGTTATGATGCTTTCAAGCGAGGAAAGTACTACTGAGCGTATCCGTCTGCTTGAGGAAGGCGCGGTAGACTACATTTTGAAGCCTTTCAACCCTATGGAGTTGAAAGTACGTCTCAAAAAGTTTATTTAAATCAACAACAAATACGCATAAAAGGACATGTTATACTACATCTATATAGGGAGTAATCGGATTATTATCGATCATCTGAGCAAAGTTACAGGGGGTATGTTCGTTGCCGTCTCTTCCCCCCAAAAAGCGGCCAAAGTAATCGATGGTATTCGGGAGAGGTATAACATATCCATTCTTTACGAACAAACAGATACACGTGAGGTAGATTGTAGTGAGATATCCTATTTACGTAAGCGTTATCCCCGGGTTTACATCACTCTCATAACGGAAGAACTGAAATCCGAAAACCGGAAGGCTTATCTGCAAGCAGGAGTGAACAATACACTTCCACCACATGCCGAAGAAGATAGTATTCAACGTATGAATACATACCTCAGAGCACGCAAAGAGAGTAAGCTGAAAGAATTTAGCGAAACACACCGCAAGGTACTGAATACATTTCATCTTCCTCTATGGAAACGTACGTTTGATATACTTTTTGCAAGTGCAGCCGTTATCATTCTTTCTCCTGTATTGATAGGAACTGCCATTGCCATCCGCATAGAAAGTAAAGGGAAGATTATTTATAAATCGCAACGTGTAGGTTCTAATTATCAGATTTTCAACTTTCTGAAGTTTCGTTCCATGTACACTAACGCGGATAAGCGGTTGAAAGAATTAAATGCGCTTAATCAATATCAGATAGAAGAAGTTGAAAGTTCTGATGAAGAACCTGAAATTCGTTTCGATGACCTTTCTGGAACACTGGATGAAGAAGAAAGCTTGTTGATTTCGGACGATTTTGTAATTTCCGAAGAAGATTTCGCGAAAAAGAAAGAAAAAGCTCTGAACAACACATTCATTAAATTGGAAAACGATCCACGTGTAACACGCGTAGGGCGTATTATACGTAAATACAGTATTGATGAATTGCCACAGTTATTCAATGTTCTGAAGGGCGACATGAGTATTGTAGGAAATCGACCACTTCCACTCTATGAAGCAGAGCTGTTGACCAGTGATGCCTATATAGACCGTTTTATGGCTCCGGCAGGCCTTACAGGTTTGTGGCAAGTGGAAAAGCGTGGTGGTGCAGGCAAAATGTCAGCTGAAGAAAGGAAACAATTGGATATTAAATATGCAAGAGACTTTTCGTTTTGGTTGGATATGAAAATATTATTCAGAACTCTAACTGCATTTGTCCAAAAAGAAAATGTATAACTACAACAATAGAATAAGAATTGTTAAATTGCAAATAAGAAAAATGATAAGAAAATATACCCAAATTATAATTTGCAGCATATCCTTTATCGGATTGTGTGCGTTTTCACCATATGCATCATCACAAGAGGGTATGACGCGTGAGGAGCGTATCAAAGCGTTAGAAAGGTTGAAGATGGAAGATGAAAAAATAGAGGCAAATACAACGGGATTAATTACAAAAAACACACCTATAGAAATAGAGAAATTAGAACTGCCTCCGCTTTCTGTTTTTTTAGATGCTGTAGTTGAAAATGCTACTGTGAAAAGAGCCCAGTCGCAAGTAGAACAAGTTAAAACCAAATACCGATTAGAGAAACGAAATTGGTGGAACTACTTCCGTCTTAATGGCATGTATTCATACGGTCGATATAATGTCATCGGTAATGCCAGTGATGAGTTTACTCCTATGTATCAAACAACGATGTCAAGTGCACAACATAACTTTAATGTAGGAGCTAATATCGGTATCAGCCTCGGTGATATTATAAATCGTCCATTAAAGTTGAAAGATTATCGTTACCAGATAGAACAGTTGAAGTATACCCAAGAAGAGGTTATGGAAGACCGTCGTTTACTTGTTCTAGAAGCATACAATGCAGTGACGGAGCAATTAGCTACAATTAGAGCAAAGGCTGAAACCGCTGCCTTATATAATGCACAGATGAAAATCTCTGAAAACAACTTCATACAAGGGAAAATGGATATTATCTCCCTTTCTTTAGAGCGTGCGCGACGTTCAGGCGCTGTAACTAGTTACGAACAGAGCCGAGTAGCTCTACACAACTCAATTGTGTTATTAGAGATGCTGACTAATGTAAAAATTTTAAAAGAAAAAAGATAGAGCCCTATGGATATAATGCTATTCATATCACAGTTCCTATACCGCATTCGCTACTGGTTATTGTGGGGAACTCTTTTTGTTACGGGATTGGTGGTTTACTTCACCCAATTCTTGCCCTATAGTTACACTGTTACAAGTAGCATCTATGCAGGCGTAACCAATTCGACTTCCCTTGATGGCTCTTCTATTAATTATATGGTTATAAATAGTACCTTTGATAATCTAATCAACCTCGGTAAGTCACGCGGAACATTAGAAAAAGTATCTTTGCGTCTATTGGCAAACTCATTAACCTTTGGTGAAGAATGGAAAGATAACCAATACATCCAAGCCAAGCATTATCGACAATTACTCCAAATTACCCCAAAAGAAGTGTTGGCATTAGTTGACCGAAAAGATGTTGAAAAGACATTAGCCAACCTAACTGCCTATCGTAAACCGAACGATAATAATTTCATCTATTCAATTTTTAACCGCCCCGTTGCATTTTACAGTGCAAAAGCATTGGATGGCATTAAAATAAAACGTGTTGGAAATAGTGATATACTTGAAATTGAATATACATCTGCCGACCCTGGTATTACTCAAAAGACCGTTGCTATTTTAATAGACGAGCTGATCAAAGCCTATGAAATTCTTCGATATAAGTCAACCAATGATGTTATTGCCTATTTCATGGAACAAGTTCGACTTGCTAAACAGAAAATGAACGAGGAAGAAGATGATTTAATGCATTATAATGTACAAGAACGTATCATTAACTATCCGGAAGAAACTAAAGCTTTAGCAGGAACTCGTTATGAGGTTGAAGACCGCTTGGAAGAAGCCGAACGTATTTACGAAGCTGCAGTAAGCTTGCGCAACATGCTGGAAGATAAAATGGACATACGGGCTCAGATTATTCGTAATAATACAAACCTATTACAAGAATTAAACAAGGTTAGTGCTTTGAATCAAAGTATCATGGAACGAGAAATTTTCACTTCTGATGACTCCAGGCTTACAGACGAAAATATACGAAAGGAAAAAGAAGCACTAAAAAAAGCAGAAGACAACATCAGTCATATATCAGACAATTTAAATGAGTTCAATTTCACCAAAGAAGGTGTTGGCATTCAAGAAATGGTAGTAGAATGGTTGACAGCTTGCATAAATGAAGCTAAGGCTAAAGCTGAACGTGAAGTTCTAAAAAAACGACAACAGGACATCTTTGATCAATATAGCCACATGTCCCCCATCGGAACGCAAGTTAATCGAAAAGAACGTGCAATCGGTATTGCAGAAGATAATTACCGTACTCAGTTGAAAGGCTTGGCCGACGCAAATCTTCGTCTGAAAAACATTGAAATGAGTACTAGTAATTTGCAAACTGTAGCTCCACCGGACTTTCCATTAACTGATAATGGACGCAGCCGAATGCTCTATATTCTACTTGCCTTTATAGGAAGTATTGTATTTATCATAACTTATTTCTTACTAATTGAGTTATTAGATCGCACTTTGCGTGATCCGATTCGCAGTAAACGTCTCAGTGGCTTACCAGTGATTGCAGCTTTCAATGGCATTAGTAATTTAAAATTCCGTGGCTTTTTGAAAGTATGTAATCGTATTGCCGCTGCTTATAGTTGCCATCGGTTAAACCAATATTTATCACCTAATCGTCCTAATGTCATCAACATGATTAGCGTTAATAGCCGTGAAGGAAAATCATTCCTTTCTAGATACTTTATGGAACATTGGAAATCGGAAGGCTTACGTGTACGTTTGGTATGTTACGACGTTGACTTTGAAGTAAGCAGCAGTAAGTATATACAAGCGGAACAGTTATCAGACTTCTGGAATCTGAACGAAGCGGAACAAATACCGGATATCATCATAGTAGAATATCCCCCTATTAAAGATGCAGCTATTCCCTTACCAGTACTTCAAAAGGCTGATGTGAATTTATTGGTGGCTAATGCCTGCCGTTTATGGCGCAATAGTGATAAAACAACAATTGCTCCCATCAAAGAAGCATTGAAAGACACTCCATTTATGCTTTATCTAAATAATGCGGATAGAGATGTAGTGGAATCTT
The DNA here is from genome assembly GCF_003471885.1 of Bacteroides sp. AM16-24. Taxonomy (NCBI): domain Bacteria; kingdom Pseudomonadati; phylum Bacteroidota; class Bacteroidia; order Bacteroidales; family Bacteroidaceae; genus Bacteroides; species Bacteroides sp. AM16-24. Next base: position 72,087 of record NZ_QRKI01000017.1, read on the forward strand.
TCACTGGCGAATTACCTCCCAAAACTCCAACTCATTCATTCTTCAGCAGGTTGGCTCAACTAGGTCTTACATCTAAGAAAAATGAAGTAAAATAATAACTTTAAAGAGAACTAAAATGGCATATAATAGTCGATACCCTGTCCGCGAACTTCCTCCACAAGCAGCACTTGCTTCTTTGCTGCTCATTGGGTTAGTGGCTATTGCGTATGCCATCATTACTCAAAAATTATTAATTGCTGCTATCATTATTAGCCTGCCTTTGGCTGCTATTATATTATTTTATGGCCTCCAAGCTCCCCGCTTCGGTTATCTAATATATGCAACATATGCATTTTTTTTTATTGCAATTATGCGTTATACTCGTACCACGGGACTTAGCGTTATCTTGGATATACTTTTAGTATATATGGTGATATCCATACTTTTTTCCTTTCTCCGAAACAAGGCGGATATAAGATTAACAAATGCTGTAAATATATTGACCATTAGTTATATTCCTTGGATCCTATTCATTTTATTCCAGTTTCTCAATCCTGGAATACAGGATGAAGGTATCACAAAAGGAATTCGCATCATAATATTGGAGACATTTGTTCTTTACATAGTCTCATCTTTATTGGCCGACAAACCTAAGACGTTAAAAATAGGATTAATAACTGTAGGAGTATTCGTATCAATCGCATTCTTCAAATTATGGTGGCAAAAACATTTTGGTTTTGATTACGCCGAAAGAGAGTGGCTTGTAAGTAGTGATAGCTGGAGAACCCATATTATAAATACAGGAATACGCTATTTCTCCATATTCACTGATGCCAGCAATTTTGGAGCATGTATGGGACTCATAACACTTGTATATACTATTATCGGCATACATACACGTAATAAACGATTATTATACTATTACTTAGCAGTAGCCCTAATGGGGCTAATCGGCATGTTTATGTCTGGTACACGTGGTGCTATTATTATTCCTATAGCTGGAACAGCACTCTACTGTCTGCTCTGTAAAAATATAAAAATATTCGCAACTACAGCACTCATCGGTATATTGGTAGTTTCATTTTTTTCTCTCACTAATATTGGAGAAGGAAATGCTTTTATACGACGTATGAGGACTGCTTTCCGTCCTACAGAAGATGCATCTTTTAATGTTCGTGTCGAAAACCGAAAAGAGGTTGCAGCATATTTGGAAAAACATCCATGGGGAGTTGGTATAAACGAAAGCATTCCTAAGTTATGGAAGAGAGGAGATATATATGAGGAAGGAACTCTCCCGCCCGACTCTTATTATGTAAGAATATGGATACAAACCGGTTATATGGGATTGAATCTTTACCTTGCCATATTAGTTGTAGTACTGCTCCGATGTTGCTACATTGTCATGTTCCGCATCAAGAACAAGGAATTATATCATATACTGGCAGCTATGACTTGTGGAGTCTTTGGGGTATGGATCAACGGATATACAGGCGAAGCTATGAATACCGCCCCCACTGACTTTCTCGTTATAGCTTCATTAGCATTCATTATGAACGGCCCTTATATAGACAAACAGATTACTCAAGAAAAATCAATATAAAAACAAGTAATATCATATCATGAGCGAGATTTTTTCCATATTCAATCCCGATTGGTGGGTAGATGAAAACAACAATGCTTTACAAATTGCAGATGCCATTTTGTTCTTGTTGCTAAGCATTCCGGTGTTGTATCTTTTTATTTGTGCACTTTTCTCGTTGGGGAAATACAAGAATCCCTATCCTCCTGCTAAAGTACACCACCGTTTTCTTGTATTGTTTACAGTATTACGTAATGGCAAAGAAGTGATTCACTCTATAAATAGTTTCTTGGATACTCAACTTTATCCACGTGATAAGTATGACATAGCCGTTGCAGCAACTCAATTGCCGGAAGAAGATTTAGTAACTCTGCTTCAGATGCCAGTCAACATTGTTGTTCCCGATAAAGAACAATGTACGAAAGTTTATGCTATCCAGCAAGTTATGGAGCGTTATTCTCCTGCAGAATACGACATGGTTGTTATTTTTAATTCTGATAATCGAATTGTTCCTAATGCATTAAACTTGTTCAACAATGCATACTATTCCGGATGCGATGCTATCCAGGCGCACCGAATGACCGAAAATCTAACTACCAGTATTGCCGTATTAAATGCCACCAGTGAAGAAATTAATAATAATATCTTCCGTAAAGCGCATACACGCATGGGATTTTCTTCTGCCCTAATAGGTTCAGCTATGGCATTTGATTTTCCAATGTTCCATGAAATAGCACCTAAGCTGAAAGGTTCTGATTTAAGTAAATCGATGGAAACAGCACTGTTGCAACAGAACATCTACACGGAATATATGGAAGAAGTAGTATGTTATAGTAAGAAAGAAGAAAGTGCCAATGGATATGAGGCCCAACGTATTGGTTGGCTCCGTTCACAATATAGCAGTACTATCTTCGCACTAAAAAAACTACCGATAACTCTGCTTAAAGGCGAATGGGACTATGCGCTCAAACTTTTCCAATGGTTAATGCCATCACGTTTTCTACTTATCGCTCTTATCACCTTGTGTGCCATCGGCATTACCCTCCTCGATTTCACACTTAGCTTTAAATGGTATACCCTTTTAGGTGTCATTATTATTACATTTATAATGGCGTTACCGGATGGAGAAGTAAACAAACGGTTCAAACACTCCATATGGGCATTGCCAATCTTAGTATTTGCAAGTCTATTTAGTCATATTACACGTTTCTTCCAAAAAAAGAAAACTCCCAAAGACAAAAAGACAGAAGAGTCAGAAAATAAATAGAAAACATGAAGATAGCTATTGAAGCGCAACGTATTTTTCGCCCCAACAAACACGGTATGGACTTTGTTGCATTAGAAACCATACGTGAATTGCAGAAAAGGGACGACGGTAATGAATATTACATTATTGTCGCTCCCGGGGAAGATCGCTGCTTGGAAGAGTCGACTAATCTATCCATCATAGAGCTAAAATGTCCAACTTATCCTCTTTGGGAACAGGTAGCATTGCCGCGCGTAGTAAAACGTTTAAAAGTCGATTTACTTCATTGTACTTCAAACACAGCTCCTTTATGGTGTCCCGTACCTCTGGTTCTGACACTGCATGATATAATCTATTTGGAACCGAGACAACACCGAAGTCCTTCCCTTTATCAGGAATTAGGCTGGCATTATCGTCGAATCGTAGTACCACATATTCTAAAGAAATGCAAGAAAATAATAACGGTCTCACATTTTGAATGTAATCGTATCCGTAAAGCATTAAATATTTCAACAGAACGTATTACAGCAATATATAATGGATATAATACTCATTTTTTCCCACAGGATAAAATTGACATGCGTATAGTCCACCAATATATTCCAGAAAAGGACTTCCTGTTCTTTCTCGGTAATACCGATCCTAAAAAGAATGCTGTGCGTACTTTGAAAGCATATAGTCTATATCTGCAACGGTCCAGCATAAAGCGACCGCTCCTAATCGCTGATTTGAAAGAAGAATATATTGATAACTTGCTAGAGCAAGAGGGAATCTCTGATATTAAATCATATCTATATTATCCAGGTTACATTGCCAACCATGACTTGGCAACACTTTATAATGCAGCTTTTGCATTCCTCTACCCATCACTCCGTGAGAGTTTTGGTATTCCAATGATAGAAGCGATGGCGTGTGGGGTGCCCATCATTATCGGAAATACTTCCGCAATGCCCGAAGTTGCCGGTCCGGGTGCATTAGCTGTTGATCCGTACAAACCGGAAGAGATTGCAAATATGTTATTAAAATTAGAGATAGATGAGACATTATATCTAAAACAAAAAGATTACGGATTACTTCGGTCACAACAATTTTCATGGGCAAAGACTGCTGATGAATTAGTCCAACTATACCGCAACCTGAGATTATAAACCAATTGAATCAACCAAATATGAAAGCTCTTTTTCTCGTCTTTTACGGTTTTCAAGAGTATAACGGAATCAGCAAGAAAATCAAATATCAGGTAAACGCTTTAAAGAAATGCGGTTTGGATGTCCCAACCTGCTATTATGAAGTTACGCCCGATGGGAGCAGACAATGGTTAATAGACAATAAAATATTGGCGGATCTTGGCAAAGGAGTGATAGCCAAACTTAAAAAGCGTGTTTCATTCCGTCCCATCATCCGATATGTGGAGAAAGAAAATATCTCATTGATATACATACGCTCCTACCATAACGCTAATCCTTTCACAATACATTTTGTGAGAGAACTTAAAAAAAGGAATGTAAAAATCCTCTTGGAAATACCTACCTATCCTTACGATCATGAGTATTGTTCTGTGAAAGAGAAGATACAGCTATATACCGATAAATTATTCCGTCGTGCATTTTGCAGATATATCGATGCCGTTATCACTTTCTCCAACGATACAGAAATTTTTGGCTGTCGTACCATACGGATTTCCAATGGCATAGATTTTAGCCAAATTCCGCTAAGAACAAAAGTAAGTAGCTTAAATTATGAACTGCATTTAATCGGTGTAGCCGAAATACACTTTTGGCATGGTTTTGATCGTTTAATCAAAGGGCTTGGAGAATACTACAGTAATCATCCCGAATACAAAGTCTTTTTCCACCTTGTAGGGAATATAACTGGCGAAAGAGAATATCAAGAAATTATGACGCCCATACGTGAATACGGATTGGAGCCATACGTCATTCTATATGGAGCGCAACACGGCGAAGCACTAGATGCTCTTTTTGAGCAAGCAGATTTTGCAATTGGCAGTTTAGCACGCCATCGTAGCGGAATATATAATATTAAAACATTAAAAAACAGAGAGTATGCTGCACGAGGCTTTTCTTTCATCTATTCTGAGACAGATGAAGACTTTGATCAAATGCCTTATGTACTGAAAGCTGCAGCTGACGAAAGCCCCATCAACATTCCACAATTAATCTCTTTCTGCCATTCACAGTCTATGTCTCCACAAATGATAAGAGATTCTATCCGACACTTATCGTGGGAAGAGCAAATGAAAAAGGTACATGAAGACGGGATATTCCGAAACTTACAAAATATATAGTTATGGCAAGCATCAAGCAACAAATGCTCTCGGGCGTATTCTATACGGCAATTGCCAGATATTCAGGCATCGTCATTTCTTTGATAATAACAGCTATATTGGCACGTCTGTTAAGTCCTGATGATTTTGGCATCGTAGCTGTAGCTACCGTTATCATCAACTTTTTCGGTATATTTGCCAATATCGGCATACCTGCCGCCATTATCCAGAATAAAGAGTTGACAAATAAGGATATGAACAGCATATATATGTTTACAATATGGATAGGAGGAATATTAAGTGTGTTATTTTTCTTATCTTCATGGGGCATTGCAACTTTTTATCAGGATAACCGACTTGTTCTCATCTGCCAATTATTATCTATTTGCCTTTTTTTTACTGCCGCCTCTATTGTGCCCAATGCTTTATTTTACAGAGACAAAGATTTCAAGTTCATCGCATTTCGCACATGCATTGTACAAGTAATAGCAGGAGTATTATCCATTTTAGCAGCTATTAAAGGGGTAGGTTTATATACATTGGTTATTCAACCAATTTTATCCGGTTTACTTGTTTGGATAATTTCATTGAAAAAATATCCCCAACAACTTCAATGGACTATGGGAATAGGAAGTGTTCAAAAAATCTGGAATTACTCCATGTATCAATTTTTGTTCAGCATTGTAAACTACTTCACCCGTAATCTGGATAAACTTTTAATCGGAAAATATATGGGGCTAACACCACTTGGATACTACGAAAAATCATATCGTCTGATGATGCTTCCTTTGCAAAATATAACATATATCATTACTCCTGTAATGCACCCTATCCTGAGTGATTATCAAAATGACATGAACAAATTAGGACATACCCAAGAACGTATTATGCGTCTGCTGGCTTTCATTGGTTTTCCGCTTAGTATAGTGCTTCTTTTTTGTGCCAAGGAACTTATACTATGTGTTTTTGGAGAACAATGGCTACCTTCCATTCCTGTTTTCCAAATATTGTCACTCACTGTAGGTTTACAGTTATTATTATCTTCTTCAGGCTCATTCTATCAAGCAGGTAATGATACTCGAGGACTTTTCATTTGTGGAGCATTTTCCGCATTAACAAGTATAATTGGCCTCCTCATTGGGATCTTTTATTTTCACTCATTGGAAGCCATAGCTTGGTGTATTTTCATCTCATTTTGTTTAAATTTTATACAATGTTACTGGCAATTATATCGCTTTATGCTTCACAGAAGCCTCCTTTTGTGTTATCGCCAACTCCTATCACCATCAATATTAAGCTGTATTATAGGTTGCACATTATATCTTGTATCAATATTTATTAAAGATTACAACATCATTCTATCCTTATTTTCTAAAGCAATTATTAGCTTCATTTTGTGGATCGTATACATACAGTTCACCAAAGAATATGATATATTTGCAAAAATAAAAAGTATCTTAAACAGAAAAAGAAAATGAATACCAAGATCCTAACGGTTGTCCTCCCAAAAGTGTCTGTCATTATGCCAATATACAATACCGCACTTTATCTGTGCGAAGCACTAGATAGTATTTGCAATCAAACCTTACAGGAATTGGAAATAATTCTCATCAATGATGGTTCCACTGATCAAAGTCAGAATATCATTGAAAAGTACGCAGCTTGTGATCCAAGAATTCAATGGCATATACAACCCAACCAAGGGCAAGGGGTAGCACGTAATCATGGCCTACAATATGCTACCGGAGAATATATCTACTTCATGGACAGTGATGATATATTAGACACAACGGCATTACAACATTGCTATGATACTTGCGAGTCTAAAAGCTTAGATTTCGTTTTCTTCGATGCAGAGAAAATCATGGAAACATCTGCCTATCTACCAGGTTATAACAGAAAAGATAAGATCAGTGACAAGATATGGAAAGGTACAGAACTTTTGGAATATGAATTAGAGCAATATATATTTTCAGCTTCATGTTGCCTATGTTTTACCCGTCATTCATTCATTCAGAAATATTTCAATGGATTCCCTGCAGGTATCATTCATGAAGATCATATTTTTGTAATACAAATTCACCTAAATGCACAAAAAGTTGCATACATCAATCAAGCTTTCTTTAAACGCAGAGTACGGTCAAATTCAACTATGACCAATAAATTCAGTATGCGTAACATAGAGGGATACAGTATCGTATGTTCCAAAGCTCTATTATTAAGTCAACAACATCCCGAATGGAGTTCTATTATAGATCGATATCTATTGCAAACTTTAAATGCCATTATATGGAATGCCCATAGAATGACTTTTCTAGAAAAAATAGAAACAGTCTGTCGTTTCCGACGTTTATCTTTTAATAAATACATTACTTTCAGGCATTGGTTGGTATTCTGGTTCAAACGTTCTCATAACCTCTCTCAAAAAAACAAGGAAAAAGAATGAAAGCAATTGTCTCTATTATCACAGTCAATTATAATGGCTTCATCGATACTTGTGAGATGATAGAATCTTTTCATAAGTACGAAACATGCCCATACGAAATCATTGTCGTAGACAATGGTTCACATATGCCGGAAGGTGAAGAATTACAAAAAAAATATCCTGATATTGTAGTAATAAAAAATACAAATACAGGTTTTGCAGGCGGAAATAATGCAGGATTGAGTATAGCAAAAGGACAGTACTTGTTTTTTATCAATAACGACACACTAATTAAAGCTCCGGTATTAAATACATTAATACAAAGGCTAGAGAGTGATAAGAAAAACGGCGGAGTATCTCCGATGCTAAAATATGCTTACGCTCCTGACATCTTGCAATATGCAGGATTCACTCCATTCTCGTATATTACTCTGAGAAATAGTGCTATAGGATATAATGACAAAGACCAACCATGCTATCATGAAGCTTGTGAAACGGCATCATTGCATGGTGCCGCAATGATGGTTTCTCGTGAGGTACTCCAGAAAGCAGGTCCCATGAGTGAAGATTATTTCCTTTTTTATGAAGAATTTGACTGGTCCGCAAGAATATTACATACAGGATATAGGTTATGGTATGAACCAGCCGCCGTAGTTTATCATAAAGAAGGTATGACTGCCAGAAAAGGGTCGCCACTGAGAGAATTTTATCTTTCACGTGCCCGGATACTATTCGCTCGTAGGAATTTTTTCGGTATTAGAAAGCTATTATCTTGTATATATATTTTCAGTATAGCTGCCCCTAAAAAAGCATTATTATATTTACTTCATGGAGAGCTAAACTTATCTAAAGCTGTACTACACGGCACAATTAATGGTATAATATCAAAATATAAGAAATCATAAGTATGAAACAAGCTTATCCTTCATTGATAATATTTTGCATTCTATTTATATTAAACACCTTAACGGCAGTCATTTATAATCTTTGCAATGAGATATGGCTAATGATGCCTATACGACTTGGAGCTGCTCTCATCAATGGAGCAGGTGTAACGCTATTAATGGTACTGGCTATACACTATATACATAAACTTTTTCATATCAATCTAACAAAAATTGTTTTATTCATAGCTTATTTCTTTTTTGCTATAGAAAGTTTCCTATTACTAAACTTTTATTCTTTAATAACTCCTTCCATCATTATGGTTACTATAGAGACAAACCATTCAGAAGCATCCGAATTTTTTGCCTCCTATTTTGATATACATACATGCATGGTATTATTTTCTATATTAATCGTTGGTATATTACTTTTCTATTATTATAAGAAGCTGTTGAATATCCCTCTCCCTGCATGGTTGCACAAAAAAGCAATCTTAATACCAACCTGTACCCTAACTCTCCTAATATACGTCGGTCTTACCTATTACATCACGCATATACGTCACATGACTTCTTACCAGGCATTGACCGGTATAGAGCGCGTCTGGCATTCATCACAAAATGCAATACATGACAGAGCCGAATACAGTAAATATCTTCAATTGGTAAAACAAGATGCCCCAGTTCTCATAAGTAATTCCTCTGAAGTACCTTATGTAATAATAATATTAGGAGAATCTCTTTCTAAGCTCCACATGGATGCTTACGGTTATCAATTGCCCACTACCCCAAAGTTAAGCCAACAGATAAAAGATAACAAAACTTTAAAATTTGACAGTGTAAAAACTTCCCGCACTGTTACATCAGAATCCATTCGACAAATAATGACTTTCTTTGATGACAAATCAGCAGCACCTTGGTATCAATATCACACACTTCCGGCTGTAATGAAGCAGGCTGGTTACTATACTTGTTGGCTTTCCAACCAAGACAGTTTTACTGCAGGTGATGACAACTCTACCGCTGGCATTGCTTCTACTTCTGATTGTGTCAGGTTTCCTCACCAACGACACGCTTCAGAAGAGCGATATGGCTATTTCGATGGAGAACTACTAACATTATTAGATCAAGAGCTCAGAAAACCTCATGAAAAAGCCTTTTTTTGTTTACATCTTATGGGATCACATCGCCGCTATACTAATAGATATCCCACTGAATTCAATAAATTCAGTATCAATGATATCGCAAAAGACATAAGTAATGAAAAAAAACGCACTATCGCCGAGTATGATAATTCAGTATTATACAATGACTTTGTTTGTGACCAAATAATACAACGGTTCCAAAATAAGGATGCCATAGTTTTTAGTTTTCCCGATCATGGTGAAGAAGTCTACGATACCCGCAATATGTGTGGCCACGGATTACACAACCCAAGCTCCCCTATGCAGGAAATACCTTTTCTGATATGGACATCTGAGATGTTCAAAAGGAAACATCCCAACATAGTCGAACAAATGAAGAATGCAACAAACAAGCCTTTCAATACAGCAAATATCATTCATACAATTATGGATATTTGCGGTATCCAGACGAAAGACTACGAAATCCAAAAAAGTTTATTATTCAATTAACACTGCAACCGTTCGAACAAATCTTTCCACTGCTGCATTATGTTCTCTTTTGAGTAACGTAAGACACTCTTTCTTGCACGAGTTCCCATCTCACGCCTCAATGTGTCATCCTGAATCAGACGACCTATTTTTTGCGATAACAGCTGTACATTCCCATTCTCAACCAACAAGCCATCCACTTCATCCTCGATAATATCCGATGGTCCATGCGGACAATCAAACGAAACACATGGAAGCCCGCAAGCCATTGCTTCTATCAATACCATACCAAATCCCTCAAAACGCGAACTCATGACATACATGGAACTTTCCAGATATTTCTGTTCAATATCTTTCACCGGAGCACATAAAAACAGGCTTTGCCCAAGCTGTTTCTGTTTAATACGATTTTCAAAGTTCTTTTGCAGAGCACCGTTGCCATAAATGTATAAATTCCAATCCGGATAAGTCTGATGTACAATTTCCCACGCATCAATCAGCATATCATAGCCTTTCTGCTCATCATAACGGCCTACGCTAATAATCTTCTTCGACGTGCAAGTACTGCCTACCGGGGGATAGAAAGGCATAGAATTGGGTATCACAACAGCTTTTTTTATTCTTTTCCAACCTTCCGCATCATATTCAGTCAACACAACCAATGCATCAAAGTTTCTTATGGCCCGTTCCAGTTTATAAGTCCAAATTTTACCTATCATTCTATATACGAGTCCTTCATTTGCCATTCTATGTAAATTACGGATAAATGGTTTAGCAACATGCGCCTCTGCTATTTTCTTGCTTCCATCATGTATTGAGCAAAGAAAATCAATATCACGGCTAATAGTTGTAATAGTAAAATCCGGACGAATAGTAAACAATAGCTTTTTTAGCTTTCGCTTATACTGATGCAGTAACTTAAAATAAATAAATACACGCTTCCAGATGGGTAGTCCATATTGTTGATGGAAATTCACATCCAAATCAATATGCTTTACTTTGGAAGATAACGGAAAAAATAAGGGGGCATTATTCTGATGTGCAGTTACTACATACATTTCATAACCAAAATTCTCTGCAAAATAGTTAACTTTTTCAGTAATAACCCGGTCAGCTCCTCCCACAGTATTCAAAGCAGGAAACACATAGACAATTTTCATACCTACTTTTCATGGCAGTTATATACAACTCAACACCTAGCCCTGTCGTAATAACTATCGGTTATAAAAAGCGCGTCCACTTAGGCTAATTAGTGGGCACACATATTCTTTTTGTCTTCAATATAAATTTGAAATTTCAAATCAAAACTTTATGTCTGCAAAAAAAGACAGTATGCTTAGACATAATACTATATAGATATTACTACTCGTGAAAACAGAGTAACAATAGCCAAGCCTCATAAACGCTGTCTTCCCCAAAAAACAGGACTTTGCCAGAGGCTGCATACATAAAATATGACCCTTTTATCCGTTTTCAAAAGTATTAAATTATTTTTAACTGACAAAAACATGGTCAGTTAAAAATAAACAAAAAGTCTCAGGACTACAAAAATCTAATATACAACTATTTGTTTGGCCTTCTCATTAGAGCGACTTAAGTTTCTTATATATCAAAAAACTCTACTATTTCCTCAGTCATTCAGCCGTCAAGTGCCTTTTTCTTTTTATTTTTGATTTGATTGCTGATTATCTTGTTCAATCATGTTAGATGGAGTGTCTGCATAATGTTCCTGCGCATGAAACAAGCCCGCAAATTCCTTGGTACTTTTTCTCAAGCGAAATAAAAAATTCTGCCAAAGAGAACCTTTGCCATCAAGCGTACTATTACAAGTCACTGCTCTTGCCTTCCTACTCCTAATAAATACAAGTTTACCATATTTCTTCAAGCCTAATGCCATCATGCCATCTTCACCACGAATTATATTGGTGCGAAATCCTACTTCACGGGCAGGCTCCGTATGAAAAGCCAAAACCATACCACGCACATTCTTTTCCGGACGTTTGATATTCTGAATATTCAAATAGATATCTCTCAGAAATTCGTAACCCAATAGCCCCCAGAATGAGTGGTTTTCATCCGGTAAGAAACTCCATAAAGAATAAGTACAAACAACATCTTTTCGCTGCAACTGCCTGATGTGCGTATCAACATAATGCGGCGGGTATAAAGTATCAGAATCTATACACAGATGATATTTACCACGAGCATGCTCAAGCCCGCAAGCCCGAGCAAAACCCGGACTCTTTCTTTGCTCCTCAAAATAAGTCACACCCAAATCAGAGAGTACTTCAACGGTATGATCTGTAGACATATTATCTACTACAATAATCTCTGTCGGAAAATGGTAGACATTATTACACAGTGACCATAAGCAAGCAGCAATACGCTTTTCCTCATTATGCGCAATAAGTACAATGGATACTAAGGGCTCTGCCGGACAAAAGCGTGACACCTTTTCTCGAATTTCATCTTTGATGCCTGCCGGAACATTCGTCCACTCTTTATCGAAAATTGCCAGATAAGGTTTATACCACATTCCCATAATCTTGTATTTCTTATAAAATTACTTTTCGTTTTCTTTCTCCTTCATTAATTTCTCAAACAAATTGTGCCATTGGTTTCCCACAGCATCCATACGATAACGTTGAACAGACTTTGCAGCCTCCTGCCCCATCCGCTTACGCTCATCCTCATGCTCAATCAAATAGCAAATTTTTTCAGCAAGTTCATCTATATTTTCCTTCTCTACTAAAAGACCGTCAACCCCATCCGAGATTATATCACGCGGTCCGCAAGGACAGGCAAACGACACTACAGGTACTCCGCAAGCCATAGCTTCAACTAAAATCATCCCCCAGCCCTCAAAGCGGGAACTACATACAAGAATAGAACTTTCCTGCATTTTTTCTTCTATATTGGAAACTGGTTCTTCCAACACACATTGATTGGTCAGGCGGCGTTCATCCACCATATTCTGAAGCAGAGGACGCATCGCACCATCTCCATAAATACTCAACACCCAATCGGGATGGATTTTGACCACTTTTTCCCAAGCCGGAATCAATAAATCAAAACCTTTCTGCTCAAAATAGCGTCCGACAGCAATCACACGCTTTGCCTCGCAGGTAGATTTTACTTGTGGCAAAAAGGGTGCAGGGTTAGGAATATTGCACACATTCTTCACTTCTGTCCACATTTGTTTATCTTCTTCTGTCAATACCACAAAGGCAGAAAGTTTACGCAACTCCCTGACTAATTGTGCCATCCAGTAGTCTTCTACCCATTTACCGATCCATCTTGGCAGATAATTTCCCGGAACTTTCCTGTAATATAACTTACAAATATGCAGTTCGCCCACCTTAATACTACCGTCTGTCAGGGAATTCAGGAAATTGATTTCACGTCGCAGCATAGAAATTGTGATATCCGGTTTGTATTCTTTTAAAAAAGCTTCCAACCGTTGCTTATACAGATTCTGTTTTTTCCTATACAATCCAAAACGTCTCCAGAATGGATAACGATACATTTCTTCAAAATTTATATCTAACTGCTTAACTTTTATGGAAGGATTCAAAGGGAAATAGGGCTTCTTGTCCCCACCATCCGTAATAACAATAGTAATTTCATATCCTGGCAACGTTGCTAAATAATTTGCTTTCAGTGTTAAAACGCGTTCCATGCCACCGGAAATGTACAACGTGGGAATACAATATACTAATTTCATAAATATAACCCTCCTATTCTGTTTTTTTTTGAGATATGAGTACAAATATAAGATTTCTTCTTGAATATACCTTATTCTAAAGGTATTTCTAAACTTATAGCGAATGAATGTCATTAAAAAACGTCCAAAAGTAGGAATATACCGACTGACAAACATTACCTTTGCCGCGTTCAAAAAAAAAATGATTATTATGGAAAAAAATTCAAACTTACCGTCCAGGTTGAAGACAGTAGACCATGGACATTCGATGGAGTAACCACGCACACAGACAAAAGATTAGTTATAACCCAAATCCTTAAAAAGATTCTCAAGACGTTATACAAAAAAGACAATGACACCAGCTTTCGGGAATTCAAGGAGTTAGAACCCATCAAGAACAAGATCAAAAGAATAGAGGAAGCCATGAAAAACAAGAAAAAAAACAGCCCTCATTAACATCATTTAGCAGAAGTACGTTTTTTGCCTGTTCAGAAAACGTACTTTGCTATATATCAATACAAAAAGCAAAAAAACACCGTACCTAAATTGGCTTATTTGAGAATATCGAGTGCTTATCTTTGCACCGTCAAAAAAGGAAAACCCTACGAAAAAACGCCGTCGCCGCCACAAGCAACCCCGCTTTACGCAAGAATTTTTCCATAATATTTAATCTAATCAATGGTGTAAAAATGAAAAGAAACTTTTATCTACAGCATTCGCTTATGGCTATGAATGATCCCCGAATGAGGAACCTGACCGAAAAAGAGGGCTTGAAAGGTCTCGGCGCTTACTGGATTATTATTGAAAAGCTGGCACTGCTGCCCGAACCCAGAGCGCAACTGGAATATTTGCGCCCTTTCTGCAGCAGCAAAAAAATATCCTTTGCCTACCTTACAAAAATCATTCTGGAATACAAACTTTTCAAACTTGAAGAGGACGGATATTTCTCCGCCGAAGAGCTGAATCCCGTGAAAAAAAGAGAGAAAAAAACGGCTGAAAATGACGGGGAATCTGCCGATTCCAAGCCAAAAAATGACGAAAAACAGCAAAAAACGTCTCAGAATAATGCGGAAAATCAGCCGACAGATTCAACTAACTCACTGAAAGACACCGATTCTGCAAAACAAGCGACAGATTCATTTAAAGGGAATATAAAAGATATAATAACATCATCAGCAAAAGAAAAAGAAACTGGTTCCGGCCGCCCACAATCACCGTTGCAACCCGTACGTCCCTGGCAGGAGTTGGTGGACGAACTGGCGGAAAAAACACCCTGGCTGGAAGCGGTCTGCATGCAAAGTGAGTACGGAACGCTGCTGATGCGCCACATCAAAGAGGCCGTAAGCTGCTTCAAACGGCATATTGAAATCTACGACAAATGGCATGACCTGCTGACGCAAAGCGATGCACGCCGCTATTTCGTCAACTACACAAAGACCGCACAAACCTCGCAAATCCTGCGTGCAACGCTCTTTGCCCTCGACGCCAAGCAGCAATCCGCCACCCCACCCGACCTCCACCGCTACGAGCAGCTCGTCAACGGCCAACGCACCTATCTGGGCTGCCCCATCCCCGATGATGCCCCGCCCCGACCGGACGCTACCGCTTTCTGGAACGAGGCAACGCATTCGTGGAACTCACAAAACACCGCACCTAAGCCCCCAAAACGCCACACCTGAACGGAGTAAACGCCACACCTGAACACCTCCAATACCACACTTCAGCAAGACAAATGCCACACTTCGCGGTCATCCAAGTGTGGCACCGGCACCCGCGAAATGTGATATCGCGGGCGTTGAAGTGCGGCATTAACAAACGATAAAAAAAATAAACTTAAAACAAATAAACGAACAATGAGAAATTTTCACCAGTACGGAATAGACACCAAAGGCCGCAACAGCGGCAAAATCAAAACCATCTGCCCCCAGTGCAACGACACCCGCGGACACAAAGGAGACAAATCGCTCTCCGTCAACCTGAACGAAGGACTTTGCTACTGCCACCACTGCGGCTACAAACTCTACGTGCCCGACGATGCCGAAGAACGCCAACGCCAACAACGCCAGGAACAACGCCGGAAAGCCAGCCAACTGCCCTCACACTTCCGCCGCCCCACCTTCGACCCTGCAAAAGCAAAGTTGAGTGAGAAACTGGAAAAATACTGGACGCAAAAACGCTGTCTCGCCCAGAACCTGCTCGCCGAACTGCACATCACTGAAGAATGCATCAAACTACCGGGTAGCAATGAAATAGAAAACTGCCTCTGCTTCAATTACTTCGAGAATGGTGTACTCATCAATACCAAGTACCGCAGCGCACTGAAACACTTCAGAATGGTGACCGGCGCCGAACTCATCCCATACAATATCGACGCCATTGCCGACACTCCGGAGTGCATCATCACCGAAGGCGAATTCGATGCCTGCGCCTTCATGACTGCCGGGCGGAAAGACGTCATCTCCGTGCCTGCCGGTGCGCAGAGCAACCTCACATGGATGGACAGGTTCGTAGAGACGCACTTCGAACCCAAGAAAGTAATCTACATCGCTGCCGACGAGGACGGAGCCGGACAAGCGTTGCGCCATGAGCTCGTCCGCCGCCTGGGAGCGGAACGTTGCCGCCTGGTACACTTCGGCCCCGAATGCAAGGACGCCAATGAACATTTGGTTCTTTACGGCGCTGAAAGTCTTCTCATCACTCTGGCGCAAGCCGAAGAGATCCCGCTGGAAGGCGTATTCACCGCCGAGGACTACCGGGAAGACCTGCGTGCGCTCTTCGAAAACGGGCTGTGCCGCGGTGCCGATACGGGTTGGGAAAACTTTGATGCGAACTGCACTTTCGAGACAGGACGGAACGTAGTGATTACGGGAATGGCGGGACACGGGAAATCGGAATTCGTCGACGAACTTGTCCTGCGCCTCTGCCTGCGCCATGAGTGGAAGATAGCCTACTTCAGCCCCGAAAACTTGCCGGTCAATTACCATCATGCCAAGCTGATTGAAAAGTTGACCGGACTGCAATTCGGCCCCGGTCCGGGCATGACGGAAGAACTCTACAACCACGCTGTGAACTGGCTGACAGCCAACGTGACGCACATCTTGCCGGGAACCGAGGCCTGCACCATCGACCATATCCTGGAGAAAGCCCGCCAACTGGTATACCGCCGCGGAGTGCGCATCCTCGTCATCGACCCGCTGAATCGCCTGGATCAGCAATTGGAGTCGGGGCAGACGGAACTGATGTACATCACTTCACTGCTGGGCAAGCTGGGCCGTTTCGCCGCGCAACATAAATGCCTGGTCATCCTTGTGGCGCACCCGCGCAAGATGAACCGCAACACCGCCACCGGAGAACTGCGCCGGGTGGAGATGAACGACATCAACGGTTCGGCCAACTTCGGTAATATGTCCGACTACTGTCTCTGCGTGAACCGCGACGATGCCAAACAACTCGTCACCGTCTACATCGACAAAGTCCGTTTCAAGCACTTGGGTAGCGGTTATACCCATGCCAAGTTTGTCTACAACCGCATCAACGGGCGATACTGGCCCTGCGAGGAAGACATCGTGCATGGACCGGACGGTGACAAACCGGGACCGGTAAACACCAAATTCGATAATGAAAATTGGTTAAAAAATAATTCGGATCAAGGTCGTTTATTCGATTAAAAATCAGTATATTTGCACATATTTTATAGCGGTAAACAACCTAAACTTTAACACATGAAGAAAGAAGATGATTCAAACCTTGACGCCCACTTCCCGATACGTACTTACGGGAAAGGCGAACTGGCAATGTGCTACATTCGCGGGGTGTGCCAGCATACCGCTGTCAAGCAATTCAACGAGTGGATACGCACGGCTCCGGGACTGGAACAACGTTTGCTGGCCACGGGAATGAAGCGCGGTAGCAGGCACTATACGCCTGCACAGGTACAGCTCATCGTCAATGTTTTTGGGGAACCTTAAGGTTCCCCTTTTTTTGCACTTCAAATCTAACTTTATCGTCCCTTATTCTCCCATAACGTCCTGTAACGTCCCTTAACGTTCCTCCTCCCTTGCCTCATGCTGTACCTTTGTTGCATCAACGTTGAAAAATTGATTATCAAACTATTAAACATTACTCAACATGTCAAACGCTTTAGTAGTGCGCACACAGCGCCACAAGAAAATCGGAGACGCAGCATCTCCGATGGTTTTCACCCTGAAACGTAAATCGAAAGATGCAAAGATCTTCGACCTTGAACGCATCGCACAGGATATCGAAGCCTTGGGCGGAATGTCGGCCGAGGATGTGGTACACGTCGGTAAAGCCATTGTGCGCCAGATGCGCCAAGTGATGACCGACGGTAACAGTGTCCGCCTGGACGGTTTCGGAATTTTCCATACCACCTTCAAATGCCGCGCCACCGAAGTGGCCAAGGACTGTACGGTGAAAAATATCGAACGTGTCAATATCCGTTTCAAGGTAGCCAACACCTTGCGTCTGGTGAACGACAGTAATGCCAGTACCAAAGGGGGTGCCAACAACATCACCTTCGAATTAGTGTCCGAAGAGGGCAGCTCGTCCGGCGGCAATTCCGGTGGCGGAAATTCCGGCGGCGATGGCGGTATTGAAGATGATCCGCTGGGATAGGATCTAAAGCCTACAGCTTCAGAAATTAAAGATTAAAGGCTACACAGCCTGCTGATTATTTATTACTAACCATTAATCACTAAAAAACTCTCTTATGAAAAAAACGACTTGGGACAAAATTTTGAAAGTAGTTATCGCAGTGGCTTCGGCTATAATAGGCGCTTTTAGTGCGAATGCGATGAATTTGTAAACACGTATGAGGAAGATCGATTTAATCGTCATCCATTGCAGTGCCACCCGCGAGGACCGCCCCTTTACCGAGCACGACTTGGACACCGCCCACCGCCTCCGTGGTTTTGATGGCATTGGCTATCATTTCTACGTTCGCCGCAACGGTGATATCAAGTCCACACGCGCGGTCGAGAGGGTCGGTGCCCACGCGCGTGGGTACAATGCTCAATCAATCGGTATCTGCTATGAGGGTGGACTAGACAGTCACGGGCTGGCAAAGGACACCCGGACGGAATGGCAACGGCATTCGTTGCGGGTACTGGTGCGGGCGTTGAAGATGGATTATCCGGATGCACGGGTAGTGGGACATCGGGATTTGAGCCCGGATGTGAATGGAAACGGGGAAGTGGAACCGATGGAATGGACGAAGGAATGTCCGTGCTTTGAAGTGGAGAGAGAGGGGTGGTAAACCCCTCTTTCTCTATTATTCTTCTATCCCATGTGCCGTATGAATAAACTTCTTATTCGCCTCTTTCAAACGGAACAAATTGATAAACATCAGCAAAAATGAATAAGGAACAAAACAAATAGCCTTTACCAGGCGCCACTTCCAGAAACGACGGGGAATAGCAACAGCCAACGCCAATAATAGCACCCCAAATATCACCCACCATTTATAAGCCAATGCCGGAATCCAGATAGAAAGACACACTGAAAAGATAAAGGTAAACCCCAACAATAACACCCGCGAAAATGAGGCTTGTTGAAAAAGTTTATCACAAAAATCCCATTTCCGATCACGAATAGCCGGAAACAGATGATTCACAAATTCACCAAAACTATAGTATTGGGCAGACAACCAGCGTCGCCTTTGCTGATAGAAGTTCTTGGTTTTCTGTATTTTCTCATCCAGCACATAGGTATCTGGCAAATAATGAAAAAAGATGCGATGATAAAGCAGCTTCATTTCCAAAACCCGATCAAACCCTCCAACTGAAGTGTTGCTCATCATAGCTTTATAAAACAATGAATACTCGAAAGCCATGCCGGAACCTATCAAAGCTGCCGACATACCTAAATTGACATGTCCTAAACGGAATATAGAATTATTAATTTCTTCACTGATAGCATCCAAATAGGCCATATTAGTATTCAGGTTCTTTGCAACACGATGCGTTTGAACCACCTGCACTTTAGGATCAGCAAAAGCATTATTCAGTTCCACAAGGTAGGAGGAATTGACTATATTATCAGCATCTATTATCAAAGCAATATCATAGGAATCCTTACCCAGATATTCAAGGGCAGCTTTCAGAGATTTTGTATTCGTACTTTTCTCGAAATCTACCTGAAGCAGCTTTATAGGTAATGCACGCAGTTTCTCATTCGTAGAAGGCCGCATGTGATCTGAAATCACCACTACATCATATCTGTCACTCGGATAATCTTGTACCAGGCAGGCTTGTACCGTATCCATTATAACAGCATCTTCCCGATATGCCGCAATCAATAATGCAATCCGTTTATGTTCCTCAGCCGGAGCCATTTTAGCTGGTCTGCGTCGGAGCGATGCCAAGCTATAAACCAATAAATACAATATGTTTATTGCAAACAATACGTATAGAATCCAATCGAGTATAAGCAGTATCTGTTCCAAAATTAATCTTTTATGTAGATGATGCTACAAATATACAAAGAATGACTGAAATAATCATCATTTCTTAAAAAAAGAAAATGTCCCATTTTTCACTTTGGGACATAAAAAAACGAGCAAGCCCGGATGACACGCATATCGTCCGGTATGCATTCTCATGCCACTGAATAAATGCAAACTCCAATTCTATCAATATGCTCCTTCAACGCCAAATTTTTGATATGTCCATAAACCACTATATCCACAAAATAGGGCAGAACCGTTTCATCGAAAGCAACAAGCAATGCCGACAACACATCTTTAGAAATGATGCCTTTTACAGCAATATCAATGTCCGATCCCCGATTATAATTACCTTTGGCACGCGAACCGAACAAGACAGCTTCCTGCACCTCTGAAAAACGAGAAAGAACGTCAATGATACGCTTCCCGTTTATTTCACTCAATCCATATTGTTGCCACAGGATCTTATTCATCCGTTTTTCCTTTAAAAGAAACATAGAAGTCTTGAAGCAGAAAAAAATAACGCTCAAAGATATCATTCAATACCCGAATAATAATTTCATCATCATAAATATGAGTGGTCAGATTACGGTCGGCCAATGCCTGCAACCAATCTTCGCCATTCATGATATATCCACTCTGGAAACCTTGGCGAATCGCTTCACGAGGAGAACGCACTTCAAACCCCTCTAATGTGAGATAATCCTTCAATGTTTTCCATGCCAGCTCAAATGTGTACTCATAAGTCTGAACAAGCCCGGATTGCAACAAATCATCATCGGGAGTGGCTTTCACAACTTCTATAGCACGAGATAAACGTTTGAATGCCTTCTCGTAATTCTGAAAACGTTGTTTCCAACGTATATCTTGACTGCTTATTTCTTCCATACTCGTCTATCTTTGCTTTAAAGTATTCATTTGAATACAATTGCAACAAAGATACAAAAAAGAAATAAAAACCGAACAATAGTTATAAAAAGAGAAGTATGTAACAAAAAAAACGAGCAAGCTCTCACGAACCTCTCGCCTCTGTAAGAAAAGCCTTAGAGGCTTTTCTTTTAAACTGCATCATTGTTACCTAAAAATCAATCTTCTTTTTACCAAAAATAAAACTTCTAATTACCTATAAAAACAAACTTTCTCTTTTACCTTTATATACCTAATTACCTATTTTCTTAATCCAAATTTTAGCCTATGAAAAAACTATTAACTAATCTTTTTACCCTAACTAATCCTTTATTGAAAACTTAAAACTAAAATTATTTAAAAAAAAGTCAAAATCATGAGCAGTTTCCCAACTGCGATACAAAGGTAAGAAGATTTTCCGTGTGCGCAAACAGTTGCACGAAAAAGCATGTATTTTATAACATATTTTTAAGTTTATCCAGCTTTGTTTGCAATTGCGCATGCTTGACAAAGCATATATCAAGCAAATCGACTATCAACTCCTCCCCCCAGTAATAATAGCCATAAACTTCCAGTATTTACTTTTGAGACGCTACATCTGTCAGCGTTTCCATAAACACTACGAGGTCTTCCTCCTCTTCCGGAGTCAGACCCAAATTTCCCAACTCATCGCGATTAATCGTAGCAGGATATTCAGCAGATGGAAATTCATCACTGACATCACGCACATTATAGAAGTGAACAATCTCCCTGAGGGTTTTGAAATAACCGTTATGTCCATAGGGAGCCGTCAAAGCTATATTGCGCAAAGTGGGTACACGAAACTTGCCGTTCTCTTCTTCTTTACTTACAATAGCTCCCAAACCGAGGTCGATGCTATCCGAAGTCAAAAGGAAATAATCAGCAGGAACACGTAAATGGGGATTCTCCTGATTACGCGGTATGCCCAGATTATCATACGTATGATCGGTGAAGAGTACTCGTCCGGCACGCTCATCCTTATCCAGAACGTGACATTCGGCACACATTCCTTTATCCTTAAAAAGATTCATACCCCGAAGTTCGGAATCAGTAAAAGCATATTCTCCCTTTTCCCAGGCATCGTATTTAGAAGAAAAGGGATTCACTTCATCAGATTGCTGGTAAGCAGCAAGTGCGTCTGTGATGTGAGCATAAAGGGAATCCGCATTGGAGGTTTCACCATAAATACGGACCAATTCGGAATAATAAGGAGCACGGCGGATTTTCATAACAACAGCACAAGTATCAGGATTGCCCATCTCTACGGGATTAAGAAAAGGTTCGCCTGCCTGATTCTGCAAGGAAGGAGAACGACCGTCCCAAAAGAGTCCACCCACATAGGTTTCTTCATCTTCATCAAAGTAGAGAGGGGGAACGTACATAGAGTAACAGATGGTCATGGCATTACGTTGGGAATAGAGTCCGGAAACTGCACCTTCGGAAATGATACGGAAATCACGATCGGCAAATCCATTAGCAGCAGTGTGGCAAGTGGCACAAGATTGTCCGGCAGGTTCAGAAAGTTGGGTATCCTGAAAAATGAGTTTACCTAAGGCCTCCTTACGGGCACGCAATGAGAGAGCATTGCCAGTACAAGATAAGAATCCGTAAATAAGTCCGCTATAAAATAAAACGGAAAGTAGTGTTTGCAATTTCATATCAATAGTGTTTTTCGGTTGATTGACATTAACTAAACAAAAGTATAAAAAAAAAGAGTTTCATCTATGATAAAACATAGATAAAACTCTTTTTCTATCGAAAAAACGTTTAGTTATTTTTTCTTCTTATACCAATCTTTATTTGTAGTACCTTTTGATTTCACCCAATCAATAAAACCAGAATAAGTATCATATATCTTTACAGACTCCGTAGGAACTTCAAAATCAAGAGTTGGAAGATTTATAGCAAATGGCATGATATCTACTTCTTCTCCATAACGGGTGATATAATAGATACCTTCATTGATATTTGACATATCATCACTCGTATTAAAGAATGACTCATCAGCCTTATCCGTAGGTGCGTAATTTACCAAATGCACTTCCCTGCTTCTACCATTAACGAATATGAAAGGATTGTAGGGAGGTGTCACCTGACTCAAATCTACATCTGCCAATTCAGTGGTTACGGTAAACTTCTGATTTAAAACACTTTTCATATTATCAAACAGGATTACAGTAGGATGCGATTGATCCGTCTCTATTTTCCAACCGTCAGGACCCGAAACTTCGATACTTCTTACTCTATCGGGTGCAAGATTATGGAGTTGATATCCAAAACCGCAAATGTGTGTACCGCCACTATGGAGAGGGGTAAACTCGTCTACAATCTTATATATTTTACTATTTAGAACATTCCGGTAAAGAGTCGATTGATAAGTTACCATCACATCATTCATGTCATAGTCTCTTTGTGCCGGCCATTGGTCTTCGTAAGCTAAAGTTCCCTTATAAGTAGTGGTAACATTGCTGGGAGG
Source organism: Bacteroides sp. AM16-24 (assembly GCF_003471885.1). Classification (NCBI taxonomy): domain Bacteria; kingdom Pseudomonadati; phylum Bacteroidota; class Bacteroidia; order Bacteroidales; family Bacteroidaceae; genus Bacteroides; species Bacteroides sp. AM16-24. Next base: position 95,666 of record NZ_QRKI01000017.1, read on the forward strand.
ATTCACCGGAGGCAATTCCGGGCCACCCGGATCAATGGCACTCGATTCTGCAATCTTCAGATAGAATGTTGCATCGCAATAATCAAAATCGACGTTGTCTTCAAAACCGATAGCTACAAGTTGATCTGTTTCCGAATCACGCAGTGCCACTACACGTTGTGAATTATCCGAGTTCATCGAACTGTATGAATAGCGGGTTCCACCATAGGAGCGTCTCACAATATCACCATTATTAAATCCGTTTCCTTCCAGACACCAACCAATCGAAACATTAGCAGGAAATTTATCTTCAAACTGCTGTTTTTCAGAATTCCAATATTTAAGTTTCACTTCATGTCCGCACAGTAATGCCCCTGCACGCTGACCATCGGATGTTTTAGAAATAGCGGAAGCATTAGGAAATGCTATCACTTTCTTAACATTATCCGGAGTCGGAATCGAACCTGTAGGATAAGAGAAATAGCCTACAGCATTATTCCAGCTGGCACTACTTGCAATGAAGACAAGACTCAACTCTGTCTCTTTAATAATTTTAATTTCGGACGTGATATTACCTTCGAACCATGCCGGATAAAAGTCCTTTATCGTCTTTCCAGCTTTCTTAGCGTAGATTTCTTTGATGCTATACAAGGTAGCGGCCGGCGGAATACTTAAATCAGCTTCCACATTATTAGGCATACCATACATGTCCCAATCCACTCCAGGCAGAATGCTCCAATCATCCAGGTACTTGTAGCCACCGGCCGTTGTACCTCTTGTCTTAGCTTGCAACGCAGCAATGTACGCTTTCTGATTATAGTTTATCTCACCATTAGAAATAGTCAACTTAACCGGTGAAATAGCACCTAAATAATCAGTGTAGAGCCATACTTCCGTAATATCTGAAGGGATTTCAACTGTACCTGAATATCGTCCTTTCTTGTCAGTAGGAGCCGAGTAAACGGGAGACAGTGATTCATCTTTTACCCATGAATCATTTTCTTCCTTCATAGGGGCTTGACTATAAAGGTCAAAAGTGATATAATAATCACTTGTAAACCCGTAGTCCACATTTACTTTTACCTGCTGCATCATGCTGAAGTCAAAAACTTCCGAAGGCTTGAGAGGGGTATTCTTACCGGTCTCCTCTCCTCCTCCCTGATACACATCTCTATCCGTGCAGCTACCCAGTAGAAGCACTGACATAAGGGACAGGAACACAATCTGTTTCATCTTTCGTTGTTTCATACCTATATATATTAGTACTACAATTCGACAAACTCTTATTTGGCTACAAATATAAATACAAATAACAAGATATACAAGTTTTTGTTCAGATAAAGAAGTAGCATATACAACTTATAAGAAGATAAGCAGTATAAAATATACAAGTTTATCAGTAAGAAGAGTGATTTAATGAGAGCTTCCCGAATAGAGGCTATAAAACCTGATAAATTCTAAAAACAGCTTGTCGAAAAAAACATATATATTATAAAAAAACAAACCATTGGAGTAGCAACAATCTGCCAACTCCAATGGTTGTCCCCTTTAAACACCTTTAAACAAAATGAAATATCTTATTTTCTGGCTTCTGCAATATAAGCCAGCGCTTCTTTACATTTTTCAGTAACATAAGCCCAATCTTCCGCAGCAACTTTATCGCCAGGGAAGAGTTTTGAACCCATACCTACGCAGAATACACCTGCTTTAATCCAGGAAGTCAAGTTTTCCTGAGTAGGTTCTACCCCACCGGTCACCATCAACTTAGACCAAGGCATCGGAGCCAGCAAGCCTTTTACAAGTTTTGCACCGAGAACATCACCCGGGAATATCTTGCAGAGATCGCAGCCTGCTTCTTGTGCAAAGCCAACTTCCGACACACTTCCGCATCCCGGAGTGTAAGCCACCAAGCGGCGGTTGCAAATCTTAGCGATTTCAGGATTGAACAACGGACCTACAACAAAGTTAGCACCCAATTGCAAATAAAGGGCAGCCGTCGCAGGATCTACAATAGAGCCTACACCCATTGCCATCTCCGGGCATTCTTTTGCCGCAAACTTCACAACTTCTGCAAATACTTCGTGAGCAAAATCACCACGATTGGTAAATTCGAATGCACGAACACCACCTTCGTAACAAGCTTTCACTACCTTTTTTGCAACTTCTGCATCTTTATGGTAAAATACAGGAACCATGCCGGTAGAACCTATCTTATTTAATACTGCTATTTTATCAAACTTAGCCATGTTTCTTTTTAATTTTAAGGATTATTTTTTAGCGTTGCACGCGTCCACTTGCATCACCACCAGCCAATGCTTCCACTTCTTCGGCTGATACAAGGTTAAAGTCACCATTGATAGTATGCTTCAAAGCAGAAGCGGCTACTGCAAATTCAAGAGCTGCACCCTGATTAGGTTTCGTCAGCAAACCGTGGATGATACCACCAGAAAAAGAGTCACCACCACCTACGCGGTCGATAATCGGGTTGATATCATAACGCTTGGATTCATAGAATTCTTCACCGTTGTAAATCATTGCCTTCCAGCCATTGTGACTTGCAGAGAATGATTCACGCAAAGTAGAGATTACATATTTAAAGCCGAATTCTTTAGCCATTGCCTTGAAGATGCCCTTGTAGCCTTCAGCATCCGTCTTTCCACCTTCTACGTCAGCATCGGGTTTAAAGCCCAAGCAGAGTTCTGCATCTTCTTCGTTACCAATACAAACATCTACATACTGCATCAAAGGCTTCATGATAGACTGAGCTTTCTCTTTTGTCCAGAGTTTCTTACGGAAGTTAAGGTCAACAGAAACCGTAACACCGTGACGCTTTGCAGCTTCACAAGCCAATTTGGTAAGTTCGGCAGCTTTATCGGAGATAGCAGGAGTAATACCTGACCAGTGGAACCAATCGGCACCTTCCATGATAGCATCGAAGTCGAAATCAGCTGCATCAGCTTCAGCAATAGCAGAATGTGCACGGTCGTAGATTACTTTGCTGGGACGCATGGAAGCACCTGTTTCAAGATAGTAGATACCCACGCGATCGCCGCCACGGGCAATGAAATCTGTTTTTACACCATATTTGCGCAATGCATTTACAGCAGATTGTCCGATTTCGTGTTTCGGCAATTTAGTCACAAAGTAAGCATCATGTCCGTAGTTGGCACAGCTGACAGCAACGTTTGCCTCACCACCACCATATACTACGTCAAATGAATCAGACTGAACAAAACGAGTGTTTCCCGGAGTGGACAGTCTCAACATGATCTCGCCTAATGTAACGACTTTCTTTCCCATAATCTTATTTATTTTTTAATATGTGATTAATTTAGAACTTTCAAATTATCATTTTAGAGCCAAAAATAGCCTTAATCACTTGATACTATGGAGAGTAAACTAAAATACGGTTCGTTCTTCATAGTCTTCGTGTGCGGGCACAAAGATACAACAATTTTCGTAATTACAAAAATTGTCATATATTTGTGCTGAAAATATTAAGATTATTATTGTGTGCGAGCACAAGAGGAAGTACAATTTACCATTTACAATGTACAATTTGGCTATGCAGATGAAAGCTGAGACAGGCAGTGACTTGTAAAAAGCGCAGATGATAAATGGTAAATGTGTAAATGATAACTTGTGAAATGCGTAAATGATAAACCACAGAATTGTAAATTGTACATTGTAAATTGTAAATAACCTGATGGCAGAAAGAATTAGAATCAAGGATATCGCCAAAATGGCGGATGTATCAGTGGGGACAGTAGATCGTGTGATACACGGCCGTAGCGGTGTATCGGAAGCCAGCCGGAAACGGGTGGAAGAAATCCTGAAGCAACTGGACTACCAGCCTAATATGTACGCCAGCGCACTGGCATCCAACAAGAAATACGCATTCTCCTGCCTGCTGCCGCAACATGAGGAAGGCGAATACTGGACTGCGGTAGAAGCCGGCATTCACGATGCACTGATAGCGTATTCGGATTTCAATATTTCCGTAGACCTTTCCTATTACGATCCGTTCGATTATCATTCATTCGTAGATGTTGCCCAAGGCATCTTGGAACAGGAACCGGACGGCGTCATGTTTGCCCCCACCGTGCCGCAGCATACGAAATCTTTCACGGAGGAATTGAACCGACGTTCTACACCTTATATATATATAGACTCAAATCTGAAAGATCAACCCGCCCTTTCCTTCTTTGGACAGAATTCTCACCAAAGCGGATACTTCGCCGCCAAAATGCTGATGCTACTTGCAGGAAACGAGCAGGAAGTAGTAATCTTCCGCAAGATAAACGAGGGTATTGTGGGATCTAACCAGCAGGAACGCCGCGAAATCGGTTTCCGGGAGTATATGTTGAAGCATCACCCCCACTGCCGCATTTGGGAACTGGACTTACATGCCAAGCGGGACAGTGATGATGCACAGATGCTGGACGACTTTTTCAGAAAACATCCGAACGTGAAGAATGGTATCACTTTCAATTCAAAAGTGTACATCGTTGGAGAGTACTTGTTGAAACAAGGAAAAACAGCTTTTAACCTGATGGGGTATGACTTGCTGGAACGTAACGTGAAATGTCTGATGGAGGGCAGCGTATCTTTCCTCATAGCCCAACAGCCGGAGTTACAGGGATTCGACGGAATCAAGGCGCTATGTGATTACCTGATTTTCAAAAAGGAAATTCCAAGAGAGAACTTTATGCCGATTGACTTGTTGACGAAGGAAAATATTGAATTTTATCATAATAAATAATAAGAGTAATTATGGAAACTAAGTACCTTAAAATCAACCCTGCTGATAATGTAGCCGTAGCTATTGTAACGCTGCCAGCAGGAGAAAAACTCACTGTGGACGGAGTGGAAATCACTCTGAACGAGGAAGTACCCGCCGGACACAAATTTGCATTAAAAGATTTTGCAGAGGGCGAAAACGTCATTAAATATGGGTACCCTATCGGCCATGCACGTATGGCAAAGAAACAAGGGGACTGGATGAACGAAAATAATATTCAGACGAACCTGGCAGGATTGCTGGACTATACCTACAATCCGACAAGCGTTACGCTGGATATTCCGCACAAAGATCTGACATTCAAAGGGTATCGCCGCAAAAATGGCGACGTCGGTATTCGTAACGAAGTTTGGATTATACCGACTGTAGGTTGCGTGAACGGTATCATCAACCAACTGGCCGAAGGTTTGCGCCGGGAAACAGGTGGCAAGGGTGTGGATGCAATCATGGCTTATCCGCATAATTATGGCTGCTCACAGTTGGGTGACGACCATGAAAATACAAAGAAGATTCTGCGTGACATGGTATTGCATCCCAATGCCGGTGCAGTTCTGGTAGTGGGCTTGGGTTGTGAAAACAATCAGCCGGATGTATTCCGCGAATTCCTGGGAGAATACGATGAAGATCGCGTAAAATTCATGGTTACTCAAAAGGTGGGCGACGAGTACGAAGAAGGTATGAAGTTGCTGCGCGAGTTATACGAAAAAGCAAGCAAAGACGAACGCGTGGATGTTCCTCTGAGTGAATTGCGCGTGGGCTTGAAGTGTGGTGGTTCGGACGGCTTCTCAGGTATCACAGCCAATCCGTTACTGGGAATGTTCTCCGACTTCCTGGTGGCACAAGGCGGTACAAGCGTATTGACGGAAGTTCCGGAAATGTTCGGTGCGGAAACCATATTAATGAACCGTTGCCGCAACGAGGAACTATTTAAAGAAACAGTGAAACTGATTAATGACTTCAAGGAATATTTCCTCTCACATGGCGAACCGGTAGGCGAAAACCCATCTCCGGGAAACAAAGCGGGTGGTATCTCTACCCTGGAAGACAAGGCACTGGGATGTACGCAGAAATGTGGCAAGAGCTATGTGGAAGGCGTATTACCGTATGGTGAACGTCTGAAAGTGAAAGGTCTGAACCTACTGTCGGCACCGGGAAATGATCTTGTTGCTGCCACAGCACTGGCTTCCTGCGGTTGCCACATGGTATTGTTCACCACAGGACGCGGAACTCCGTTCGGAACCTACGTACCGACCATGAAGATTTCAACGAACTCCACACTGGCAAAAAACAAACCGGGCTGGATTGATTTCAACGCAGGAGTCATCGTAGAAAATGAACCGATGGAAAAGACTTGTGAACGGTTCATTGATTATATAATCCAAGTAGCAAGCGGAGAATTCGTAAACAACGAAAAGAAAGGTTACAAGGAAATTGCGATCTTCAAAACGGGAGTAACGCTATAAATTGACAATGGACAATTGACAATTAGAAGATAGCTAATTGACTATTAAGAGATAGAGGGCGGGCAAAAACTATTTTGCTCCGCTCTTTGTTTTTTTATAATTTTGCAGCGAATTAATAAAGGAATAAGAGAGTGGTAAGGTGATAAGGTGGTAGGGTGATAGGGGGGTAAGGTGATAGCGGGGTAATGCCCTGTGATATATAGCGCAGCTACTTTATCGCCCTATCACATTACAACCTTATCACTCTATCACCTTATCACCCTATTCCTTTATCACACTTTATTCATAAATATATATTAAGATGACAGATACAACAAATAAACGAAAGGGTGGATGGTGGGCACTAAGCCCGCTGGCAGTATTTTTATGCCTTTACCTGGTGACGTCACTGATTGTAAATGATTTCTATAAAGTACCCATTACAGTCGCATTTCTTCTGTCATCTTGCTATGCCATTGTACTGACGCGCGGACTGAGCCTGGAAAAACGGGTGTATCAATTCTCCGTGGGGGCGAGCAACAAGAATATCATACTGATGATATGGATATTCATTCTTGCCGGAGCTTTTGCGCAAAGCGCCAAACAAATGGGAGCAATCGATGCCACAGTAAATCTGACATTGAGTATTCTGCCGGATAACCTGCTACTGGCAGGTATTTTTATAGCCGCATGTTTCATCTCACTTTCCATAGGCACCAGTGTGGGAACGATTGTAGCCCTCACCCCTGTAGCCATCGGATTAGCGGAAAAGACCGGAATCGACCTGCCATATATGGTTGCCATTGTAGTGGGCGGTTCATTCTTCGGAGATAATCTTTCGTTTATTTCGGACACCACCATAGCTTCCACCAAGACACAGGATTGTGTGATGCGGGACAAATTTCGCGTAAATTTCATGATTGTGGTTCCGGCAGCACTGATTGTGCTCTGCATTTATATATTCCAGGGATTGTCCATCACAGCTCCTGCACAAACACAAGAGATAGAATGGATAAAGGTTATCCCCTACCTCATCGTGCTGGGCACAGCTGTGGCAGGGGTAAATGTAATGTTAGTCCTGCTTTTAGGTATCCTGAGTACAGGTATCATCGGTATCTTCACAAGCGGAACAGACTTGAGTTCAGCTTTCTTTGACTGGTTCGGCTCCATGGGAACCGGCATCACAGGAATGGGTGAACTGATTATCATCACCCTGCTTGCCGGTGGTATGCTGGAAACGATCCGTTACAATGGTGGAATCGACTTCATCATCTCCCGCCTGACGCGCCATGTAAAAGGCAAACGAGGGGCGGAACTGAGCATCGCCGCACTTGTCAGCATCGCCAACCTCTGTACGGCAAACAACACCATCGCCATTATTACCACCGGACCGATAGCCAAAGACATTGCCCAACGTTTCCACCTGGATCGCCGGAAGACGGCCAGCATCCTGGACACATTCTCCTGCCTGGTACAAGGCATCATTCCTTACGGTGCGCAACTACTCATTGCCGCCGGATTGGCAGGCATCTCTCCCATCAGTATCATCGGCAGCTTGTACTATCCGTTTACAATGGGAATTTGTGCATTATTGGCAATATTAGTGAGATATCCGAAACGATATTCGTAAATATTCGCCCATATTCGGCAAAAAATGAAATTATCGCAAAAAAATATGGTAAAAGATGATGCATTATTGAAATAGAATGCGTTACTTTGTGCCCGAACAATAAAGAAGTTTATTTGATTTGATTATTTCACGTATGTATTTCCTCTGTATTGAGTATTTCCATCTCTGACCTAACAACTTCCAAAAACTTTGTTTATTGAATTATTAATTTATTATTTTATTTAGATTTATGAATTTGTATGTAGGTAACCTGAATTACAGGGTTAAAGAATCAGATTTAAGAGAAGTTATGGAAGAGTACGGAACAGTAGACTCAGTAAGAATCATCACTGACCGTGAAACAAGAAGATCTAAAGGATTCGCATTCATCGAAATGCCGGATTCTTCAGAAGCATCTAACGCTATCAATGCATTGAACGGTGCAGAATATGCAGGCCGTCCGATGGTAGTTAAAGAAGCATTACCGAAGAATTAATTATTCTCACGATAATACGTTATTAAAAAAAGGATGGATTTTTGATGAAATCCATCCTTTTTTTAATGCTATAACCCTCAATTTATGAAGCGATTGTAATCGTCGATTACATGATTATAGTTATAAAGCAATTCCTTATATCCGCTTTCGGTAAACTTCCCATTGCGCAACAGTTTGCGAAGCTCACCCAGGAACTTATCAGTATCGTTAACCATGTCTTCATAACTCATCATTTCACTGGAATAGTCTTTCAACTTCTCTACCTTTGAAGCCGCCTCTTTCTGAGTATTCACAGCATTATACAAAGACTGCATTCGCTCTTTGGCAACATCCGAATCATAACCTTCAAGCACTGCCTCCAAAGAAGAAATCAATGCTTTTCCAGCCATGATATGATCTTTCAGAGGATTATCCTTTAAAGTCGCCTCTTCTGCCTTATCGGCATAAGGCGTCACCAAAGCATAAATCTGCGTACGAAGTTCCTGTATCCGCTTTCCCTGTTCTTCCTGATCGGCAGCTATTTCACGCCCCTTGGCATACTTGTCGTCCTTATAGTCTTCTGCCTTAATATATTGGCAATACTCTTCATAATTAGCATACACTTTGTTTGACGCATCCATATAAGCCAGGCAAAGCATTTTCAAACTATCACGTACCGCATCCGGGAAGCAGTTGCCCGGATTTAGTAATGCCGTCGTATCTTTAGCCTGAAAATAAGAGCGATTGACGATGGGAGCTATAACAAAGCCTTTACCGTCTTTTTTCATGTACGCCAGCGTTTTGGAAATGTCATCCGTCGTTACGAGTTTTTTCATCAAATCGACAGTGATGTTGTAGTAAGCGATAACTTCATTCGCATCTTCCTGACTATAACTCATAGAGGCTGCATCCTTGCCTTTACCGCCACACGAAGCAAGCAACAAAAGACCTGCAACAGATAATGATACTAAGATTTTCATTTTACATTCAATTTTTAAATAGTTTATAATAAGTGTTTTATTCATCCCATTCTTTCTCAATCTTTCCGGTGGTATCATAAGAGATCCAATGTCCCGAGCGGCTGTCACTCCGGTACTGCCCTTTACTTTTCAGAGTACCCGCTTTGATGTTCTGCTGCTTGTCTCCCTGATAAACAGCTTCGTATGGGCCATGCCTACGGTCGTTGACATAAGTATAAGTCTCAATGAAATCATTACGGTTACTGGTTACCCAAACACGCTCCATACCATTTTTCCGTCCGTTCTTATAATTCGTTTCGCGTTTTGGCTTACCGGTAGAACAATCCAATAGAACAAAAAGTCCGTCTTTCTTTCCGGCTTTGTAATGCTGTATTTCTTCGCGTACACCACCGGCAAAGACTACTTTTTCACCATCCAGCAAGTCGTTTGCATAGTTTTCAACAGAAAGCGTATCACCCAGGTCATTGAATTCCAACCAGCAGCTGGTCTTCATCCCATTCTCATATTGCCCCAGCACCTTCGGAGTGTCTGTATCAACAAAGCGCTCCTCATACTTTCCCATACGTTTGCCATGCTCACAGGTATAAGTCCTGGTATAGTCGTATCTGGCTTGCAGATAAGCCCACTGCCGGCCATGCTCCAAACCATCTTCATAGTTATTGTCCGAGCGCACTTCACCGGTCTCATGGTTATATTCTTTAAAATTGCCATGCTCCCTACCGTTTTTGAAGAATGCAGAACGGGATACTTTTCCATTTTGGAAATAAGAAATAACCGCCCCATCAAGGGTGTCGTTGCGGAAAGTGTACTCCTGGGTAAGTGCCCCGCCCACATATTCGCGGAATAAACCGTTTTTACGCCCTTCCTTATAAGAACCTTCCCGACGAAGTGCATTGCGGGAATATTCCTGATATTTTCCATCGAACATACCCTCCTTGAATTCCGCCTGCACATATTGCGAACGATAGCCATCGATTATACGGAATTCACCGTTCAAAGGTCTTTCCTTTTTGGCATCACGGTAGAGAAAGCGTCCGTCACCCAGATTTATTTCGGAAACCTCATTAACCTGATAGATTTTCTGAGCTAATAGAGGAAAAGTACATACCAGTAATAGGCATATAGCTAAAACTTTTTTCATTGTCATACTCATGTGTGTTCTTAATTTTGTTTATGCCGCAAAATTAAGGGGTAACAATGAAACCGGAAAATAAAACCGGGGGACAAATAAGAGGATAAAAAGCACCAACTACAAGTCTGGCATTCAGTTAAATAAGTAGAATTTATTCTTTAAAAGCCAGGGGGACAAATCAGAAATTCCGCAGTAATTCTTCCAAAGTCATGCCACTCCCCGAGCCTATTTTATCAACGCGAATACGTTTGAGGCGCTTCTTGACGGAATCCTTTTCCAGGTGCATGATCTGCGCCATTTCAGACTGTGATAATTGCATTTTCACCATACAGCAATAGCGCAAATCTTCTTTGTTCAGTTCGGGATAAGAGTCCTGCAAACGCAAAGTGAAATTATTGAATATAGCATCGGCATTCTCAGTTATCACATCCCAGTCCTTATCCGAAAAGATGATGTTACCGTTCTTTCTGATCTCCCCAATTTGCTGCAAAATGCTAAAATTCAGTTGCCGGAAAAAGGCGCATTTCAATTCTCCCTCTTTCTGCTGAAGCTCATTTATCTTTTGCAAATTCCCCAGATGTTCTTCACTGCGATGGCGCAGTTCCTCTTGCTGGGCAATGATTTGTTCCTGCTGACCGATAAGCTGCTTCTGCTGGATAATCAGACGGCGACGATTACGACGGTAAAAAATCAAATAAATACCTCCCGCCACCCACAGAAGAGTTACGGATACGGCTATAATCCAATACACCCGGTGTTTATGCTCGGCCACCTGCGCACGCCAACGCAGATTATCCGCCCGAAGCCGTTCATGCTGATAAAGACTCTGCAAAGCTATCAATTCGGAACTTTTGGTGGCAGCTTTTATGGAGTCATCTATCTGAGTGTATCGCAAAAGGTATTCATAAGCATCTTTATAACGCTTCATGGCATAGTAAGTATCTGCCATATTATAGTAACGGGCTTCCTGGGTGAAAGGGTCAGGACAAGGTTCGGATTTATGAAAGTAATAGTAGGCAGAATCATATTGTCCCAGTTTACCGAACATCGCGGCTTTTTCGGCATAATGGCCGGTGATATTCACAGAATCCGCGGGTGCACGATGCCGGAGAGCCTTATCCACATATTGCAAAGCAAGGGCATAGTCTCCTTTCTGAGTATAAATTCCCTGAAAACGCGTATATATATATAAGGTAACTGGCTCGTCAAAGAATCACGAAGAACAATTTCGTGCATGACTTCAGTATAATGCAAGGCACTGTCATACCGGCCGGAGAAGAGGTGACCGTAAGCGATGTCTCCCAGTGAAAGACATTCATAGGAAGCATTCTTCATGCGACGGGCTATCTCCAGCGCTTTCTGCGAATATCGTATTTTATCCTCAAACAGACGTTCTTTTGCTGCCACTATCCCCGCCCAGGTATTTACTAAATACCGCCAGTAATCACCCACTTGTTGCCCCTCCGAATAGGGCAAAGCCTCCAGAAAAAATTTCATCGCCTCTTCATTGCGCTGAAAAGAACGTGCCACCTGCCCCGCACAAAACAAGGTACGAACTAGATGCACACTATCCACAGAAGCACGGTAATAATCCAAAGCTACAGTAAGCAAAGTGTCGATTTCATCCAAACGCTCCTCATTACGGGCCACTTCGGCAGCCAGCAAAGCATAAAGGGCGCGATCGGATTTAGAAAAAGATCCCGGGTGCTTTATTCCGGCAAGTATCAGGCTTGCACTGTCTTTCTGGTTTTGTTCTACCAGTTCATCCGCACGGTGCAAACGAACGTCAGTACGGCCACAAGCTCCAAATAACAACGCAATAATAGTTCCAAGTAGTAGTTTTTGCTTCATAATAGCAGTTATCGTTTTCGTGGCGACAAAGGTAATACAATTGCCCGAAATACAACGGCCTCATAGAAAAAACGAGCGAACTCTTTGTCAATCAAAATAAAAACCATACCTTTGCAGCCGCTATTACGAGATAGTAGCATAATTCAAATCATTTATTTAAAACATTATTTAAAATGGCAACAAAAATCAGATTGCAAAGACATGGACGTAAGAGCTACGCTTTCTACTCTATCGTTATTGCAGATGTAAGAGCACCACGTGATGGTAAATTTATTGAGAAGATTGGTACGTACAATCCGAACACCAATCCTGCCACAGTAGATTTGAAGTTCGACCGCGCACTTGACTGGGTTATGAAAGGTGCACAACCGACTGACACTGTTCGTAACATCTTGTCACGCGAAGGCGTTTACATGAAAAAGCACCTCATGGGTGGTGTTACCAAGGGCGCATTTGGCGAAGCTGAAGCAGAAGCTAAATTCGAAGCTTGGAAGAACAACAAACAAAGCGGTCTGGCTGCTTTGAAAGCTAAAGACGAAGAAGCTAAAAAAGCTGAAGCAAAAGCACGTCTGGAAGCTGAAAAGAAAGTAAATGCTGAAAAAGCAAAAGCATTGGCTGAAAAGAAAGCTGCTGAAGAAGCAGAAAAAGCTGCTGCCGAAGCTCCTGCTGAAGAGGCAACAGAGACTCCTGCTGAAGAGGCTCCCGCTGCTGAAGCTGCTGCTGAATAATAGTAAGCACAGTACGATTACAAAAAATGGGATTAAAACTATAAAATCCTCTCCGGTTATGCCGGAGGGGATTTTTTATTGACTATCTTTGTAGCCATATATTTTTACTTAATAATAAAAGCAATGAAAAAATTTATCTATCTGCTCGCTGTGGCTGCCATCGTTGCTGCCTGTAGCGGAAACAAAGGTTACGTGGTAACCGGAACCGTAGAGGGTGGAGCTGACGGCGACACTGTATTTTTGCAAAAAGTAGACGGAAGAAATCTTGTAAAAGTAGACTCCGCAGTAATCACCAAAGGTACATTCACCTTTAAAGGCGTACAAGATACTGCTGCAAACCGTTACGTAACCTACAGACCGGCAGGAAAAGAAGGTATCCTGATGGACTTCTTCCTTGAAAACGGTAATATCAAGATCAATTTGACCCGCGATAATGACTCTGCTACCGGTACGCCGAGCAACGATGCTTATCAGGAAATCAGAGCTCAACTGAATGATCTGAACAAGCAAATGATGACTATATATGAATCCATGTCAGATACTACACTGACTGACGAGCAGCGTGAAGCCAAAATGAAGGAAATGAACGATCTGCAAGAAAAGTCAATGGAAATCACTAAGGCAGGTATTGCTAAGAATATCACTAACCTGGTGGGCGTTCATTTGCTGAAGAATAACTACTACTACCTTGAAGTAGACGAACTGGATCCGTTGATGCCGCAAATTCCCGCTGAATTTGCTAACGATGAAGTAATCATCAAGATCAAAGGAAACGTAGAAAAGATGAAAGCTACTGCTGTAGGCCAGAAGTTCACAGATTTCGAAATGGCAACTCCTGATGGAAAACCGGTGAAACTGTCTGACTATGTAGGTAAAGGCAAAGTGGTACTCATCGACTTCTGGGCAAGCTGGTGTGGTCCTTGCCGTCGCGAAATGCCGAACCTGGTAGAAGCTTATGCTCAATACAAGAACAAAGGTTTCGAAATCGTAGGTGTATCTTTGGATCAAAGTGGCGAAGCATGGAAAGATGCTATCGAGAAACTGAACATCACTTGGCCGCAAATGTCTGACCTGAAATACTGGAATTGCGAAGGCGCTCAGTTGTATGCAGTAAGCAGCATTCCTCACACTGTATTGATCGACGGTGAAGGAACTATCATCGCACGCGGACTGCACGGTGAAGAGTTGCAAACAAAATTGGCAGAAGTTTTGAAATAATTTTCGTACGGGAAAGAATATTCTCTATTCAGAAATTATTTTTATAGTATAACCTCCCCTGTTACATACACATGTAGCAGGGGAGGTTTTTTGTATCTATCTACTACATAGGATTTTCCATTTTGAACAACTTTCAAAAGACGCATAAAACAAAAAGTTTCCATTTCTTTCAAAAAAACCACTGATTACCAATTGATTAACATATTTTATACACACAAAAGTTTTCCAAAAACAAAAACTCACAGATAAGTTTATACCTTTGTATTCCCAATTTAAATGGATAACTAAATTAATAAGAATGAGACCATGATACAGACTGTAATCAAAAGAGACGGACGCATAGTTGGCTTTAATGAAGAGAAAATAGTAACTGCGATCCGTAAAGCAATGTTACACACGGACAAAGGTGAAGATCTACAATTGATACGCCAGATAACAGATCATATATCTTTCAAAGGAAGTGCACAAATGACGGTGGAAGCCATTCAGGATGCAGTAGAAATGGAGCTGATGAAAAGTAGCCGGAAAGATGTGGCACAAAAGTATATTGCTTACCGCAACCAGCGTAGCATTGCCCGCAAAGCCAAGACGCGTGATATGTTTCTGGAGATTATAGAGATCAAGTCCAACGATGTGACACGGGAAAATGCCAATATGAACGCCGATACTCCGGCGGGCATGATGATGAAGTTTGCCAGTGAAACCACCAAACCGTTTGTAGACGACTATTTGTTGAGCGACGAGGTACTGGAAGCTGTACACAACAATTATCTGCATATTCATGATAAGGACTACTACCCTACCAAAAGTCTGACATGCGTTCAGCACCCGCTGGACCGCATTTTGTCCTGTGGCTTTTCTGCCGGACATGGCGAATCACGTCCTGCCAAACGCATCGAAACAGCAAGTATCCTGGGATGTATCTCACTGGAAACTGCCCAGAACGAAATGCATGGTGGCCAGGCTATTCCTGCATTCGATTTTTATCTGGCACCTTATGTACGCAACAGCTACATCGAAGAAATCAAGAATCTGGAAGAGCTGAACGGAAAAGATTATTCACATCTTTATCAGAAGGAACTTACAGACTACCTGCAACAGCCGTTGGATGGCTTGTCCGACGAAAAACGCATTGTACAACATGCCATCAACAAAACTGTAGCACGTGTACACCAGTCCATGGAAGCATTCATCCATAATATGAATACCATTCACTCACGCGGAGGCAATCAAGTCGTATTCAGCTCTATCAACTACGGCACGGATACATCAGCCGAGGGACGTTGCATCATCCGCGAGTTACTGAAAAGCACCTATCAGGGCGTAGGCAATGGCGAGACTGCCATCTTCCCTATCCAGATATGGAAAAAGAAACGTGGCGTAAGTTATCTACCGGAAGACCGCAACTATGATCTTTACCAACTTGCTTGCAAAGTAACCGCACGCCGTTTCTTCCCGAACTTCCTGAACCTGGACGCTACATTCAACCAGAGTGAAGAATGGAGAGCGGACGATCCTCAGCGTTATCAGCACGAAGTGGCAACCATGGGATGCCGCACACGTGTATTCGAAAACCGTTTCGGACCGAAAACATCCATCGGACGCGGAAATATTTCTTTCTCCACCATCAACATCGTACGCTTGGGCATCGAATGCATGAAGATAGAAGACGAAGAATTGCGTATAGCCAAATTCTTCGCCAAACTGGATGCAATGCTTGAAGTTACAGCCCGCCAACTCCACGAACGCATGGAATTCCAAAAAACAGCATTTGCCAAGCAATTTCCGCTGTTAATGTCTGCTTTATGGGTGGGTAGCGAAAAGCTGAAACCTAACGATACGATTGCTTCTGTCATCAATCAGGGAACACTGGGTATCGGTTTCATCGGTCTGGCAGAATGCCTGGTAGCCCTTACAGGAAAACATCATGGAGAATCGGAAGAATCACAAAAACTGGGAGTGAAGATAGTAACCTATATGCGCGATCGTGCCAACCAGTTCTCCGAACAGTATCACCATAACTACAGTGTGCTGGCCACGCCTGCCGAAGGCTTATCAGGTAAGTTCACAGGTACCGACCGTAAGAAATTCGGGGTATTGCCAGGCATTACAGACCGGGATTATTATACGAACTCCAATCATGTACCCGTATATTATAAGTGCAGTGCCCGTCATAAAGCTGAAGTGGAAGCTCCGTATCACGATCTGACACGTGGCGGACACATCTTCTATGTAGAAATAGACGGTGATGCAACACATAACCCCGAAGTTATCATGCGTGTAGTGGATATGATGGATCAGTATAACATCGGATACGGTTCAGTAAACCATAACCGTAACCGTTGCCTGGAATGCGGCTACGAAAATTCAACTCCGAATCTGGAAGCTTGCCCTAAATGCGGAAGCACCCACATCGATAAATTACAGCGTATCACCGGTTATCTGGTGGGTACTACCGACCGCTGGAACAACGCTAAATTGGCGGAACTGAACGACCGTGTCATTCATAACTAAGTAATTTTTAATTGAATCATGCTTTCCATTCTTGATATTATAGAAGATACCACAGTGGACGGTCCGGGCTTCCGGACCTCCATTTATGCTGCCGGATGTCCGAACAGATGCCCGGGCTGTCACAATCCTGAATCCTGGGATATCGACCGGGGGCATTGGATGTCAACAGACGAAATATTGGAAAAAGTACTTGCCGACGACTTTGCAGACGTAACATTCAGTGGCGGAGACCCGATGTACCAGCCGGAAGGATTTGCAGAACTGGCATGCGCCATTAAGGAAAAAAGCGGTAAAAATATCTGGTGCTATACTGGATATACATTTGAAACTCTGCTGCGTAACCCTCTACAGACCAAACTATTGCAATACATAGATGTACTGGTGGATGGAAAATTCAAACAAGAACTGCGGGATGAAAGCCTGTGCTTCCGCGGAAGTAAAAACCAGCGTCTGATCGATGTACAGGCTTCATTGCAGACAGAAGAGGTAGTGGCCTACAACTATAACCCTGTACCTCGTATCGCTTAATAATCAGCAAACATAAGGAGATGCTTCTGATGCATCTCCTTCCCTGCCCACCTTCTCAAAAATTCCTGTAATTATACCTTGCATCACTTTTTTGTTTTCTCAAAAAGCCGTACCTTTGCGGCGCTTTTCAAGAATAGGTATAATAGTAGGATAACATTTTTATAATATGAATTCGCCAAACGAATTAAAAGAAATTACCCGGTTTTTACTGGAGTATGCCAATCGTCTTATGGGTTCCGGTGTACACACCTCTCGCGTGATACGAAACACTCGCCGCATCGGAAAGTCACTGGATGTAGACGTGAAAATGAGCCTTTTTCAAAAGACCATGGTAGTAAGCGTATGCGACATTGACAGCACTGAAGTCTATAATGAAGTAGCCATCATCCCCGCTTTTCCCATCAGCTTTGAACTGAATGCCGAACTGAGCGCGCTTAGCTGGGAAGCTTATGACAATCATCTGCCTCTCGACACCCTGTGGGAAAAATACGAGAAAATCATTGCACGCCCCAAAATGGACCCACTTTGCACACTGTTCCTAGTGGGATTTGCCAATGCATCATTCTGCGCCTTGTTCGGTGGCGACTGGACTGCACGTCTCATTGTATTCTCTGCCACTCTCATAGGTTTCTACGTCAAACAAATTATGCAGAAAAAGAAAATCAACCATTACCTTGTTTTCATAGTCTCTGCATTCATCGCTTCCATGGTTGCTTCTTCAGCTTTGACACTGGAAACCACCGCCGAAATTGCCATCGCTACAAGCGTTCTTTACCTGGTACCCGGAGTACCTCTGCTGAATGGTGTTATCGACATTGTAGAAGGGCACGTACTCACCGGATGCACCCGCCTTATTCAGGCTTTATTGCTGGTACTATGTATTTCTGTAGGACTTTCCTGTACTCTTATGTTAATTAGAAATAGTTTATTATGATGCTTGTCGATATACTTACAGACGGCATATTCGCCGCTGTCGCCGCTATCGGTTTCGGAGCGATTTCAGATCCTCCTTTGCGTGCTTTCCCTTCCATTGCTTTGCTTGCCGCCATCGGTCATGCCCTGCGCTTCTGCCTGATGACGTATCTGGGAGTGGATATTGCTACTGCGTCCCTATGTGCTTCTTTCAGTATCGGTATGGGAAGTTTGGTTCTGGGAAAACGCATCTATTGCCCTATGACTGTGCTATATATCCCTGCACTGCTACCAATGATTCCGGGTATGTATGCCTACAAAATAGTATTCTCGCTCATCATGTTCATGCAGAACCTGAAAGTGCCCGAATTACAGGAAAAATATCTGATTGACTTATTTACGAATTCAATCATTACCTGTAGTGTTATCTTCATGTTGGCAGTGGGCGCTACTATACCGTTGTTCCTGTTCATCAAACGGGCCTTCTCCATGACAAGACACGAGAAAAAATAAAAGTTGAAAATTAAAAATTTAAAGATTGCGTATGGAAGTTTTTTGGAAAACAATCGCACAATATAATGAAGGAACCTGGATAGCCCAGATCGTTATAACCGTTGTAGGCATCTTGCTGACCATACTTCTCTATCAGAAACCGACACTACTAGTCAAGCGGCTGATGAAGGGATATATGGTGTTTTTAAATAGCTGGATTTCTATCGTCTACTACATGATTTATTGTGGTGACCGGAATTACAATTATATACTTGCCATATTTTGGGGCATAATCGCACTTATCTGGCTATGGGACCTCATTACGAACTATACTCCGTTTGAACGTTACCATAAATATGACAAGCTGACTTACATATTGTATGCCATGCCGTTCCTTTACCCTCTCCTCTCATGGGCACGGGGCATGGAATTCCCGATGATGACTACCTGTGTGATGCCTTGTTCCGTAGCCGTATTCACTATCGGATTGTTGTTGGCGTTTTCCCGTAAGGTCAATCTATTGGTGATCCTTTTCCTTTGTCACTGGGCACTCATAGCTTTCTCCAAAGTTTACGTCTACAAAATTCCGGAAGATTTATTGTTGGCCAGTGCAACCGTACCTGCCATCTATCTCTTCTTCAAGAACTACTTCGACCAGAATCTGCATAAGGAAACAAAACCAAGTGCCAAATATACCAACTGGATATTAATAGCACTCTGCCTAGCAATCGGAATATTTCTGAGCATTACGATATTTCACGAACTGGCAGGATAATAAAAAGAGGAATGATGAACGCTCCCTTCATCATTCCTCTTTTTAATCTTTAATCATTTCTTTCCTTGGTTCGCCACCGCTTCCATCAACTTCTTTATCTCCTCCGGATCTCCCAGAAAATAATCCTTCATCAAATTCAGATCATCATCGAATTCGAATACATAAGGCACAGCAGTCGGTAGATTCAGTTTTACAATATCTTCATCGGAGATACCTTTCAGGTGTTTGATAATTCCTCGCAAACTGTTGCCGTGCGCTACTACGAGTAACTCATCTGCAGTCTTCAGATTCGGGAAAATCACACATTTCCAATAAGGCATAATGCGTTCTATTGTATCTTTCAGCGACTCTGTACGAGGCAATTCGGCATCAGGCACTTCATTGTATCGAACCTCAAAACGCGGGTTACGGGGATCATCTTCAGCCAATGCATGTGGAGCTACATCGTAGCTGCGACGCCAGACTAACACCTGTTCTTCACCATATTTTTCAGCAGTCTCCGCCTTATTCAACCCCTGGAGCTGCCCGTAGTGCTTCTCGTTCAGACGCCAAGATTTTTCTACCGGTATCCAGTCCTGATCCATACGGTCCAGCACCACATCCAACGTCTTTACTGCACGTTTCAAGTAGGAAGTATAGGCCTTATCAAACAGGAAGTCATTATCTACCAATAACCCTCCTGCCTTCTTAGCTTCGGCAATACCTTTCTCTGTTAAATCCACATCGGTCCAACCAGTGAAACGATTCTCTTTATTCCATGCGCTCTCACCGTGGCGGAGCAATACAATTTTCTTCATACGAATTTCTATTTTATTAGTCGTATAAGTAAAACACGTATCTATCGGAACTTGTTCAACAGGAGAATTTCCCCGCTCTGTGCATATCCTTCAGAGACTACACAAAACAAAAGCTGCTTGCAAGAGTTTGACAACCTCCCGCAAGCAGCTTCACTATGTTGGTATATTAAACTCTTACACGAACCAGCGAACGTAACAGAAATCCTGACGGTGAGGCAGGTCAGAGTTTTTCGGGAACATGCGGTAGGATACCTTGAAGCTACCTGCATTCTCTAATTTATGTTTCACCTGGAAGGTATAAAGGTTACCCTCTTTCTTCACTACGCTGAACGGCTCAACAGAGTAAACGTGTTGTTTACCGTCACCGGCAGTGTAAGTAGTTACCAGTTCCAGACCGATTGCATCGTTCAAGCCCTTCTCATCAATAACATAAGTAATGGTATATTCCTTACCGCTTTCGATGGTAGCCTGCAGCAATTCTTCACACTTGTCATAAGATACGACCTCAATGCTGTCCCACTTAGAAACCACTTCTTCTTTCCAAGCAGCAATTTCCTTAGCTTTGGCATTGTCATTAGCAGACAGTGCGCTGAAACGTTTAGCCAACTTATTGTAGAACTTGCTATAATAGTCGTCCAACTGACGCTTCATTGTATAGTGAGGTGCAATCTGTGCAATAGAATTCTTGATAGTCTTCACCCAACCTTCAGAGTATCCTTTCTTGTTGCGTGCATAGTACAACGGCAGGATCTCAGTTTCAAGGATGCTGTAGATAGTAGCTGCATCGAGCTGATCCTGATGATCCTGGTTCTGGTATGTACGCTTTTCTGTCAGCGCCCAACCTGCACCTTCGCGATAGCCTTCCAACCACCAACCGTCGAGTACTGAGAAGTTTACAACACCGTTCATCAACGCTTTCTCACCGGAAGTTCCGGATGCTTCGAGCGGACGAGTCGGAGTATTCAACCAGATATCCACACCGGATACTAGACGGCGAGCCAGCTGCATATCATAGTTTTCCAGGAAAATAATCTTACCCAGGAATTCCGGACGACGGGAGATTTCGATAATTCTCTTGATCAGACCTTGACCGGCTCCGTCATGCGGGTGAGCCTTACCGGTGAACAGGAACTGTACCGGATAGTCAGGGTTGTTCACAATCTTAGCCAGACGGTCAAGGTCAGTGAACAGCAAGTGAGCACGTTTGTAAGTAGCAAAACGGCGACCGAAACCGATCAGCAATGCATTCGGGTTGATCTTATCCATCAACGAAACGATACGTGAAGGATCACCCTGATTCTTCAACCAGGTTTCACGGTATTGCTTACGAACATAGTCGATCAACTTGTTCTTCAAAGCCATACGTGTTTCCCAGATTTTTTCATCGGGCACATTGTAGATAGCTTCCCAAATTTTCGGGTTAGACTGATCATTCAAGAAGTTCTCGTCAAAATTAGCAGCATAGAGATGCTTCCATTCAGTAGCGCTCCATGTCGGGAAGTGTACACCGTTGGTAACATAACCCACATGCATTTCTTCGGGAAAATAACCCTTCCAGATAGAAGAGAACATCTCCTGAGAAACTTTTCCGTGCAACCAGCTTACGCCGTTCACTTCCTGTGAAGTGTTGCAAGCGAAAACTGACATACAGAAACGCTCGCCTTTATCACCCGGATTATTACGGCCGAGATCCATCAGGTCATCCCAACTGATACCCATCTTGGCAGGATAACCGCCCATATATTTGCCGAAGAGACCTTCGTCAAAGTAGTCGTGACCGGCAGGAACCGGAGTATGTACAGTATACAGAGAAGATGCACGCACCAGTTCGATAGCTTGATCGTAAGACAAACCTTCGGCTACATAGTCACAGATACGCTGAACATTGATCAATGCTGCATGTCCTTCGTTACAGTGATAAACATCTTTCTTAATACCCAGCTTCTTCAGTGTCAAGATACCACCGATACCGAGCAGAATTTCTTGTTTCAGACGGTTTTCCCAATCACCACCGTAAAGCTGGTGAGTGATAGGACGGTCAAATTCACTGTTCATTTCATTGTCCGTATCCAGCAGATAGAGAGAGATACGTCCTACATTCACACGCCATACAAAAGCATGAACGAAATAATCCAGATAAGGAACATCCACAATCACCTGATTACCATTCTCATCCATCACGCGCTCGATAGGCAACTGACCGAAGTTCTGAGCTTCGTAGTTGGCTATCTGCTGACCATCCATAGAGAGAGTCTGTGTAAAGTAACCGTAACGATACAGGAAACCGACTGCGCAAAGGTCTACATTGCTGTCAGAAGCCTCTTTCAGGTAGTCGCCGGCAAGAACGCCCAAACCACCTGAATATATCTTAAGTACCTGGTTCAAACCGTACTCCATGCTGAAATAAGCAATGGAAGGACGTTTTTTATCAGGTTTCACATCCATATATGCTCTAAACTTAGAATACACATCATTCATTCTTTTCAGAATTACTTTGTCGTTTGCGAGTGCTTCGAGCTTAGCATAACTCATTCTTTCTAATAAGAGTACAGGGTTATGACCAACTTCTTTCCACAGAGCGGGGTCAAGATCTCTAAACAGTTCAGTAGCTTCGTAGTTCCAAGACCACCAAATGTTGTGTGCCAGTTCAGACAATTTCTCCAACTCAGCAGGAATGTGAGATTTCACATTCACATCTTTCCAGTTCGGAGTGTTTACATTACTAACTTTAATCTTCATTGTATGATAACTTGATTGATTAATATTCTATTTCTATTTAACCCAGCTGACGCCCCATCGCATGGCGAAGGGCGAAATCGTAGGCCTCATAATAATATTCGATAAAATGCTTCCACAGAGCCTGCTCAGCCACTTGGGCAGCACGCTTGCGAATGTTTTTCACTTCTGCATCCGTCTTTCCTGAGAATGCGGAAATGGTGTCCTTGATGCCATCAGCCACTTCGGAATAGTTATAATCCGAACGGTGAAGTACCTCTACTCCATCATCGATGCCATGCTGATTCTTCAGGCTGTTTACCCAAAGTCCGAATCCAGCCAGGTCGGTCGTGATGGTCGGAACGTGGAAAGCAACACTTTCCAACGGGGTATATCCCCAAGGTTCATAATAGGAAGGATAGACGCTGAGGTCTTCTCCCAATATCAAATCGTAATATTGTTTGTTCATAATGCCATCCTTTCCATCCAGATAGCAGGGAACGAAAATGACCTTGACCTTATCTTCAGGATGATTGTGCATCTCCATGTACTTCAACATATCCAGCACCTGATCGTGCGTCATGTTATGTAGCCAATGGGTAATCAAAGGAACTTCCAATGGAGTAGTGAATTTCTCTTTACTCTTAAGGCGCTCTTGCAGATCCTCACGAGCATCCCCTACCCATCCGGGTACATTAACGAAAGCCAGTACATTTTTCTTTAAGTTCTTGTCACGGTTCAGGCGATTCAGAGATTCCAGAAAGACATCGATACCCTTATTCTTAAATTCATATCGACCGCTGGTACCGATAATCAACGTATCATCTCCCAAGTCCGTGCCCATCAAACAATTGGCAACGCGTAGCATGGTAGCCCTGGCACGTTTGCGCTTTCCAGTAAATGTAGCACCTTTCGGCACAAAATCATCCTCGAAACCGTTCATAAGCACTACATCGGCAGGCTTATCGAGCAATTCCCTGCATTCATTATTCGTGATTTCGCTCACAGTCGTAAAACAGTCTACATAATGCGCGGTTTGTTTTTCAATGGAATGTTTGGACTGCATATTAAGCTCTCCCGCCATCTGATCGCCATTATAGGCAAAGAGATAGTCATACAGAGGTTTATTGTTTCCCGCAATGGAGCGTCCGATAGACGTGGCATGTGTGGTAAAGATCGTTGCGATTTCAGGAACAGCAATCTGCAGGTAGAGGGCACCCATACCGGTCATCCACTCATGAGCCTGATAAACCACCTTATCCGTTTCTGTCAGGTTATAGCGATAGAAACTCTCTACCACCTTGCCGGCAGCATACGAAAACATAGATGCTTCATCATAATCACCGTATGCATGCAGCGAATCCACCTGATAGTGGTTCCACATTTCTGTATAAATTTCATTCTTCTGCGCGAAAAACGGTTGGAAATCAACCAATATAACGATCGGATTGCCCGGAATGTTCCAGCGCCCTATGCGGACGGAAAGGTTATCTTCTGTAAATGCATGCTTTTTCCATGCTGCACAAAGGTTATCGGACTCGATAAACAAAGGGTTCTCTTTCCCCTGCCAAAAATCAGGTCCTATGAAAAACAATCTATCATGAAATCTTGCCTGCAAGGTATTTGCTCGCGTGGACAAAACCGTATAGATACCTCCAACCTTGTTACATACTTCCCAGCTTGACTCGAAGATGTAGTCGGGGGTTAACAGCTCTTTAGTCATATTACTTTTAATCTCTATTACTTAATACCGGCTGCAAAATTACACATTATTCTTTGAAAAATAGCCTATTAATCGAAAAAACTAATGAAATATGCATAAACAATCGTTTGCGAAAAATAGTTAGATGGACTGACTATCGTTTCAAATGCCACACTTGAATAAGGTAAATGCCACACTTCGCGACATACAAAGTGTGGCATTTCATTTGCCGAAGTGTGGCATTTCACTTGCTGAAGTGTGGCATTTACCTTATTCAAGTGTGGCATCCGGAAACAATTAACCCGGAGTTGACATCAAAAAGGCAACCCCGGGTCAGCAAATTATTCAGAAATAGATTCTTATGCAACCAATGCGCTACCGATCAAGAATGTTGCAGCCAGAGCAACAATAGCGTAAAGTTCCGGGAATACAGCGAGGATCAGCGTGTTGCTGAATACATCGTGACCTTGTCCGATAGCTGCAATACCATTCGCACAAACCTGTCCCTGGCGGATGGCTGAGAATAAAGCAACCAATCCCAACGCGATACCTGCACCAAGGATAGCGGCAGCCTGGATACCTGTCATTTCAGGAGTGAGGATACCGAAAATAGTCTGGAACATAAAGTAACCGGCAAAACCATACAAACCCTGTGTACCGGGAAGGGCGGTCAATACGAGGAAGTTACCGAATGCACCGTCGTTCTTCTTTAAAGCGCCGATAGCTGCGTTACCGGCAATCGTCACTCCATAGGCACTACCGATGCCAGACAAACCAATCATTACTGCGATGCCGATGTAGGCAATCAATAAATTCATTTCCATAATCTTACGTTTTTATTGTTTTAATTTTTAATTCTATAATTGTTATTTTTTGAATGGCTTATATTCTTTTCCGCCACCTTCGTAACCGGAATTCTTGAAAAACTCCACAAAGGTCAGACGCATAGGATGAACCATCGCACCCAGTACATTCATAAACATATTGATCGCATGTCCGATAACGAATATCAGCACCATCACAATCGGTCCGGCAATCACATTGTCGGGGCTCATACCCACAGCCAGACTGTTGAATACTCCTGCAAGGATACCTCCCGACAGACCGAGGGCAAACAAACGAACGTATGAAAGCACGTCGCCAAGTAAGCCTGTAGCCATATTGTAAGAATCCCACAATCCCAGCCCGATGTTCAGGAACACGTTCTTACCGGGACTATTGAAGAGGAATATCATGGCAGCGGCCACACCGAGGATACATAGATGTACCGTTCCGCCCAACGGCATGATTTCGGGCAACAAGGCTCCTACTCCGCAGGATACCAACAATATGATCCAACCGATCGTAGCCACGGCATACTTGAAGCCGAACTGTATCGCCTGATTCACAGCTTTCAGTATCATACCGAAGAGAATCTGTATCACACCCAGTATCAATGAGAGCTGGAACATGGCATTGTTGTCCATGAACAAATGCTCCTTCATATACTGTAGGAAAGGTATATTGATGTCATAAAGACTCACCCCGAAGAACGTACCTGTCAGCATTCCACAGAAGAATGTAGAGGCAGCCAATATCTGCACCAATGAAAGAATCGGCTTCATCGTAGCACTGATGTTCTTGGCAAACATACGGTACAATGTGGCAGCAAGGAACAGGAACAATCCGTAGCCGGAGTCACCCAGACACAGTCCGAAGAACACCATAAAGAACGGTGCAAAAAACGGTGTCAAGTCCAGCTCACTGTATTTCGGAAGCATATAGAGCCTGCATATCGGTTCAAACCATGCAAAGAAACCTTTGTTGTTCAACTGAATAGGGACATTATCTTCCGGTGTCGGATTCGTTATTTCATAATAAATATGCTGTTCATCCAGCCATGTAGCGATTTCCTTTTCTTTGGAAGCCGGTGCCCAACCTTGCAGTAACATCAATTTCTCTCCTGCCGTAGCCTCCGTATTCAGCATTACTTTGGAGAACTCAATTTCAGTGTTCACCTCTTTCAGTGCAGCCTGCAATGAAGGTTGTTCTTTTCCGGCAAGTACCGTCAACTTCTGGTCATTGTCTGCCAAAGCCTGTTCAGTCTCCTGGCAAAGTATCTGCATACGTGTCAACGAGTAAGAAGGCAACTTTATCTGTTCTGCATCCAGATCCACTTCCACCGCATTTTTAGTTACAGTAATGAAATAGATACGCGAGGATACACGGTTGATAATCATCGCATTATAAGAATCTTCCCAAGTCTCGTCATAGCTACCCTCCGAACAACAGTAGAAGTTCAGCGTGAAACCGGCATCGTGCAGTTTACTAAGGCTTTCGGGCTCAAAATCACCCCAAGGTTCCAGGGCGGCTCTCTCCTTCTGATAGTTTTGCAGCTGTTGTTGCAGCTTCGCCTTTTCACTTTGCAGCACATCTACTTCGTCCAGAACTTCCAGTCCACGGGCAGCAGAAGCGGGTGTAGGTTCCTTCGCTTCGCTCAAGCCATGCAGCATTTTCAGTGTCGCTTGCAGACGTGAGGAAAGCCGGATGCTATCCTGTAATTCTGCGTTATCAGCTACGCCTTGCTGCTTTTCGGCTACGTGCACTACTCCAAGTTCGCGCACTCCGTTCAGAAATGCTTCGTACTCCTTATGATATACAAGGAACGTGAGCTTCTTCATTTTTGTAATCATGCTTCTGCCTCCTTCCTACTCTCTTGATGGGATTTCATGATTTTCTGCGATGACTTAGAGAGGTTCTCCTCGTCTTCCATGAAGCGCTTGATCTTTCGCAGAGCATCCTGATAGCCTGGAATCTGCACTTTCTCAAAGAGGTTTACCTTTTGGGTAGTCTTCTTACGCGCATGTTCCAGCAAGCCCAGTTTGGCGACGATAAACTCCCGCTCGATAGCCGTCTGTGCCAACACCTTGAGCAAATGTATGCCGTCGGCATACCATTTGGGAGCATTGAACAGGCTGTAGGGGCGTATTTCGAAATCAACGTTTTCGAGCAGCGGCACCCGTACACCAGCAATCTTTTTCACGCCGAGATGTACATCGCTCACCTTTATCAATGAGGAATCAAACTCATTCCAAAGGGCGAACATCGCTTCATAGGCCTGGATTTCCCGTTCCAACTTCTCATCCAGCGCGGCAGCTTCTGATTTGCAGCGCTTCACTTCCATGCGTAGTGCGCTCTCCTTATTCTTAATAATAGGGAGTGTACGTACCCGCACTTTCAGTTGCTTTTCCAACTGCTGGAGAGAGGTTTTATTATATTGAAACTTTATAGCCACTTTATTAGTGATTAGTTGTTAGTGATTAGTTATTTGCTTTGGGCCAGAACTCGTCAACCAATTCTTTCTTGATATTCACTTCTTCCGGACGGAAATACTTTCCGAACAGGCTCCAGGCCACATCGAGCATTTCTGTCGTATCGAGGTTCACATCAATAGCCAGCAGTTGGTTGGAGTAATCCTTGGCAAATGCAAGGGTACGTTCGTCATAGTTTGTCAGGTCAAAACCGTTCTCCAATTTCGTCTTGGCGTTGGCAGCATCGGCGTATAGACGTACAGCAGCATTCATCACCTGCGGATGGTCTTTACGTGTCTTCTTACCTGTAACGAGCTGTTTCAGACGGGACAGTGAACGGAATGGGTCAACGATAACCTTACCGATATCCGTATCACGACGCAGGAACAACTGACCTTCAGTAATATAACCCGTATTATCAGGCACAGCATGCGTAATGTCTCCACCGGACAAAGTAGTTACTGCAATAATGGTAATGGAACCGCCACTCGGGAACTGTACAGCCTTCTCATAAATCTTAGCCAAATCCGAATAAAGAGAACCCGGCATAGAGTCCTTGGAAGGAATCTGGTCCATACGGTTGGATACGATAGCTAACGCATCAGCGTAAGAGGTCATATCAGTCAAGAGCACCAGTACCTTTTCATTATTGTTCACAGCGAAATATTCGGCTGCCGTCAACGCCATGTCCGGAATCAGCAAACGTTCTACCGGAGGGTTCTCCGTTGTATTCATGAAGCTGACGATACGGTCGAGCGCACCGGCATTAGAGAACACATTCTTAAAATACAGGTAGTCATCATTCGTCATACCCATACCACCCAGAATAATCTTATCTGTCTCGGCACGAAGTGCTACATTCGCCATTACCTGGTTAAACGGCTGGTCGGGGTCCGCAAAGAACGGAATTTTCTGTCCGGATACCAGTGTATTGTTCAAGTCGATACCCGCAATACCTGTTGCAATCAGTTCCGACGGTTGTTTACGACGTACCGGGTTCACAGACGGGCCACCGATCTCCACTTCCTGGCCTTCGATGGACGGACCTCCGTCAATCGGATCACCGAAAGCGTTGAAGAAACGCCCTGCAAGCTGTTCGCTCACTTTCAGCGTAGGCGACTTGCCCAGGAATACTATCTCCGCATTGGTGGGGATACCTTCCGTACCCTCGAATACCTGCAGAGTCACATCGTCACCGGCAATCTTCACCACCTGGGCGAGCTTGCCGTTTACGGTAGCCAACTCGTCATACCCTACCCCTGTTGCTTTCAGCGAGCAGGTAGCTTTCGTAATCTGAGTGACCTTGGTATATATTTTTTGAAATGCTTTTGTTGCCATCTTATTCTTTTTTATGCTTTACGTTCTTCAATCAGTTCCTGCAACTGTTTACGGAATCCTTCATATTCTTCAGACTTGAACTTCGAATAGTTCATCTGCTTACAAACATTAATCATCTTCTTGAAGTAATCCATTACCTCATTAAAGTTATCGAATTCAAATTCCGTATGACAGATGTCAATGATCATATTCAGGATATCCTCCTGACGTTCCATCGGTGTTACAGCATCAATTTCGTCGAAAGCATCCTGTTGCAGGATTACGAAGTCAATCAACTCTGACTTCCAGAATGTTACATGATATTCTACAGGAACACCGTCATCACCCAGGATGTTGATCTGTTCGGCAATCTCTTTACCACGTTGCAGGCGGTTTTTGATTTCGTTCACCTTACCAATCCATTCACCATTGATATGAGTTTTGATATATTCCTCAAATTCAGGATATTCGATGTATTTAGAATAAGAATCAATCGGATTCACGGCAGGATAACGTTTCTTGTCGGCGCGGTCCTGTTCAAGAGCATAGAAACAACGGGCTACTTTCTTCGTATTTTCCGTTACAGGCTCTTTCAGGTTACCACCAGCAGGAGATACTGTACCGATAAAGGTAATAGATCCCGTTTCACCGTTACCCAGCACCACATATCCGGCACGTCCGTAGAAGTTGGAGATGATAGAAGACAAGTCCATCGGGAATGCATCAGGTCCAGGCAACTCTTCCATACGGTTGGACATTTCACGCAATGCCTGTGCCCAGCGGGAAGTGGAGTCAGCCATCAGCAATACCTTCAGGCCCATGCTTCGGTAATATTCCGCAATCGTCATAGCCGTATACACAGATGCTTCACGAGCAGCTACGGGCATGTTCGAAGTATTGGCGATAATGATTGTACGCTCCATCAACTTACGTCCGGTATGCGGGTCAACCAGTTCCGGAAACTCCGTAAAGATTTCCACAACCTCATTGGCACGCTCACCACAGGCAGCGATGATTACAATATCCGCTTCCGCCTGTTTGGAGATGGCGTGCTGAAGTACCGTCTTTCCAGTACCGAAAGGACCGGGGATAAATCCCGTACCACCTTCTACAATAGGATTCACAGTATCGATTACACGTACACCCGTTTCCAGCAGTTTAAAGGGACGCGGTTTTTCTTTATAATTTGTCATGGCGCGTTTCACCGGCCATTTCTGTATCATGTTCACATGAATGTCATTTCCTTCTTCGTCAGTTAGTACAGCTACAATATCTTCGATGCTGTATTCACCTTCGTCTACGATGGACTTCACGGTACATACGCCTTTCTGGGTGAAAGGTACCATGATTTTCAGCGGTTGGAAGTTTTCGTCCACTTGTCCCAGCCAGGCAGCCGCTTCCACTTTATCCCCTACTTTCACCAGAGGCACAAAATGCCATCTGCTTCCTTTATCCAGCGGATACGTATATTGTCCACGTTTCAGGAAGACTCCATCCATCTTATCAAGGTCATTTTGCAGACCGTCATAGTTTTTCGAAAGCATACCCGGGCCTAATGTCACCTCAAGCATGTGTCCGGTAAATTCGGCTTCAGCCCCTACTTTCAGTCCGCGGGTGCTTTCAAACACCTGCACGTACACATGGGTACCTACCACCTTAATCACCTCCGCCATCAGCCGGTCGCCTCCGGTCGAGATGTAGCAAATCTCGTTCTGTGCCACCGGGCCGTCAACGACGAGGGTTACCATGTTGGCGATAACGCCACTAACAGTTCCTTTTGTTGCCATATAATTATGTTATTTATTTTATCTGAATTCTGCAGGTATCTGCACCTCGTCCTTCAACGTTGCTATGATGCTGCGGAACAATTGGTTGCCTTTTTCTTTATCCAAAGAAATCCACCGTTCTATCATTTCCAGTTGCAACAGAAAAACGAACAAACGTTCCACAGTGAAATAATTGAAAAAAGTAGCTTCTTCCATCCAATTCCAACGCAACTGGTCTATTTTCTTCTCTCGTTCCACCAGCTCTTCGGTTTCGCTGATCTTAACTAACTGATCCAGGAAATCCACTTCCCCCGTCAGTCCGAAATCACGAGCACCGGATGTACGCAAAGCCTCGCACACTTCCGTATCACCTACTATCAGCGGAGCGATATCCATCTTGAATTTCCGGGCAGTCAGTGCCACCAGTATATTGTTCATCGTCAGATTAAACGCAAACCATGAAGACACGAACTTATTTTTGCACTTCATTGCATATTCATAATAAAGCGCAGCCAGACGGTCTTCATACAGAAAATCGTCCTCAGCAGTAGCATTGAAATATTCGAAAATAAAAGTGGAGAGATAGGAAGGGAACACGGCATCAGCTATCTCATCACCCTCTTTCAGAGACGAGATAAACTCTACCAATTCTTCTGCAGAATAATTTCCGCGCAGATCAATGGCAGCGTCCTTGTCCTTTAGTAATTTCAGAACGTTCGCATTGTCAAACTTCAGATAGAACAAATCAATCAGTTTCTTATCTTCATCAGACAAATCCGGATACAGTTCCGCTTTGAAATCAGCTACCGTATAACTCAGCTTACTGTCCTCCAATGTGAGTTCGGGCAAACCAGCTACCAAGTAGTAATAGTATTTACTCATATCCTGTGGTTTTAGAACAGCATTTCCACTAACTGCGGACGCAGGAATTCTTTGAAGTAATTCATAAATTCTTCTTCACCGAAGTTTACCTTATACGAACCATCGGCAGGCGAGACTGTAAACAACGTCTTGTTACCGTTCACTTGCTCTATCTTCACTCCCTTATCCAGCAACGCTTTTGCTTGTGAAGCAAAGTATTTTTTCAGGCCATCTGCATCAGCAGTCGAAATCACGATAGGCTCGTTCACACTCCACTTGGAAGCCAATGCAACTATAAATGCATTCAGATAATCTTTATCGGCAGCAAATGCTTTCACATCCGCATTGACAATTTTATCCGTCACAAGTGTGGCAATTTCAGACTTCAAGGCATTCACTGCCTGGCCGGCGAACAATTTTAATTCCGACTTGGTATTTTCTGCCAGTTCATCGGCAGACTTACGAGAAGCAGCCACAATTGCTTCAGCTTCTTTACGAGCATCTTCTACAATTTTCTTGGCTTCATCTTGAGCGTTAGCGATAAGTTTCTGGGCCTCGGTGTTACCTTTTTCAACCCCCTCGCGGTAAATCTTATCAGTCAACTCTTGAATTTTGTTTTCCATATAACAGGAGTAATTTTAATAATTATATAATTGCGATTTTTTCCCTTTTTATTAGATTTGAGCCCAAAAGTACTAAAATCCCTCAGATAAAAAAGAGAAAGAACGGAATAAAAACACCCTATTTTTCAAAAAAAGTCCTTTTATACCATTTTTATTCCGTAAAGATAAGAATGAAGTTGCAAACTAAAAAGAAATTGCTTGCTGAAAAAGGGAAATAGAGGGTTCAAAGAGGGAAAAAAACTACTGAAAGCAACCATTACAAATACAAAAAGCCCCCATATCACTCGATATGGAGGCTTTCCTCTAAAAAACG
>NZ_QRKI01000018.1:0-40567 GCF_003471885.1 Bacteroides sp. AM16-24
TTAAACAAATTATTAATCAGAATTCTGTTGCATTTGCAAGTTGAATTCAGCTATAAAAAAAGGAGTTTGAATTATAATTTCAATCTATTTAGCTCGGAGAGAAATCTATAGGCTATTGGAATTAACGAATTCTATAAGTCTTTCTGTCTGTCTTCTTTTATAGCTCTCTGTTTGTTCAAACGTTCCTGTTGCTTCCTTAAATCTTATGATTATGAGTTTCAGATAAAGGTAATTATTGGGTTTAACTCTTGGTTTGACTCACACAGTTAAACTGACAAGTCAACCCAGGTTTCTAAAAACAAAAATCAGATAGAAATCTTACGATAACTATCTGATTTTCAGAAGAGCGGAAGACGGGGCTCAAACCCGCGACCCTCAGCTTGGAAGGCTAATGCTCTATCAACTGAGCTACTTCCGCAATTTTTGTGGGCAAAGATGGATTCGAACCACCGAAGTCGAAAGACAGCAGATTTACAGTCTGCCCCATTTGGCCACTCTGGTATTTGCCCTTTTGCACTTTGAAATCTATCTCAATTCTCTCATTGAGTAGCTTTGTTTCTCAATTGCGGTGCAAAGATACGACTATTTTTGTAAACTCCAAGCAAAATCGATCATTTTTATTGCAGTAATTGCACATTCGTCACCTTTGTTACCCAGTTTGCCACCGGCGCGGTCCTCGGCTTGCTCCATCGTATTGGTGGTAATTAATCCGTAAATCACTGGTACGTTGCCAGTTGCGTTCAATTGAGCAATTCCGTTGGTGCTTCCCATACAAACATAGTCAAAATGTGGTGTATCTCCTCTAACTACGCAACCAATTGCAATAACTGCATCCACATTACTATATTCGATGAATTGGTTGGCTCCAAAAATTAATTCAAAGCTACCCGGAACAGTTTTCACCAAAATATTTTCGTCTCTGGCACCATGTTTTTTTAAAGTATTCATTGCGCCCTCTAAAAGTTTTCCGGTGATATTGAAGTTCCACTCAGAAACAACAATGCCGAACTTCATTTCTTTAGCATCAGGAACAGAGTTGAAGTCGTAGTCTGAAAGGTTATGATAAGCTGTTGCCATAGTTATTCTAAAATTGATAATTAAAAATAAAAGGAGAATAAAAAAGAAACGGATTACACGGATTTCACGGTAGTTTCTTTTTTATCCGTGTAAAATCTGTGTAACCCGTGTCTGATATACTATATAATAAGGTATATTACTTCTTCAGCAGTTTGGCTTGTTCGATGTACTTATCGATATCCATTGACTGGTAAGAACGGAAATATTTGTCCTTAATCTTGGTATATGCTTTGATAGCGTCGTCGTACTTGCCTTGCTTAACGAGGATTTCTCCGGCTTGTTGCAGGTAGATAGGACTGAGGGAATTGTTATCAGCTTCGTCTGCAGCGCTCAGTAACATAGAAGCAGCTTTGTCCAGCTGACCTAATTGTGCGTAGCAGTTACCCATGGCACCTTTCATTGCAGGAGCTATCATCTGGTCTTTTCCGCTGAAGCTATCCAGTGCTTTCACAGCAGCTTCGTATTGTCCCAGGTGAGCGTAGCAGATACCCATATATGCTTTTGCCAGGTTGGCGGCTTTTGTTCCGCTGTATTCGTCAGCGATCTTAGCGAAACCTGCGAATCCGATACTGTCGCCATTCAATGCCTGTTCGTAAAGGTCGGCCTCAAAGTATTCCTGTCCTTTGAACAATGCAGCCTGTGCTTTTTCTTCGCGCGGTTCAGCATAAAGGTTCTTGTACATTACTATACCGGCTACAATGATGATTACTGCTACTACAGCGCCGATAATTGCTTTTTTGTTCTTAATGAGAAATGCCTCCGATTGTGACAATGCTTCTTCCACATTCAGGGCTTCGTTAGCTTTCTTTTGTTCTGCCATTTTATATATTCTTTTTGTTATTATTCTTATTTAGCCATTTCGACCCGCAAAAGTAACTTTTTTATAGGTATCAACGAAATTTAGCGGCATCTTTTTTTCTTTTACACTTGAAAACCCGAAATTCTTCCTACTTTTTAATAAGCTAAGCTCCATCTCTTGCATTAAAAATAAGCAAGCTTATTTTGTACTGCATTCGGTTTGCATTATCTTTGTAACTGAATTTACTGCTGTAATATGATACTGAAACGTATATCCATACTTAATTATAAGAATCTGGAACAAGTTGAGCTCTCATTCTCACCCAAGTTGAACTGTTTTTTCGGACAGAACGGTATGGGGAAAACGAATTTGCTCGATGCCATTTATTTCCTTTCGTTTTGTAAGAGCTCGGGTAATCCCATCGACTCGCAAAACATCCGCCATGATCAGGAATTCTTTGTCATTCAAGGTTTCTATGAAGCTCTTGACGGTACACCGGAAGAGATTTATTGCGGTATGAAGCGCAGGCAAAAGAAACAATTCAAGCGGAATAAAAAGGAATATACCCGCTTGTCCGATCACATTGGATTCTTGCCTTTGGTCATGGTTTCTCCTGCCGACTCGGAATTGATTGCCGGAGGCAGTGACGAGCGTCGCCGCTTTATGGATGTCGTAATCTCGCAGTATGACAAAGAGTATTTGGAAGCTCTGATACGCTATAATAAAGCGTTGGCTCAACGAAATACGTTGTTGAAAAGTGAAGTGCCGGTAGAAGAAGAACTGTTTCTTATTTGGGAAGAGATGATGGCACAGGCCGGTGAGATTGTTTTCCGCAAGCGGGAGGCTTTTATCAGTGAATTCATTCCTATATTCCAGTCATTCTATTCTTTTATTTCACAAGATAAGGAGCAGGTGGGGTTGACTTATGATTCGCATGCCCGTGATGCATCCCTGTTAGATGTAATAAAAGCAAGTCGTGTGCGTGACCAGATTATGGGATACTCTCTGCATGGAATTCACAAAGATGAACTGAATATGCTTCTGGGTGATTTTCCTATCAAGCGGGAAGGTTCGCAAGGGCAGAACAAGACCTATCTTGTTGCTCTGAAATTGGCACAGTTTGATTTCCTGAAAAGGACCGGTACCACAGTACCTTTGCTTCTGCTGGATGATATCTTCGATAAACTGGATGCTTCCCGCGTAGAGCAGATCATCAAGTTGGTAGCCGGTGATAACTTCGGACAGATATTCATAACAGATACGAACCGGGAACATCTGGATCGCATTCTTCATAAGGTAGGCAGCGATTACAAAATGTTCCAGGTAGATCAAGGAGTCATAACAGAACGGGAGGAGGATGAAGCATGAAGCGTAACGATGCCGAACAAATAGGTAAATTGATACGTACTTTCCTTCGGCAGGAGAGTCTGGAGTCGCCACTCAATGAGCAGCGGCTCATCAACTCATGGGCAGAAATTCTCGGCCCAACTATTGCCTCTTATACCCGCGAACTCTATATACGCAATCAGATTTTATATGTTCATCTGACCTCTGCCGCCCTGCGCCAGGAACTGATGATGGGACGTGACTTGCTGGTACGCAACCTGAACCGCCACGTAGGTGCGCAGGTAATCACGAATATCATATTCAGATAGGGATTAGTGGTTGGTTATCAGTGATAAACGATCCACTCTCTGTATCTTCAATGTCTTCAATTCTTCTATGGCACGATTGTAATATACAGGCGTTTCCAGGTCTTTGTTGTCATGTGCATCCAGCCCGATAATGGCCGTACAGCCTTCATTGGCAGCAATGTGCCAGAAATTCGGGCAGGGGTAAGTCTGCAAATTATGCGCCTCATTGTAAGCTACATAGCCGATATTATATTCTAGCGGAATATGGAGGCGTGCGGCTGTGCGGCAGATATGGCGGCTGATTAACTTACAATGACGGTCGAACTGAGGATATGAGCGCATGAATAAATCCGGGTGAGCCAGACAGCAGAATAAACCACTTTCCATTCCCTCGATGGCACTCTCTTCATAAAGTTCCAGCATATCGAGGTTCTCGGTATGATGCCCGAAGTAAAAAAACTTCTCATCGGTATGGTAATGGTGATTGCCGAACAGGATATAATCCAGTTGATACTCTTTGATTTTCTCTTTCAGCCAATGGATATAGGCGGGAAAATACTCGCATTCCAATCCGATTTTGATACTGATCTGATCCCGGTATTTCTCGCGGAGCGAGTGTAGGCTTTCTACGTATCCGGGTAATTCTTCGGGGAGCATACGCATGTCAGCCACATAATCGGTGTGATACTTCCACGGAGTGTGGTCTGAAAATCCCAGTTCCTGATAGCCGCCTTTGATGGCACTGAGCACGTAGTCTTCGTCGCTACCCGTAGCGTGCATGCAACGGGTAGTATGAGTGTGGTAATTTGTTTTCATTGAATTGTTATAATCGTATCCATGCGGATGTCGAATGACTCCGCAGGCACTTCTTCCACTAATTGAAAAGGAAAACAGATGCCGGCTTTGAAAGCCGTGAGGCGGGGGAGCAATCGGTCATAATAACCTTTGCCTCTACCCAGACGGTTACCTGCATGATCGAAAGCTACGCCGGGAACGGCTACAAAGTCGATAGCTGCATAGTCGGTGAAGAGTTCTCCGGTAGGTTCTTCAATACCATAACTTCCTGTTGCCAGGTCTTCGGGACCGGTATAGACACGCAATTCCAGATCATCACCTACGACAACCGGAAGCAATATCCGCTTTTCACGGCTCCACTTCCGGACAAATTCATGCGTATCGACTTCGTCCTTCAGTGAATAATAGAGCAGGACGATATGTGCCGCCCTAAAAGCCGGGTGGGCTTCCAGGGCGGCAAGTATTTCAGCAGACTGGGATTGATGCGTAGTGGTAAGCCCGTGCCGGGTCTTTAACAATGCCATACGCTTCCGCAGTTCTTTTTTTCTTTCCTTCATCTTTCGTTTCTTCTTTCACAACATCCTCCGGAGCCTTGGGAAATGCTTCACCGTTCTCCAGAATTTCCAATGCCTTTTGTACGGTAGGATCGCCCTGGTTGATATACCTTATATAAGGCTCCCTGCCTAATATATTATAGATAATGTTTCCGTAAAGGTTTCTTTCCATCAGCTTGTAGGACTTGTGAATAAGGATATTGCGTCTTTTCACGCCCTTGCTGTCTGCAAAACGGATAAACTGTTCTACGATACCTTGCTGGCGAAGATATTTCAGCATGTCTTCTTCATTTTCGAACTCATTCAGTTTAGCCCGATTGCGGTCGGAATACTGGAAGCTGAACTGTAAAGTCAGTCCTTTATTGAGCACTTCAATCAGATAAGAAGAGGTTCCAGTAGTATCCTGCGGTACGAATACGTCCGGCATAATACCACCACCACCGTAAACGGGACGTCCCAGACGGGTGGAGTAGCGCAAATTCTCGTCCAGCTTGATGCTATCCTTAGAGAAGAATTCACCATGCTCGTAGCGGGTCAGCCAATCCATTTCGTACTTGGCATCCTTACCGTTCTTATACGGACGTTGTATGCAACGACCGGATGGAGTATAGTAGCGGGCGATTGTCAGGCGGATAGCAGAGCCATCGCTGAAATCAATCGGTTGTTGCACCAATCCTTTCCCAAAGGAACGGCGTCCTACGATTGTACCACGGTCATTATCCTGAATGGCTCCTGCAAAGATCTCACTGGCGGATGCCGAACTTTCATTAGTCAGCACAACCAAAGGCATTTTTTGGCAACTGCCTGTTCCGTTGGCATAATCTTCCATACGGGGGTATTTGCGTCCCTGGGCATAGACTATGAGTTGTCCTTCCGGCAGGAATTCATTTACCATACGCACGGCAGCCTCCATATAACCACCGGTGTTGTCGCGCAAGTCGATAATGATTCCTTTACAATCCCGATGACTGAGTTGAGCAATAGCATTCAGCAGTTCTACATGAGTGGTACGTCCGAATTTACTGATTTGAATATATCCGTAATCATTGCTGAGCATATAAGCTGCATCAATTGTATTCTGTGGAATATCACCGCGGGTGATGACAAAGTCCAGCAAATTCTTTTCTGTAGCACGTTTGACACCCAGTTTTACTTTGGTTCCTTTCGGACCTTTCAAAGTGCGCATGGCTTTCTCATTGGTCAGTTTTATTCCGGCGAACAAGCTGTCGTCTACCATAACGATGCGGTCGCCTGCCATCAGTCCTACTTTCTCGGACGGACCGCCTTGAATGACACTGTTCACATGAATCGTATCATCCTGAATGGTGAATTGAATACCGATACCGCTGAAGCTGCCTTCCAACTCTGAATTAACTTCCTCCAGATTCTGGGCAGGAATGTAAGTAGAGTGGGGGTCTAACTCAGCCAATATCTGTGGCATTGCTTTTTCCACAAGATCTGTCATGTTGACGGTGTCCACATATTGGTCTTCAACAACCCGCAACAAAGCATTCAACTTGTTGGACGAGCCATTAATAATGCCCAGCGTATTTCCGGCGAAATGCCTGGCATAAAATGTTCCGATCAGAATTCCCATTACCACGCTGATTGCAATGACGAGTGGGGTAAAGCGGGAAGAGTTTTTTGTACTCATGTTCTTAAAAGTTGTTAGCTACGAGCTACATGCTACGAGAGGTAGCTGTATGCTTCGTATATTTTTGTTTATTGTTTGTTTAAGGTCTTCATTCTTTACTTGTAGCCTGTAGCTCGTCACTTGTAGCTACATATACTACCTCGATACCTGCACGCTTCAAAAGTTCGATACCGTCTTCCAATCGGTATTTTTCGGAGTAAACCACTCGTTTGATACCTGCCTGGATAATCAGTTTTGAACATTCGATGCATGGCGAAGCGGTGACATACATAGTGGCACCGTCGCTGCTATTATTAGAGCATGCTATCTTCGTGATTGCATTCGCCTCGGCATGTAGCACGTAAGGTTTGGTAACGTTATTATCGTCTTCACATACATTTTCAAAACCGGCAGGCGTTCCGTTATACCCGTCAGAAATGATCATTTTATCTTTGACGATGAGTGCACCTACCTGGCGGCGTTTACAATATGAATTTTCCGCCCAGATACTTGCCATACGTATATAACGCTTGTCCAGCGCTTCTTGTTTTTCTTTTGCAGAACCTTCCATAGTCTTAATTACCTGAGTTACGTTGTGGAGCGAAAGAAATGAATTTTACTGTCTGTCCCTCTTTGTAATAAATATATAGATTCTTATTATCTCCTCCATATTTGAATGCACTCTTTAGTCCGTCCATAAATGCTTTACCTAAATACTTATCTGCGTCAGTGCCTGCATTTTTTACGGTTATCTTTAGTTCCCGGTTGTTGCCATTTGCATTCCAGTCTCCATTAACAGAGGCACTGGTGGCTTTTCCGGTGAAAGTCCCGCCCGCTGTACCGTTTACCTCGGCACCATCGAACACTAAAGTGTAATTATCTCCTGCAATCGTCTTAAAACTCTTTTCTCTTGCATCCTGATCTCCTTGCCAGAAGTCGTACATTTTGTTTTGTCCTTCCACTGCAATATAAGTCATGTACCAGGTTTTTCCGGTGAAGATGTCAATAACATCGTCTTCCTGATCGCAAGCGCTCAATACGGGTACGAAGAGAGCGATTAACAGCAGTTGTATATAGGTTTTCATCTTTTTCATTTCTTTATTCCGTTTCTGATTAATAATGCATCAATAGTTGGTTCTTGTCCGCGAAAGCGTTTGTATAGTGTCATCGGGTGTTCTGTTCCTCCTTTGGAAAGAATGTTTTCCCGGAAAGAAGCGGCTACTTCCGGATTGAAGATTCCTTTTTGTTTAAACAGTGAGAAAGCATCTGCATCCAGGACTTCCGCCCATTTATAGCTGTAATATCCGGCAGAATAACCTCCGGCAAAGATATGCGAGAACTGTGTACTCATGCAGGCATCTTCTACCACAGGAAGGATCTGTGCTTTCTTCCATGCTTCTTTTTCGTAAGCTTTCACGTCACCATCAAATGGGGTGGTACGGGTGTACCATGCCATATCCAGTAAGCCAAAGCTAACCTGACGCAGGCAGGCATAAGCGGCATCGAAATTAGAAGAATCTACAATGCGCTGTACCAGTTCGTCCGGGATGAGTTCTCCAGTCTGATAATGTCTGGCAAATGTGTGGAGGAACTCCTTTTCAATAGCGAAGTTCTCCATGAATTGGGAGGGAAGTTCCACAAAGTCCCAATATACATTTGTACCGCTCAGGTTTTCATAGGTGGAATTCGCAAACATGCCATGCAGACTATGCCCAAATTCATGCAGGAATGTCTCCAGTTCGCCAAATGTCAGTAAGGCGGGTTTGTCTTTTGTCGGCTTGGTGAAGTTCATCACGATAGATATGTGCGGACGACTGTTTTCACCGGTTACCTCGTCAATCCATTGTTCTTTATAAGAAGTCATCCATGCGCCTGCACGTTTACCCTCTCTGGGGTGGAAGTCTGTATAGAGTACAGATAGGAATTTACCATCTTTATCAAATACCTCATATGCATCTACATCCTTGTGATATACCGGTATATCGCTGTTTTTCTTGAACGTAATACCATACAAGCGGGTAGCCAGACCGAATACCCCTTCTTTTACCTTGCTCAGTTCAAAATAGGGACGGAGCATTTCATCATCTATCTGGAACTTCTGGTCTTTCAGCTTATGGGAATAATAAGACCAGTCCCAAGGCATCACTGTGAAGTCATTGCCTTCCAGTTGGCGTGCCAAAGCCTCTACCTCTGCATATTCCTGTTTGGCGGTGGGAGTGTAAGCATCCAGTAGCTGATCCAACAGTTTATATACATTGCCGCTGTTTTCTGCCATCCGCTCTTTCAGGTTATATTCGGCAAAACTGCTGTAACCTAAAAGCTGCGCAATAGCCAGGCGGGTATTAACGAGCTTCTTTACAATCTCCAGATTGTTGGTTTCATTGTCATGGGTACATTTGGTATTATATGCCATATAAAGCTCACAGCGCAGATCGCGGTTGCTGGCATACGTCATAAACGGGCTATAACTGGGTGCTTGTAAAGTGAATACCCATCCTTCCACTCCTTTTTCCTTGGCAGTTTCTGCGGCTGCATCAATAGCGCTTTGCGGCAGGCCGGCAAGTTGTGCAGGATCTGTCAGTACCAGTTTATAGTCGTTGGTTTCTTTCAGGTTGTTTTCTCCGAATTGCAGGGTTAGCAAGCTGAGTTCTTTGCTCAGAGCACGATATTGCTCTTTGGCTTCTCCTTCAAGGTTGGCTCCACTGCGAACAAAACTATTATATACCTTCTCCAGTAGCTTGTTTTGCTCGGGAGTAAGATTAGCCTGGTCTTTCTGGTCATACACCGCCTTAATGCGTGCAAATAACTTCTCATTCAGAGTGATGTTATTGCCATGTTCGCTCAGCAACGGCATGATGGATTTTGCCAGTTCCTGCATGTCATCGTTGGTCTCCGCACTCAGCAGGTTGCCGAATACAGTGCTGACTTGGTTCAACAGTTCGCCGGACTTCTCGTAAGCAGCGACCGTGTTGGCAAATGTAGCCGCTTCCGGATTATTGGTGATAGCATCAATCTCCGCGTTGTGACGGTTGATACCTTCACGAATGG
The DNA here is from genome assembly GCF_003471885.1 of Bacteroides sp. AM16-24. Taxonomy (NCBI): domain Bacteria; kingdom Pseudomonadati; phylum Bacteroidota; class Bacteroidia; order Bacteroidales; family Bacteroidaceae; genus Bacteroides; species Bacteroides sp. AM16-24. Next base: position 9,541 of record NZ_QRKI01000018.1, read on the forward strand.
CGGGTTCATAATGTTCGGTCTTTATCTTTTCAAACGGGATGGTACCGTGAGGCGTAGAATACTTTTCAAAAAAAGGGTTTTGAGCCTGTATTATATTCATAAAGCAGAGTAATGTTAGCGTTAGTTTTAATTTTATCATACTTACTTAGGTTCGGTAAAAATAATCTAACTGCAAAAGTGCAAAAAAAATAGCTGATTTAATGAATAACCCGTTGTATTTTAACAAAAAACAGGCAACCTCGTAGAGATTGCCTGTTTTAAATATTATTTTGTACTCTGCTTATTAGTTGTTAACTGAAGCCATGTGAGCGATCAGGTCAAGAACCTTGTTAGAGTAACCGATTTCGTTGTCATACCAAGATACAACTTTTACGAAAGTATCAGTCAAAGCGATACCAGCTTTTGCATCGAAGATAGAAGTACGAGTGTCACCCAAGAAGTCAGAAGAAACTACTGCATCTTCAGTGTAACCCAGGATACCCTTCAATTCGCCTTCTGAAGCTTCTTTCATAGCTGCACAGATTTCAGCGTAAGTAGCCGGTTTAGCCAAGTTAACTGTCAAGTCAACTACAGATACGTCCAAAGTCGGAACACGCATAGACATACCAGTCAATTTGCCATTCAAAGCAGGGATTACTTTACCTACAGCCTTAGCAGCACCAGTAGAAGACGGGATGATGTTGCCAGAAGCAGCACGACCACCTCTCCAGTCTTTCATAGAAGGACCGTCAACTGTCTTCTGAGTAGCAGTTGTAGAGTGAACTGTAGTCATCAGACCATCCAAGATACCGAACTTGTCGTTCAATACTTTAGCGATAGGAGCCAAACAGTTAGTAGTACAAGAAGCGTTAGATACGAATTGAGTACCTTTCACGTATGTTTTTTCGTTTACACCGCAAACGAACATCGGGGTGTCATCTTTAGAAGGAGCAGACATTACTACATATTTTGCACCAGCTTCGATGTGAGCTTGAGCTTTGTCTTTGCTCAGGAACAAACCAGTAGATTCAACTACGTATTCTGCACCTACAGCATCCCATTTCAAGTCAGCCGGGTTTCTTTCTGCAGTGATGCGGATAGCCTGGCCATTAACGATCAATTTGCTGTTTTCAACATCAGCTTCGATTGTTCCGTCGAACTGACCGTGCATAGTGTCATACTTCAGCATGTAAGCCAAGTAGTCAACCGGGCAAAGGTCGTTAATACCAACGATTTGAATATCGTTTCTTGTCTGAGCAGCGCGGAATACGAAACGTCCGATACGTCCGAATCCATTAATACCTACTTTAATCATTTTGTTTAAACTTTTAAGGGTTTTATAATATTTGTTCAAATATCTCTCTTCTCTTGCGCATTTATTTCTGAAATGCGGTGCAAAAGTAAGAAAATGTTTTTATATTCGCACTTAATTTTATAATTAAATAATGGAAGTGATGGGAAAAAGTTCATTTTTACAAGATTTTAAATCATTTGCCATGAAAGGCAATGTGGTAGACATGGCTGTCGGTGTAATCATCGGTGGCGCGTTTGGTAAAATTGTGTCCTCTGTTGTGGCAGATATTATTATGCCGCCTCTTGGCCTGTTGGTGGGAGGTGTGAATTTTACAGATCTGAAGTGGGTGATGAAACCTGCCGAAGTTGTGGATGGTAAAGAGATTGCCGCCGTAACCTTGAATTATGGAAATTTCCTGCAAGTGACGTTTGACTTTCTCATTATCGCTTTTTCTATTTTCCTGTTCATCAAGTTGCTGACCAAGCTGACGGCTAAGAAGGAAGAAGAAGCTCCTGCAGCACCTCCTGCTCCTCCCGCACCCAGCAAAGAAGAGGTCTTGCTGACGGAAATCAGGGATATTTTGAAAGAAAAAAAATAGAAAGAATAATCTGTCACATACCAGCTCCGTGTCTGGTCCATACCAACTCCCTACCAAGTCCAAGTGTATAGGTACGGAGTTGGTACGGACTTGATGCGGAGTTGCTTGGCTATCAAATTCATTAATTATGTTATGAAATATAGATTTTCTGGCTATTATTCCCGTTATTTTCTTACTTTTTTCTACTTTTGCAAATCATTTTAATTAAATCCATACAGATTATATGCAAGAAAAGATTGTCATTCTTGATTTTGGTTCACAGACTACACAGCTTATAGCCCGTCGTGTCCGTGAATTGAATACATATTGCGAAATTTTACCTTACAATAAGTTTCCGAAGGGGGATGAAAGTGTAAAGGGGGTTATTCTTTCGGGCAGCCCGTTCTCTGTATACGATGAAAGTGCGTTTAAAACAGATTTGAGTGAAATCCGTGGGAAATATCCTGTTCTGGGGATCTGTTACGGTGCACAATTTATCGCTTATACCAATGGCGGCAAGGTGGAACCTGCCGGAAGTCGTGAGTACGGACGTGCGCACTTGAGCTCTTTTGACAAGGACAATGTGTTGTTCAAGGACGTGAAGGAAAATACACAGGTGTGGATGAGTCACGGAGACACAATTACGGTTATCCCTTCCAATTTCAAAAAAATAGCTTCGACGGATAAGGTGGCGATTGCTGCTTATCAGATAGAGAACGAAAAGGTGTGGGGTGTACAGTTCCATCCGGAAGTATTTCATAGCGAAGATGGCACGCAGATGCTGAAGAATTTCGTGGTGGATGTTTGCGGTTGCAAACAGGATTGGAGTGCTGCTTCCTTTATTGAAACGACGGTTGCCGAATTGAAGGAACAGTTGGGTGACGATAAGGTGGTTCTTGGTTTGAGCGGTGGTGTGGATTCTTCTGTAGCTGCTGTATTGCTGAACCGTGCTATCGGTAAGAACCTGACTTGTATCTTCGTAGATCACGGTATGCTGCGTAAGGATGAGTTCAAGAATGTACTGCACGATTATGAATGTCTCGGTCTGAATGTTATCGGTGTGGATGCCAGTGCCAAGTTCTTTGCAGAACTGGCAGGTGTAACGGAGCCTGAGGAAAAGCGTAAGATCATAGGTAAGGGCTTTATTGAAGTGTTTGATGAAGAGGCCCATAAGATTAAAGATGTGAAATGGCTGGCACAGGGTACGATCTATCCTGATTGTATCGAGTCCCTTTCCATTACCGGTACGGTTATTAAGAGTCATCATAATGTGGGCGGTTTGCCTGAAAAGATGCACCTGAAACTTTGTGAGCCGCTTCGCTTGTTGTTTAAAGATGAGGTTCGCCGTGTAGGTCGCGGATTGGGTATGCCTGAACATCTGATTACTCGTCATCCTTTCCCCGGACCGGGTTTGGCTGTGCGTATTTTGGGTGATATTACTCCGGAGAAAGTAGCTATTCTGCAGAATGCGGATGATATCTTTATTCAAGGATTGCGTGACTGGAAAGTGAAAGAAGCTGATGGCAGCGAAACTTCTCTTTATCATCAGGTTTGGCAGGCGGGCGTTATCTTGCTCCCTGTGCAATCAGTTGGTGTGATGGGAGATGAACGTACGTATGAACGTGCCATTGCGCTGCGCGCTGTGACTTCTACGGATGCTATGACGGCAGACTGGGCACATTTACCTTACGAATTTCTGGGCAAAGTATCCAATGACATTATTAATAAGGTGAAAGGGGTAAACCGGGTAACCTATGATATTTCGTCAAAACCGCCTGCAACGATAGAGTGGGAGTGATCTATATATAGAAATCCCCGGGATATTCAATGTTCCGGGGATTTTTGTGTCATGTTATCATATCATTCAGGAATATCTTCTTCTTTTTCATCAACCTCTTTTTCTTTCGAATCATTCTTACCACGTAAATATACGGATGGAGATACTCCGAATTGTTTTTTGAAGCATTTGCTGAAATAGAATGGGTCTTCGATGCCTATCTTATAAGATACCTCTGCCACTGTATAACGATTTTCAAGTAAAAGTTCAGCCGCTTTCTTCATGCGGATGATACGCATGTATTCATTGGGGGAATAACCGGTTATTCCACGTACTTTACGATAGAAGGTGGAACGCCCCAGTCCCATTACTGAAGCAAGGTCATCTACGGCGAATTCACTGTTACTAATCTGTTCTTCCAGAATAGCCTGAAGCTTATCGGCAAATTGTTTGTCTTTATCTGACGTACAGATAGCAGGAGTAATCATTCCCGGATCATCCGAGAATTTCTTCCGTAACTTTTCACGCTGCTTTATCAGTTGGAATGTTCTTGCCAGCAATAGCTTGGGACTAAAAGGCTTGGTGATATATGCATCCGCTCCGCTTTCCACACCTTTCAGGTGATTTTCTGCCGAGCTCATGGCTGTCAATAATATGATGGGGATGTGACTAGTATCGAAATCATTTTTAAGCTTCTGGGTAACTTCGAAACCTGTGAGTCCTGGCATCAGTACATCGCAGATGATGAGATCGGCATCGTATGTACGTGCACGTTCCAGACCAGAAAGGCCGTCTGCTTCAGTAACAACTTCAAAATAAAGTTTGAATTCTTCTTTCAAGAATTCGCGTACGTCGTTGTCATCCTCTATGATGAGCAATTTGTACTGGTTTGAAGGCTCTTTTTCCTTTGTTACATTTACTTCCAGGGTGCCTTCTTCTTCGTTGTTTTCCGTTTTATATGCTTTCTCTTTGAGGAAGGCGTCGTGAGGAATGAGAAAGTCTTTTTCTTCGTATGCACTGGTGTCGATGGGGAGGGAGACTGTGAAGATGGAGCCTCCTTCCTGGTTCTCATCATAATTGATAGTCCCTTTATGGACATTTACCAGTTCATGTGTCAGATGTAGTCCTATACCTGTACTATTGCTTGAAAAGTTACTTTGCATGAAGCGTTTGAACAATTCTCCCCGTTTTTCTTTGGCAATACCGATTCCTGTGTCAGCTACAGAGATTTCCAAGCATTTCCTGTCCTCATCGACGATAGCTGAAAGGATGACTTTGCCGTTGCTCGGGGTGTACTTGAAGGCATTGGACAGGAGATTGTAGACAACTTTGTCCAGATTCCCTTTGTCGATGAACATCTTGTAGGAAGCCGCTGAAGGCTGAAAGCGGAAATCCATATTCTTGGATGTCGCAGTATCCTTGAAGCTCAGGAATATTTCATGAAGAAAGCCCATGACATCTGTTTCTTCCAGGGAGAGGGCAAGCTTGTTGTTCTGCATCTTCCGGAACTCCAACAGTTGGTTGATGAGACGGAGCATACGTTGGGTGCTCTTGTTCATCACTTTCAATGAATTGACCATTTCCTTGGGGACTTTGTCTATGCTCTGTATCTTTTCCAATGCTCCTTGAATTAGGGTTAAGGGAGTACGGAATTCGTGTGAGATGTTTGTAAAGAATACGAGCTTGTATTCCGTCAATTGTTTCTCTACTTGTATTTTGTTGCGCAAGAGGTTGAAATTACGTATCAGCCTGTAGGTGACGTACAATATGACTGTCAGCAAGAGGGCATAGATAAGGAATGCCCAAGTGGTTTTCCAAAAGGGAGGAGTGATGGTAATCTTCAGAATAGCTTCCTGATCGCCCAAAATACCGGTGGCATTACAGATTTTTACGTGCAGACTGTACTTGCCCGGTGGTAGATTTTTATAGGATGCAAAGCTGAGTGGAGAGGGTTTGCTCCATTCTTTATCATAGTTCTCCAACCGATAGGTGTAGGTGTAGCTGTTGGTTTTTGAGTAATCGAATGTGGTGAAGTCTATTACAAATGATCTCTGAAAGTGCTTCAGTTCTATTTCGTCTGTGTACATCATGGCACTGGAGAGGGGGGAGTCGGGGGCACCCGGGCGCATGGATATTCCGTTCACCTGAAGGTTGGTGAAGGTGATTGAGGAATTGAGTACAGAATTGTTTCCCATTTGTTCGGGGTTGATGACCAACAAACCGTAGTTGGTACCGAACAGTAGACTGCCGTTTTTACTGACGCACGAGCTATTGTCGCTGTAGACGTTACCCAATGTGTAGGCCGAGAAGAAGTAATTATCAAAAGCTTGCGTTTCGGGATTGAAGCGGGAGATACCGTATTCGGTGGCAATCCATAGGTTGCCTTGCTTATCTTCAGCGATGGCTTGAACCATATCGTTGACGAGGCCGTTACTGGTGCCGTAATGTTTGAAGGTAAGGTTGCGATAATCGGTGCCGGGGATGCACATACTAAGGCCGCCACCGGAGGAACCAATCCATATCCGGTTCTGTGTGTCTTGGTAGATGCACTTAATTTCGTTACTGCGCAGTTTTCCGTTGTTATAATTATAGGTCAGGTAGTTTTGCGGGTCAGCTTGCAGGGAATCGGGGGAGAAGACGTAGACTCCGTCACTATTTCCTACCCATATCCAACCGTTCGAGTCTTCGATGATGGCGCGCGTGCGGCGTTGTCCGAAAGTTTTGGTGAAAAAGTGGCGGAAGGTGTATCCGTCGTTCTCTTTGATGGCAAGGTCCAATCCGCCGCCGAAGGTGCCTATCCACATGCGGCCTTTGCGGTCACAGTAGAGGGTAAAGATATGGTTGTTACTAATGGAATGGGCATCGTTGGAGTGGTTGACATACCATTTTCCGCCAATGCAGAGACCTTCGCCACGGCTACCCATCCACTGGGTGCCGTCAATGTCTTCGGCTATGGCATAGATGTTGGAGTTGTAATGAACTTCTTTTTTCTGTGTGTTGATCAGCGGGTCGTAGGTATAGACACCACCACCACGGGTACCAATACAGATGTCATCGTTCTTGAGGCGGGTAATCATGCGGACGGTATTGGAGCGGTCAGACAGAGAGATGGCTTCAGGGTAAATGCGTTTGATGCCTTCGTTCAGGATAGTAAGACGGGCAATACCGGCGTATTCAGAACTGACCCAGATAGCACCGGAACTGTCTTCCATGATGTATTGCAGATAGTTGGAGCTGATGTGGCTGAAGCCGTCAATCTGGAAGTCGAAGTGCTGGAGCTCTTCTGTGATAGTGTTGTAGGCGAAGAGCCCGTTGCCGTAGGTGGAGATCCAGATAATGCCCCGGGAGTCGTGTACAATGTGGTAGCGTTCCATGTCCACATAGTTCAATTTATCGGGAGGGGAGAGACGGAAGGTTTTAACAGCATGGGTGGTGGCGTTGACATACCATACCTGACCGGTGTTATTGTAGATCCAGAAGTCCCCCCGATTATCCGTCAGCACATTGCCGTTACGGATGTCGAGATTCGGATGTCGGCTGATGCGTTGAGTTTTCATGTCGAATAGATAGCCGCCGGTGTTGGTGAAGATGACCCACTCGTTTTGCAGGCGGAGTGTGCCATACAGGGTGATGCCGCCTTCGCCACGTGGCAGACTGGCGGAGGTTGCGGTGGGTGCACTACCGCTTTTACGGTTGATGATGCCATCGGTAGAGAGAAAAAAGATATCTTTTTCGAAGCTCTGTGCGGCGAAGGCATTGTTGTTGTCGACAATGACAGTCTGTGCACTGCTGACGAGGGCCACGCCGTGGTCAGTACCTATCCAGATGTTGCCGTGCGGGTCGGGATAGACATAGGCTACGCTGTCCGAAGGTAGGTTTCCGCTGGATTTCTTGTAAGCAACGGATGAAAAATCACCATTGTGATAGGTGATGAGGCGGCAGCCGTTGCGACTGTTCCACAACCATATATCTCCATTGGGAGCTTCGGCTTTACGATCGTAGTGCTGGCGGTATTCGCCGCGGCCGGTGAAGTCGACGAAACGTTCTGTCTTCAGGTCGTAACAGTTGAAGAATTCACCGGAGGTTTCAAGCCACAGGAAGCCGTTACGGTCTTCGCTGATAGAACGGACGTGGTTAGAGGAGAGGGAGAGGCGTCCGGATTGAGTATCGCCTTCGGGCAGGAGGGTGACGAAGGTATTGCCGTCGTAGCGGCTGAGTCCGTTCAGGGTTCCCATCCATATAAACCCTTTGCTGTCCTGGAATACATAGCAGACGGAATTATTGGCAAGCCCGTCGGTAGTAGTCATATGGGTAGAACGTACTTCTACAGAGGCTGAGGTGTTAAGAATGGAGAGCAATAAGTACAGGCACGCAAGCATTAAGTGCTTTTTCATATTTCATAGATTTTGGTACGTAACAAAAATAAGGAAAAAAGCGCATTAAAGACTAACTTTAATGCACTTTTAAGGTTTATTCCATGTGGAATACTTCGGGCAAGGGTATGGTTACCGGAGAATTATCCGGATTTACTTCCATGATATCCGCCATGTAATCCCACCATTTTTGTACAATAGGATTAGCACCCATATCCTGCGAGGATTCTTCGCCCCGAGTCTTCTGGCAGGCAAAGAGGATGTTAGTGTCGCGGTCCCAATAGATGGAGTAGTCGTATACTCCACCGTCGGATAACATTTTTTTCAGTTCGGGCCAGATGGCTGCATGTCTTTTCTCGTATTCCTTTTCGAAGCCGGGCTTCAGGAACATTTTAAATGCTTCTCTTTTCATGATATATTATTCATTGAGGATTAATCGGGTTTGCTTACACTGAAGATCGGTGAGGTAGTCTTCTGTTCAGTATGGTAATACTGAATGGCACTGTCGTTCATTTTAGGATGCTGTTTATTTAGCAGGTTGATCATTTCAGCTCCTGCCCAGATTACAGGACCATAGCCGTGTGCGGCATACACATTGACCGGGCGGTAATAGTAAAATGCAGGATCGAATGCCATTCCGGTACCCACACAGGTGCCTTCTACCTGTCCTTCTGCATTGATCTGTGTAGAAACGGCATGCCAACCGAGTTGAGCTACGGGACCGTAAGCCATTGCATCGAGCCAACCTTGGTTAATGGCGTGGGAGATGCAATAGACATAGATAGCAGTTGCTGAAGTTTCCAAATAGGAATCGTTACGATCTAACAGTTGATGCCAGAATCCTTCGCCACTTTGAAGAGCAGCCAGTTCGCGGACGTGTTCACGAAAGAGGTTCATGAGCTTTTCACGCTGGGGATGGTTGGTCGGCATTACGTCCAGCACTTCGGTCATGGTGAGCAGTGCCCAACCGTTGGCACGTCCCCAGAAGAAGGCAGGATGATCCCCCATACCTTCTACCCAACCGTGACGGAAGAGTTTTTTTTCGGGTACCCACATACGCTCGGCAAATTGAAAGATTTGACGAACGGCTTCGGCCAGATATTTGGACTGTTCTTTATCTGCCATACGAGAGTACCAGGCTACGGGAGGAACGCCCATGAACATATCATCCAGCCAAAGCGTGTTGAGTTGTGGACGGATGCGGGCAAATGTTCCGTCGGCAAGGCGGTATTCTTTGTTTAGAATGAAATCGAGATAATTATCTATCAAAGGATAGAGGTTGAGAGATTTATCTTGCAATTGTGCCTTAATCATAGCAGCACATACGGCACCGGCATCATCAAGTGCATGAGGCGTCAAGATTTGCTTCATTTGTGGGTCGGTAGTACCATTCTTTTCAAGCAGATTACGAAAATGCGGAGCCACTTCGGCGAGAAACTTGAAGCGATCAGTAACATATTTCATGTAAGCTGCGTCTCCGGTGGCTTCGGCGGCTGCCATCATAGCTGAATAAGTAACTCCCCACTCATAACTGGCCAAGCGGAAGGCGCCGCGTTCCAATTGGGCATCGGCAGGCAGGTTACTATAATCAGTGATAACTTTTCCGGTTTTCTCACTGACCACACGGGTATGAGTAGTCTTTTCCAGATAACGGAGAATGCGGTCGATGTCAGTTTTTACTTCAGTAGTAGAAAGAGCTTTATAAGGCACTTTATACTCCGGTTGCAACAGGTGCAGCGGGGTGTTGGAGTCATTGATAGTTTCTTTCTTTTTCTGGGCATAAGTGCCGATACTGAGTAACAGCAAGGTGCCTGTCAGGCAGAATGTCTTTATATTCATACTTTCTTTTAAATACTACATTATATAATTACTTTTTAAATTCATATCCTCTGAAACTTCCTTTCAGATCAGGTCCGAAATAGAAACCGGGTTGTGTCGGTTGGTTGTATGCTACGTTTTGTGTAGCAATACTGATCCTATAAACCGGATCTTCCAGGAAAGTATGGAAACGGTAATCAGTTGCTATGGGTGATACATAGAGACGTAGGGTCGTATTGTCTTCCGTACGCAGCAGTACTTCTTCGCGCCAGTCGCCCAGAATATCGCCTTGCAGGCAGGGAGTTGCTTTGGTTCCGTTGTTTGATACAGCACCTTCGAATGTGACGAGCGGTTTGCAGACGCCGGCTTCCCAATCGTACTTGGATACCACATTCTTGTTCAGCAACTCACGGAGTAAATCACCGTCCCACCATACAGCCATATTGGCAGAGAGTGTTTTGATATTGGGATTGACTACTTCTCCCTTGATATTGCGTAGCCCTTTCGATTCCCATGACCACATCTCCACGCCGGGGTTCGTCGGGTCGATGTCGGCAGCCATACAACGGCCTACGTCTATTCCGCTTTTCACCTGAAAGAATACTTTTCCTGTTGCTGCATCGCGGAAGCTGGAACCGTCGCGCTTATTTTCGTGGCAATCCCACACCTGAAGTCCGGGCATGTCGGGTGAGAACTTCGTCAGATGCATGGCATCTCCGTGTCCCATTCCGGTAGAGTAAAGCCCTTTCCCATTATTATCGATGGCGCAGGAGCCATATATAATTTCGTCACATCCATCCCCATCTACATCTGCTACACGGAGGTTATGGTTGCCTTGTCCTGCATAAGCTTTGTATTCCGGGGTATTACTGTCGAATATCCAACGTTGTTTCAGTTCTTTTCCATTCCAGTCGAAAGCTGCAAGTACAGTGCGGGTGTAATATCCGCGGCACATCACTACACTGGGATGGATGCCATCCAGATAGGCAACAGCTGCCAGGAAACGGTCGCTTCGGTTGGCGCGGTTATCTCCCCAATCTGCTAGATTTCCGCGTGCAGGAACATAATCGATAGTCTGCATAGCGGCACCTGTGCGTCCATTGAAGACGGTGAGGTATTCATTACCCTTCAGGATGCGACCTTGATTGGCAGGGGTACCCGGTTCGCGATAGTCGGCTGCGGCATCCCCGATCACTTTGCCTTGTCCGTCGATAGTCCCGTCAGAAGTCTTCATGATGATCTCCGCACAGCCGTCGCTATCGAAATCATATACCATGAATTGAGTGTAGTGCGCACCTGCACGGACATTGTGTCCCATATCAATACGCCAGAGCCGTTCACCTGTCAATCGGTAGCAATCGAAAAGGACATTTCCAGTATAGCCATCATGGGCATTATCATGTGCGTTCGATGGATCCCATTTCAGAATAATCTCATATTCTCCATCCCCATCGACATCACCAATAGAAGCGTCATTGGGTATATAGGTGAATGCTTGTCCCGAAGGGGTGACCCCATCCGCCGGACGGTCCAGCGGAATATGGATGTATCCTATAGGCGCCTTCGTCGGCAGTGTATAGTTGCCCTCGATATGCCCTGTTTCCACGCCGTTTACAACGGGTTTTACGGTGTACGTAGCTGCTTTCTTTCCTTTATAGGCATCCCGGTAGAAGGTTCCCGTAGTAGCAGGTACTTCGGCTATCTTCTTTCCGTCCCGATAGAGGTTGAATGCTGTGTTCTCGGGGTCGGATGAGAGGTATCTCCAGGAAACAGCTACTTCTGCCGGGTTCTCACGGATGGCTACTACACCACGACCTAACTTTTCCTTTTGTAGCTTTGAATAATCATAAGCTGGAGCGTTCGCCGCGTTGCGGAAGCGGCCGTACGTCACGTTCTCTTCCGTTACATTCTCTACGTTATGTACGTTCTTGATGAATTTCGTAACTTCATCAGCATGCACGTTCTTTATAACGACGTTCTTTGCAGGCAGTTTGGCATCACCTTTCAAATCGTAGATGGCCTCGGTGCGTTCGCAGGTCACGTTAGTCATGTATAGACCATCGATACGGGTGATACGCTCCTCGTAAGTAGGCACCAGATCGCGCCATTGGTAGAGTACATCCGTATCAATTTCGAGTACACGCTGCATCTTGCCTGCTTTCACATTCTCCATGTGGATGTTTTCGATGAAACCTCCCCGGCGGTGATTCGTTTTGGCAAAGAAGAGGCGGAACACGGAGTCTGGTGCTGCGCAATCGTGCATATATACGTTGCGTATGCCGCCCGACATTTCGCTGCCGATGCCCAGTAATGTATGTCCTTTTATAATGTCACAGTTACGGATTACAATATTCTCACATGGGGTATCCAGCCGCCAGGCATCCTGGTTGCGTCCGGCTTTAATAACAACTGCGTCATCTCCCTGATCAAACTTACAATCTTCTATCAGGAAGTTCCGGCTCATTTCCAGATCGACACCATCGTTATTGTGTCCGTGGGCATATACGTCCAGATTGCGAACAATACCGCCATCGCACATATACAAGTGTATGGTCCAAAAGGGGCTTTCACGAATCTTGAACTGATCGAGCAAGACATTCTTACATCTGTTGAAGTGTATCAGGTGCGGGCGAAGATTATTTTCTCCTTTCGCCATCTGTCTTTTCTCTACCGGAACATCCGTTGAGGCCATTGTGTAGAGTTCTGCAAGCGCATCCATGTGTGGTTTGGGGCGTTTAAACCATTTACGCCATGTGTCCATGATGGGTTGCAGTGTTCCGGTTCCGGTGATGGCTACATTTTCACAGTCGAAAGCATACACCAAAGGAGAGTAATTGTAACATTCCATACCTTCCCATGACGTCATCACGGCAGGCAGATAGTCTTCCGGATTGTCTGTGAAGCGCAGTATGGCACCGTCGGATAAATACAGGTTCACATTGCTCATCAGGTGTACGGGACCTGTAAGCCACTCGCCAGCGGGAATCACTACACGGCCGCCACCGGCTTTGTTGCATGCCTTGATGGCCTTAGCGATGGCTTTTGTATTTATAGTCTTCCCTCCTTTTACTGCTCCATAATTTGCGATGGAAAAATCACGATTGGGGAAAATAAATTCCTTTATCGGCTCCATGGCGAAAGGTGCATTGACAGTGACAGTCTTATATTTGGGAGCAGGTATAGCGCCTGATAATCCCAGCGCAATCGCTGCAATGGCAGCTATGCCGACCAAGGATTTAAAACAAGGTTTTTTCATGATATATTTTGTTTTTGATTAATTGCAAAAATACGGCTTAATACGAAATACTTCCATAGAATAATATGCAATATACATGGAAAATCGTGCAAATTACTCGTCCATGGGAATCACTTCCTGCATGTAAATGGCATCCAGACTCCACAGGGCGGCATCGTTTGTGCTGATACTGGTACATTCATCCAGCGGGGCAGGCACCTCGGGCGGAAGTAGAGTTGTGATGCGGAAAGGCGGTGCCGGCGTGTGCTCCAGTCTTGTGAACAAATCCGCCCAAGCCTCCTTTGCCATTTCCGGGTTGCGTGTATGATAAGCAGCGTAGCCCATCAAACGTGAAATGCGAAAACGGCTACGGTTTAGCTCCCATGCCTTCTGTTTATAACGTATCGTATAATCTAACCAGGCATCTTTCCATTCGGGTAGTTCAATCATCCGGAGCATTTCGTTCATCACCTCGAAGCCGCCCATGATACTCATTAAATGATTGGTACTTTCCAGTTTGGGATCGCACTCACTGCTGATGACACCGGTTGCAGGGTCAAAGCCAAGCGCTTTAGGGCCTGTGAAAATCCGGTTGGGCAGGGCGACGATACTCTTCATGCCGGTAATGATTTTATCGCGGTAAGCCACATTGCGAGTGCGTTCCCATTCCGTCATCCAGTTTCCGGCGTATGCCAGCCAGTCGGGACCAATGCGCAGGCGGGCAGGGGCGGTGCAAGGATATTTGCTACATGGTTGTGCCAGACGCATTGGGTCGAGAGTATAGAGCTTCTGTTCGGCGTCTTTCACCTCGGTCATGAGATCTCCACAGCGTTCGTCCGTAGTGAGATAATAGTAGAAGCGATTCCAGGCAGCCTGACTGATGCGTGCTTCCTTGGCGCCACATCCCCAATGGCTGACGTTGTGACGACTACCCAATCCGGCATTCTCCCCTATGTGGTAGACATCTACCTCGGCTGTATGGCGGGTCATAGCCTCTGCCATACGCCAAATGTCTGCACGTCCTGTGCGCAGAAAATTATACCAAAGCCACATATTGGAGGCCAGTTCTGTATTGTCCCAAGCAAAGCCTCCGATATCGTATCGCCAGGTGTGGCGAACAGGGTCATACGCATGCATGACGTCGCCGTAGTTCCAGAAACCATACCATTTGTTCTGTTCGATGGCCTTTTTGTAGAAGTCGATATAGGCATCCAGACGATCTTCCACCCGGCTGCGGAATGGAGTACTGCGATCTGGAAGGCTCCAGACGCCAAAAGCTTGCTGTGCGTGCAGGTATTTGGGAGTAGGCATCAACACACCTGGTTCCGAAAGTTGCTTGGCACGGTCGGCAAAAGCCTTCTTCCCGGCATATCCTCCCTGCGGGATCAGGGTGAGTGTAGTAGTACGGGCAATTCCATAGGGTGTGCTCAGGCCTTCCTGAACATCCTCGTAACTGGCGTTTAAATCGTGCGCTACATTATCGTAGTGGCGTAAATCCATGGGCTCGGCATCGGGACTCCATAGCCAGGCGGTAAGGGTAGCTACGGGAGCCTTCGTCTCGGAGATTTCGATGGCCGAAGGATAAGACTGCCAGAAGTCGTGCAGGCAAAGCCCCAATCCGCCACTGACGTCGCCGGCAAAAGCATATCCCTCACTGCGCGTGCCGGAGAAGGTGCCTATCCAGAGATTTGTGTCATTGGCCCGTTTACGGATGGAGAAAGCATCTGCAGTGAGCTGAGAGAGGCGGTAGGTGTTCCACGATGCCCAGTTGTCCAACAGTGAGCGATTTTTTTCATCAAAAGCTTCATAAGGCGGGATACGTTTCCCTTCCATCTGTTGTTGTTGCAGGGAGGCTTCCTTATCCTTGCTGGCATTTTTATCTGTCACATCCCGGCCGGAGTTCCTGTTCGCCGCATCGCCTAATGTCAGCACACGACGCCCTACTAATGGTTGCACAGGTTCGCTCCACACTCCACCGTCAGCACTGGAGAAGGCTATGTGGCGGTTGTAAAGCGCTTCACGCATAGGTACGTCGAACCGGATGCCCAAGGCACGAATGAAATCCTGGTTCTGGTCTCCATCGAACAGGAAACTATGTACTATCTTCATCTGTTCACTTCCACTATAGAAATAGAGACGTACCACAAAGGGTAGCCATTCGCGTCCGTCTTTATTCTTATGTACGCCCTCCAGTTTTATCAGCGTACGTATAGCGCCGCAACGCTCTACCGTTGCTGATTTCACTTCGCTCACATAGTTACTGAAAGATACCTGCGAAGTGCTTTCAAGAATGGGCGTGCTTTGTGTGCTACATATCAGGCGTGTTTTTTCGCCCACCTTCACCCCTTTATATAGCAGACTGTCTATTAGGAATTCGCCTTGGCGGGGAATGTAGGCCGAAATTACTCCTGTTTCTATCAGAATGTTTCGTGGCGTCTCGGTGACAGAAACGGATGCTTGATCGTTGGGATTTGTTGTTCTTGCCTTTTTTACCGACTTCTTTTTTGCTAGTTCAAGTGTCGCCCCCTCTGTTCCAGCAGGGATAACGCCTGCTACTCCGCTCCATTTCACCGAACCGTCCGGCCAGTAGGCCAGCACCCAAGTGTCGATTGGTATGTTTTCACCATTTACGGTAGTTAACTGTAAAGTGCTTTTAGGAGAGATTTTGCCTTTCTCAAAAGGCACACCGAAGCTGACCGCTTTGTCCATTTCGGGAGTGCTGCCGATCCATTGCAAAGGCACAGCGGAGGTTTCTTGCAGTGAGCACTCGTAGCGGAAATTGGTAATGCGGGTACGCGATAGGGTGGTACGGAAGCCAAACCAACCTTCAGTCAGTGGCTTGGCATCCCTGAAATCCACCAGACGCTTTCCGTCTATATAATAACTAACCCTATTATTCTCGTTCGTAATTTTAATATGATACCAGTGGTTCGCTTTCAGTAAATGCTCTGCATCGGTATATTCTTTTAAGACCGCAGGGCGAGCCTGAGGATCGGTGATGCCTGCTTCATTACCATCATAGCGACGGAAGCGTGTAGTGGAGTTGTGGTTTCCGCCATATCCCAGATAATAAAGTTGCAGGGAGTAGCAGTTCAGGAATATTCCGTTGCGCCACTTCTCGCGTTTCCATAAGTTGTCCGGATGTTTCGGGTCAGAAGCCATCCAGAAGCAATTTAAATCACTCAGGCGGTCTTTTCCCGTTTCACTGACTACGCAGGCATCGTATTCAATGGTGACTTTGCCGCTCATCTTTTCCTTTCTCCAGAGAGTCAGCCCTTTTGGGGAGACAATCTCAACTGTATCTCCCCGGAACGTTACTTTGTAATCGGGCGATTCCGACTCCACTTTCCAGAATTTGTGAAACTGGCGGGCATTTAAGCCGGAAATCTGGTTATTTTTCTTCTCATAGGATTGAGAAAAAGCATATATACTCCCGCAAAGCAGGAGTATATACATAACCATTTGTTGTTTTATATAACAATTCAACCTTATTGCCATAAGTTTTCTTTAAACTCTATTTCCACAATGCGTAATTCGTGCCTGGTCTTGTCTCCATCCTTAGCTTTATATAAATCCAATTCATTGGCGACGGGAGCAGCTACCTCAACTATTTGTCCGAAGGCGTCCCCTTCTTTGCTGGCCCCTTTCAAGCGAATGGTAATCTCGTTGGTCAATACAGGTTTTACTTTCAAATGAACATATCCCAGACTTTTTTCTGTTTCTCCACTCCAGATCAGTTCGTCACCTGCATAGATTTCCAGCGGATAACTGCGCAAACGCCATCCGGTCAGTTTCAGGCAAACTTCATCCACCCGTGCGGCACGTTCCAATTGGTAAGTGATCCAGGCTGTATTTGCCCTTCCGTCATTTTTCCACTCGCTCAATTCGTTATCATCGAAACTATTGATAGTGCTTTCATTATTTGCACCGGCGACAGCAGATAAGATGCCAACATCTACTTTCGTATCTTTATAAGAAGGTGTTAATGGAGTTTCTCCACGGGTTAATCTGCCTTCCAGTTCATTGCCGGGGATATAGCTGCTTAATCCATCTTTTACTTCTATGGGCGATGATGAGAAGCTGATTTCAGCAGATTTTAAACCCTCGGCTTTTGCAGTCACGCGAACTGTACCGGCAGTTGTCAGAGAGCGGATGAGTGCGCGGTTGATACCACATTCTACCGGCAAATCTTTTGAAAGAATAAAATTGTCTTTTCCCTGTGCGATACCACCACGCCATTCGGCAGGTCCTTCCACATCGAAATGTATCAGGTCATTGGCCAACGGACAACGTCTGCCATCTTTATCCATTACTTCTACCTGAAGCAATACCATATCTGCACCGTCTGCTTTCCATCCATTAGGACTCTGAATCAGGCTCAACTTTATTTGCTCCGGTTCACCGGCTGTCTGTAAGTGGGTGCGACAGCATTCTGTTCCGTTTTCATCATAGCCCACTGCTTCCAATTTACCGGCTGCAAATGCTACGTTTTCAAAAGTATATAAGAAATGGTGGTCTCTATTACCATATCCTAAGGATGTTCCATTCAGGAATAATTCCACTTTCTCTGCACTGGAAACTACATAGACCGGTTTCACTATACCTTCTTTATAATTCCAATGGCCAATGATATGGATACGTGGATTTTCTATATCTACCCAACCGTCCCACATCACCTGATGCGCAAAGAAAGGATCTTTGGGAATGCGCATGGCATCAGTTACCCCGCTACGACGATAATTTTCTACCCCGCGGAAATGAGTATTGGTATCAGAGAAGATGATCTTTACTCCACCTGAACTAACACGATCCCCGGTTCCCGGGCGTTCACGCCAATAGTCGAACCAGCGAATTATATTTTCTATCGTAAATGAATCCTGATTATGATTGTAAGCGCGTGCGTCTACTTTCTTCTGGATTTTATTGGTTGCAGCGGATCTGAAAGAATTGTTCCCTTCTCCATTCTTATGATAGGGGTAAGAGTATTCGTCCCAATACTTGCGTAATCCTTCATCGCGACAATATTCCATGGCCCACATCGGGTGATGTTTACTCTTATTGATATAAAGCATTTCTCCGCCATATTCGGCTTCGCGGATATCAAGCATTTCACGTGAACCGATGGCACGGCCACCATGAGGGTCATATTTATCGCGTATCGCTTTCATCTCTATCATGTGTTCCCGACTGATAGACTCATTTCCACATTCGTAAAACAGGATACTCGGATTATTACGGTTGTAAATGATAGCATCACGCATTAGTTCAGTCCGTTGTCCCCATTGGCGTCCTTCACGGTCTTTTTCTGCATCACCGGCTTGCATTGCCTGGATCAGTCCCACGCGGTCACACGATTCAATATCCTGTTTCCATGGAGTGATATGCATCCAGCGAACCAAGTTGGCATTATCTTCCACCATCAATCCATTGCTATAGTCACTCAGCCATGCCGGAACGCTCATTCCTACTCCCGGCCATTCATTGCTGGTACGTTGGGCAAATCCCTTCATCTGGATTACGCGATCATTCAGCCATATCATACCTTTCCCAAAGCGAGTTTTGCGGAAACCTGTCCGGGTAGCTACTTCATCTATCTTTTTACCGTCTGCCCATAAACTTGTTTTTACGGTATACAGGTAGCCATATCCCCAACTCCAGAAATGTAAACCGTCCACTTCTGTAGCTGCTTTTAAGGTTACTGTTTCTCCGGGTTTCACTAAAGTCTGAGTACCGTCGAATACTTTGATTGTTTTACCGTCACGGTCTATCAACTCAACTTTATAGGCCACTTGCTTGGCACGTTTGTACTCGTTCTTTATCTCGGATTCCGCATGGATTACCGCTTTGCGGGATTTTACACGAATATCTTCCGCATAGATATAGACACCTGTGGTTTGCAGATTACTGTATAGAGGCAGAGTCTGATATAATTTATCTGTAACATGTAGCCATACATTCTTAGGAATACCACCATAATTAGCATTGAAGTTACGGTCGCTCCACTGATATTTGGTGCCGGTAGCGCGTTCTTTGTAGTTCCAGTCATTATCAATGCGGAGGGCTATTACATTTTCCTGTCCGTATTTTATATAAGGAGTCAAGTCGAAACCAACAGCCATCGCACCATTCTCGTGCAGCCCCAGATATTGACCGTTAATGTAGAAATCAGCTCCCTGGCGGACACCTTCGAATTCTATAAATACCTTTTTATCTTTACTGCCAGCGGGTAAACGGAAGTGTTTACGATACCACATCACTGTATCCGTTAACTGGTCGATGCTTAAGCGAAAAGCTTCATCTTCATTAAAAGCGCGGGGTAAAGTGACTTTTTTCCAATCCGTATCCTGAAAACGTACTTGTTGGGCTTCAGGGGTATCACCAACGGAAAGTAACCAGTCGGAATTGAAATTATATTTATTGCGAGCATCTGATGCTCCTACATACTGGCTTATGGATATAAAAGCCAAAAGGAATAAAAGGATTCTACGTTTCATGGTTTATTAATTTATTTTGGGGAGCAAAACTAGCGTAAAGTTCCCCTCATTCTATAGACAAAAATTCATTTGCATAGATTATCATTCAAAATCATCTTATTTACTCTCCTAAATAGTAAGAAGGTACAGGTGCCTGTGGATAACCCATAGAACGATGTACTACATAATTCCGGTATATCGCATCCTGCATTAAAGTTACACGACGGTCTTTGGCAGGGATATTCGTTGTGTAAATACGAATTTCGCCCGGTAGGGCTGTGATGATCTCTTCACGCCAATCGCCATATAAATCGGCAATCATCAGGATATCTCCTTCAATACCTTCTGTAAGAGATTCCCCTTTCCATTTTATAATGCTTAAAGATTTTCCGTTAGAAGAAGAGTTTGCTCCCCACCGGTTATCATCTCCTTTAAATGTTTCACGCAATAAATCTCCGTCCCACCATGCCCAGTTTCGGCAGGAAGGTACATCTTCGTTCTTGCCTAAGTATTGGCCACTTGCAGAAAGTAAGTATTTGTCCGTACTTCCTCCTTTACGGTCTTCACTTGCGAAACATTCCAGTCCTTTATGAGTAGGATCGAAGTCGGCAACCATTCCGTCACCCACATGGAACGTTTTGCGACCGATGTTCCAAACGGGTTGTCCGGTTTTTGCATCTACCACACAAACTCCACGGCCGTTGTCATGCCAAGGTTCCAAACATAGAAATACTTCCATTCCCGGACGATTCGGGTCAATATCTGTCAGATAAATCTTGTCCGGGTGTCCTAATCCGGTAGACCATAATAGTGTACCATTGTCATCAAGCATGCATGAACCTAAGAGTATTTCATCTTTTCCATCCTGATCCACATCTCCGCAAATCATGTTATGTGATCCCATACTTCTTACTATAGGGTTTTCTTCATCGCTATCCCATCTCCAGGCGCGTTCCAATTTATTGCTATTTAATTGCCAGGCATCTACAACCATCAATTTATAGGTCCCGCGACAAGCTAATATATAAGGTGTCTTCCCAT
The DNA here is from genome assembly GCF_003471885.1 of Bacteroides sp. AM16-24. Taxonomy (NCBI): domain Bacteria; kingdom Pseudomonadati; phylum Bacteroidota; class Bacteroidia; order Bacteroidales; family Bacteroidaceae; genus Bacteroides; species Bacteroides sp. AM16-24. Next base: position 30,108 of record NZ_QRKI01000018.1, read on the forward strand.
CCAGGTATGCCATACCTATCTGATTACGATTCTGGCGGACAAGATTTCCATATCTGTCATTGCGCTCAGGCCAATCCACGCGGACTATTTCTTCTCCAGTCATGCCATTCAATACGCTCAAGTATTCTTCATCTGAATCTACACGTCCTTTTTCATTGCGTTTTGAATTTTCAGGAGCAGTCTTTAATGCTATTTCAGCTTTGCCATCTCCATTGAAGTCGTAAGCGATAAAAGGGGAATACCATACACCCGGTTCTATACCTTGTCCGAGGTCTTTAGACCACAAAAAAGTACCGTCATTCAGATAAGCCTCAATTTGATAAGTTTCTCCACCCAAAGTGCCCGGCATCCCCGGGTCTACATTTTTATCCGGCGTGCGGATGATGTAATCATAAACCCCGTCTCCATTTAAATCGGTAACAGCTATCTTGCCGGCTTTTATATTTCTATTAAGTTTGATTGATTGATAATTCTTCAATGATGGGAGTTCCACTTCTATTTTAGTAGATGTGTCGATCACTTTTTTCTTTTTATCCAATGCGCAGATCCAATAAGATGCTTTTCCGTTTGCAGGAGATTGATCTATGAAATCACAAGTCGATTTTACCGGAGATTTGGTTAAGCGTTCCGTCTTGCCATTTACAGTACGATATAGATGGAAGGACACATCTGCATCATCTTGTTCCAACAATCTCCAACTAAGATATATGCCTTTTCCATCCATGGCAGGGGCTGCTGTCAGTCCTCTGTTCAAGTGCTCTTTTATTCGTTCGGTTGCAAAACCATTTACTTCAGGCTTCGGCTCATGTCGTGGTTCCAGAATCTCATAGTAGTAAGTACGTTCACGTAAATCTTGGGCTCGTAAACTACTGGCTGTACCGATTAACAAAGTACAGAGGAGTAAATATTTGTTTTTCATTGCTTTCTTTTTTAGTTATTGAATGAAGTTATATCAACCATCATCAGATTCAAACGCTTGCCGTTTGTGAAGTGCCCGGATTGAAAAAGTACTTTTGTGCCGTCGGGACTGAAACTTGGGTGTGCATGATCCGGTTTCATTTTGGTGTCCGAAACCAACCAATGGCGTTGACCGGTCTGTACGTTGATGAGCCAGACATTTCCTCCGAAGGTGTCACCAGCTGCCCAACGATTGTCGCGACTTGCATTGCAATGCCAGAATCCCCGTCCGGTAAGTTGTCCTTCTATGGCTTTGCGGTCTTTATCCAATTCTACCTGACCCACTAATTCCACGTCATCGGTGCGAAGATTGATACGGGCAATACCACTTACTTGTTTACGAAGGCGAGGCTGAAAACCTAGGATGTTGAAATAAACATAGTCTTTGGTTACAAAAGTTTCGTGAGTGACCCAGTCTAATGGAGTTTCTTTATAAAGAGGCTTGAAGACCGAACCGTCTGCTGTGCAGAACCACATGCGCTGATATGCATCGCCACCGGTTTCATTACAGAAAACGATTTCTTCCGGTGTGAAACGGCTGGCCTGTATGTGTCCTGTTTTAAATTCGGTATCGATAACTTTGGTTACTTCGCCGGTAGCAAGGTTCATTTTTCGGATGCCACAAAGAGATGGTTTTATTTTTACCGGCTGATTACTTTCCGGTAAGAATGCATTTTTCGCCATGCGTTCTTTTTCTTCTTCTGTACCTTCACGTTCTACGGTGATATAAGCATAGTCATCGTTGCAATCTATGGCATATCCTCCGGGACGTCCCATGCTTGTGGGAAAGGTACCTAAAAGAGTTTCATAGGCGGTAGGTTTTCCTACCTTTCCTTTTTTTACATCTGCAAAGAACTTATCCAGATCCATTACATACAGATTCCAGTCTTCTTTCTCTTTTCGGCTGATGAACATACGGTTGCTCTTGTTGGCCAGGAATGCACTGCCCAAATCTGGGCCTTCCGTAGCCTGAATGATCTGGCCAGTTGCCATTTCTATAAAATAAATTTGTGTGGGAGTCCAACTGCGTTTCTCTCCATTTGGGAGGGTACGCTCTATCTTTTTATCGTTTGCGCGACTGGATGACCGGAATAATAGATATTTTCCGTCATGTGTCCACATCGGGTCTGTCTGATAGAGGAAACGGTCATTCTTTAAAGTGTCGGTAAGTATGGTAATGGTGTTTCCGGTTTCACGGTCTGTATAAGTTTGCATTTCGGATGCAGTGCAATTACCAAACTGGGCAAACAGTGCTTTACTGAAGCTGGCTAATACAATAATGGTTAAACAGAACTTTCTCATAGTATGTCATTTTTTTATTTGATGTTACAAAACTAGGCGCAATAAACGCTCTGTAAAATAGAAATTCATACATTTATATGGTAAATTGTACGGTTATTCATTTATTTAGGTATATCCGTATATAAGAAAGGGGGGAAACCGTACATAAGTCTCCCCCCCCTACAGATCTTATTAATCAATATCCGTAATTCTGGTAAGCTTTTTTAGCTGAGTCGTCCAGAGGATTACCATTCTCATCCGTCAATAAGTCTAGCATAGACTGGGCAAATGGTTTTAGGGTATAATGGGGTTCGAACATTCCCATGCCATCACCTGTCTGTCCGATACCGTTAATTAAGTTGTCTGAAGAATCCCATAATCCTTGTTTTGAAGATGCTAATTGATCATGGTATATGATGCGGTCTGCCTGCCAGCCCGAGTGATGTAAGTTCTCGTAATATACCATTTCCTGATTCAGTTCGCGTGCTAATTCATTCAGGATGAAGTTTACAAAACGGTCTTCCGTTGATGTGGCAGTTTCCGGATACATTTCTGCATTTGAATGAACAGAAGCACCATCCCAATAAGATTCGTCTACCAACATTGAAGCTGTCATGTCGATTGCCACTTCATATGGCCATTGCTGTTCTGTCTGAGAGAGCTTTTCATGGCCCGGTTGTATAAGAGCAATCACTTCTGCACGCTTTTCACCTGATTTATAAGCAGCACGTGCGCGTACTTTATTAATGTCAGCAATAGCTGCACTGTAATTACCTTTGCGTCCATAAGCTTCGGCACGAAGCAGATAGGTTTCTGCTAAACGGAACAAAGGTACGTCACGGCCGGATTCGTAGTGCGTATAATTATTGCGGTTTGGTTCATCATATTTTAATGTTGCCGGACATGCGGTAGAACCCATTTTGTCCAGACCGGAATAACTTTTATCATTATAAGCATAACTACTTCCTTCGGCTTTAGTAGGAACACGGTAATAATATTTATCTCCATCTTTTATCCAGCGTGCCATCAGGACAAAGGGTTGTGCCAAAGCTTCATTGATGTCAATGGCAGTCTCTTTGGTGTTTTCCACATAAGCGAAAGCCAGATCACCTTTTCCCATTTTATGTTCACCGGGCACAGCTCTTCTATTACCCCAGGATTCTCTTGTATAATTGGGAAGGATATGTTCATTGAAATAATCTGCCATTGCTTCAGTCCATATATAAGTCTTGTTATTATCACTGTTATAAGCGTGATAGTCAAGATTGGCAGCAGGGGATGAGTTTGAATCTCCTCCCTTCAATGCTGTTATATATTCTACGTGGAATGATTTTTGATAGCGGGAGTCAGCTTGTTTGTTAACGTATAGGTCAAAACCGAAGTCATTGGTATAACCTACACGTGCTGAAGATTTTGTGGGATATTCCCAACAGAAATCAGGTATTCCCCAAGAAGCATTGGCATAGTCACCTCCGAAGAAATAAGGCAGGCGGTTACCATAACGGCCATTGTCGGCTCCACCCATCGGACCATATACGCAAGATAGAATCAATTCCCGGCTATTTTCATTTGAATAATCTCCCAATGGATGGTTGAACAATTTTCCAAAGTCAGGTTCCAAATCATAATAACCATGATCTATAACCTTTGATGTATAATATATACAGGAATCCAGGTCGGCAGCACCTTCTCCTTTATATAGCATACCTAAATAAGATTTCTGGTTATTGGTATCTACATGACCGTCGGCTTTTACACCATATTCCGAACTACCATATTTAGCACCTTGTGCACGTTGCAAATAGAGTTTTGCCAAAAAATGTGCGGCTGCCCCTTTCGTTGCTCGACCGAAGTCTGTAGTCAGATTCTGTTCATTGACATCCGGCAGATGATCATAAGCATAACGCAAATCTGTAATTAGCATCCGGTATATATTGGGAACGCTTTCACGGGCATAGTTGTAATTGGAGGGAAGCTCTTCTGTATATCCTTGCGGAACGAATATTTCACCGTACATGGTGCTCATAATGTAAAGTGAGTAGGCACGGTTGAATAAAGCTTCTGACAGAGCCTTGGCTGCATAATTTGCATCGCTGGCAAACTTGCCGAGCGCTTTGCCTTCACGGATAGATATTATAGCCCGGTTACAGTTGTTAATGATGGGGTAGAAGCCTAATAGTGATTTGGCATTCTCACCGCACAAGCCATTGGTAAAACCTGCCAACTTTCCAGTTGCATTCCATTCACTCGCGGAATACATACCCCGTGATGCTGTTTTCTGAGAGAAGTTATCTACTCCTGCCATCAAGCTTGCAGGACCTTGTTCGTATTGTTTTGTTACCCGCAAGGCGTCGTATGTACCTACGATCAGTTGTTCCAGACCTTGTTCGGTCTCAAAATAATCTTGCGTAATGGTAGATACCATTTTTTCTTCCAGAAAGCTGTCTGTACAAGATATGCTTCCCAATGCAATTATCGATAGTAATATATATTTCTTCATATTGTATTTATCTTAATATTCTGTTATTTAAAAGCCAAGTCTCAGACCTATCACATAACTGCGGTTCAACACTGTATTATTGGTCTGGCCTCCAATATAATTAGTCGGATTAGTACTTTCGCTCCATCCTGTAGTATCATCCGGGTTGATTCCTGCCTTTACTAATTCACCCCCGAAAATGAAGGGGTTCAGTACTTGGGCATAAATAGAGCAACTGGACGCACCTATCTTATTTAGAATTTTTTCGGGCAGTGTATATGACAATGCAATGTTACGGATGGCAACCATATTGCCTTTAGTGTAACTCATATAAGCACTATAGTCTGTAAAAGTCTCTCCTCCTGCGCGCGGTTGCGGGAATCGGGCTCCCGTATTTTCAGGACTCCAGGTATCCTTCTCAACGCGACGTCCGTAAGTTTGCATTAATCCGTAATACGTATTGCCGAAGCGGCCATAGACAAATGCATTCAGCTGCCAGTTCTTGTAAATGAATGTAGTAGTAAAACCACCTTCCCATTTCGGGGTAAATGAACCTAAGAAATGATTGTCATCATTATCAAATTTTCCGAAACCGTTATTCATATAAGTGATTTCTTGCTTCTGTCCATTGACATCAATAGTTTTTGTTACTGCTCCTTCTGTACCTTTTGGTACTTCGATGAATGGTTGATCTACCAATTTAGCCATACCTGGGAACATCGTAATACCATTTGCTTTATAAACTGCCAGCAGTCTTTGGTCATCAGTAGTATTCTGCCACAGGCGATCGTATTTGTATGTCCAAACCTCATTGATTGGTTTTCCTATAAACCAGCCATTGGCGGTATCGTCATTTTTACCATCAGCCAATTCTACTATCTTTTCTTTGTTAGTAGAGAAGGTGAAATCGGTTTTCCAGGTAAAGTTTTTGGTTTGGACATTTACAGTAGACAATGTTAATTCAAAACCCTTATTTTGAGTCTTGCCTACATTCGATAAAATTTGGGTATATCCGGTCATGATAGGAATAGAACGGTTTAATAGTAAATCAGAAGTTTTGGCAATGTAGTATTCGGCACTACCGGTGATTCTACTATTCAGAAAGCCGAAGTCGATACCCACATTCGTGGAAGCAGTTTTCTCCCAACCAAGCATTTTGTTGGGCAATACGGAAGCCTTGGCACCGGTGGTGTTTGTGGTTACTGCACCTTGCCCGAAAGGCTTGTTAGCCCATTGTGAAACCATTGCTCCACCTGTTTGATATGGACTGACAGAAGCATTACCGGTCACACCATAACCTACACGTACTTTCAATGTATTGATCCATCCTATAGCTTGCATGAAATTTTCCTCATTCACCTTCCATGCCAGGGCGGCTGAAGGGAAGAAATCCCATTTATTATCTACGGCTAACATTGAAGCACCATCCCAACGACCTGTCAAGGTAATCAGATAACGGTCCATCAAAGAATAATTAATGCGGCCCATATAAGAAGCGCGTTGTTGTTCGCTGAATGAGGAACCTATACCGGCCTTTGATGTGTTGGAGTCACCTACACTATACCACAATGCGGTGGGGAATTTACATTCATAAGCGCGTACCTCGATACCTTCTGTACGATAATATTCGGCAGATTGCATTAATGTCAGTCCCAAAGAGTGGATTCTATTGAATGTTTTGTTTACAAAAATCATATTTTCCAATGTCCATGCCAATTTCTGGCTTTGGTTGTTGTAAGCTACATTCGGTTCTGTTGAGGCATACCCTAGCGGATTGGTGAAATCGTTACCATAATAACTACCTTCGCGTGCATTACGGTATTGTGCACCGAAGTTTGTACGCCATCTTATACCTTCCAGCGGAGTCCAGATTTTCCCGAAGTCCAGTTCAGCAAAAGAGCTTAACATAGCTCCGTAATAGCGTGTTTCATTCTGCGCCTGGTCAATGTTCAGTAGTGCATTGTGTTGCGAAGGACCATCAGACGGGCTCAGTAAGGAACCGTTTTCATCGTATGCCGGTGCATATGGCATCAGGTTGGTGGCTAAACCATAAGAGTCTTTGGCAGTAGTGTTTGAGAAGTTACTTACAATACCATAATTTTTAATGGAATGGCTGAGATTAACGCCCATGCCAACTTTCAGGAAATCGGTAGCCTGTATTTCACCATTCAAATTCACTGTATAGCGTTTGTAGTCCTGATCCTTCATCGGTGATTGCTGGTCCAGATATGCCAAAGACATATAAAGTTTTGATTTTTCGGTACCGGCAGACAGGGATAACTGGTGATTGTGAGTAATTGCCGTGCGGGTTACATAGTCTGTCCAGGGAGTTGTGGGTATTTTCGAGGAATCGTATACCGGAACTCTGGCAGCATATCCCAGAACCTTTTGTTCATATTCGGTGGCGTCACGTAATACAGGAGTACCATCGCTATTAAATTGGAAGGCCGAATTGAATACTGGACGCAGATAGGGGTATTTGGTTACACCGCCAAAATACGCATCACCATCAATATCGGGGTCGGGAGCATTGCCATACTTACCTGTATATGCATTTGCATTAATATTAGACTGGCGATTCCAGTCAATCAGTTCTCCTGAGTTCATCCAGTCAGTCATAGAATCAATCGTTGAAAAGGACATTGAACCATCGTAGTTAATGGTCACCTTGCCGGTTTTACCCTTTTTGGTACTGATCAGGACGACGCCGTTGGCTCCACGTGAACCATAAATAGCTGTGGCAGACGCATCCTTTAAAATTTCCATAGATTCTATATCGTTGGGATTGACATCAGCCATAGAACCTGCAGTCATCGGGATTCCATCGATTACATATAGCGGGTCGTTGCTTGCATTAATGGAACGATTACCACGGATGCGTACATCACCCAGTTCCCCCGGGCGGTTGTTGGATGTAATTTGCACGCCGGCAGCTTTACCTTGCATCGCTTGTAAAGCATTCTGTACCGGGCGCTCTTTGATTGTTTTTTCCGTTACTTGAGTTAGTGCTCCGGTTATGTCGCTTTTCTTCTGTACACCATAACCTACTACCACTACTTCATCCAGAATTTCAGCATCTTCTTCTAATGTAATATGAAAAACGGATTTCCCCCCCGCAGGAATATCCTGAGTTTTGTATCCGACAAAACTCACCTGTATAATCCCATTGTCAGGTACATTGGAGATGGTAAATTTACCATCGATATCGGTAATTGTACCATTTGTAGTACCTTTTACTACTACACTGGCTCCAATTACAGTTTCACCCGTTTTGTCGGTGACAGTACCCGAAACGGTTTTGCTTTGTGCAGCGGCTCCTATAGCCAATGCCGAGAACAAAGCCACGAGAAACAGCCGCTGGAGTTTACCCAGACGACTCAACAGACTTAAATTCTTGCTGTTTTTCATACTTTAATTATTAAGTTAAACAAAAGTTAACTTGATAATATCCAAATAGAATAGCTGAGGCTCTGATATAGAGGTACATCAAGAGTTTCAATACAATAATTCAGAGCAAAGTTTTACGCTTATCATTTGAGTTTCTCCCTGAGTTGATTATTAAAATGTTGTGCTCCCAAGTTTTTCATTCAAACAATGTTTTCATCAATCTTTCCTACATCCTACACCGATGAAGATTTTTCTTTGATTTTCAGGTGTATATGTGGAGAATGAAGAGGCACTTTATCCATAACATACTCATCCTCAGTTCTTATGGATGGTTTCTGTAAGCCTCGCCAGATTGCACATAAATATCCTTTTTTGCAGTAGATTTGAGTCTGTTTAATTCGTTGGCGGAATTTGGAAGCTGTCAATATCCTGTCAGAGGTATATCAAAAAGGGGGCAAATCCTTATTTGCTCCGTACCATCTCCACATAGAGGTACTTCTAACCGAATCTGTTACGGAGTTGATACGGACCGGATACTGCCCAACTCCAGCCTTGATCTCTTTCGGACACAAAGTGAAAGTCATTCCGCCAACTGATCGCATACTTTACAGAACACCACACAATAACTCTTTTAACGCCACACGGTAACTCCATTTACATGCCGTGGTAAAACTCGTTACATGCCGTGGTAAAACTCGTTACATACCGTGGTAAAGACCGTTACAATAAGCGGTAAAGACCGTTACATCCTGTGGTAAATGCTTTTACATTATGAGAAAAACAATTGGTAAATGTAATGCGTTGAATATTAAAGCATTATTAAAGAACTTGCATTTATTGAATTAATCGGTCGAGAATTGCTCTGAACACTTTATCAGCATGCTCCTGCATGATTCTGATATAATTGAATATGGGACGGTTGTTTTTCATGCTATGCCCTATGCAATATTCTATTTTTTCTATTTCAATTCCTAATTCATATCCATGTTGGGCAAATGTTTTTCTGGCGGAGTAATAGGATACTTTTCTAGTAACTCCGGCTAACTTTGCCACCTTATATATATGTCTGAACACTAAACTATATACTTTCTCATAAGACGAGTATTTGCCAAAGACTAATTTTCCGCTTTCTGATATGTACTTATTGATGATATCTTGTGCTTCCGGTTGAATGGTAAAGGCTATTTCGTTCTCACTCTTCTTGCTGTTCCGGGTTTTATGACGCACATACCGCATGCAGTTCCGGTCTTTAAAATCGTATTCCATCAAGTCTCTCAAGTTAATGCCACCTAAATAATAAGTAAGCATGAATAGATCCCGTACCATTTTCAGGGTCGGTTTGCACAATTTTACATCCCTGATTCTTTTCATTTCATCTATGGTTAAGTCTAATTCCCTGACGTTACTGACTGGCATTTTGAATAGCACAAAAGGATGGACCGGATAATTTACGTAGTTCATTTTCCTGGCATAGTTCAGTATGACTCTTATTAAGGTAAGGTAAATTCTGACAGAGGTTGCGGACAACCCTTCTTCTTTCATTGTATTGGCAAAACCTTGTATATGCAGTGGCGTAAGTTGTATCAGAGGGAAATCTCCTTTCATATACTTCTGAAATTTTTCACAGGCTATCCTGTACAACTTATAGGACTTCTTTTGCTCTTCATTTTTCATAGAAGAGAGGTATTCATCAGTTACCACACGAAAAGTAACTCTTTTTTTTTGTTGTTCACGGGTAATGGTATGTATCAACTCCGTACACGACAGTGTTTGTAAATAATGAATGGATGATAAGATTTCTTCGTATTCATAGATTATCTTGCGCAGGCAAGTGTTAATATTTGCTGCATTTTCGTGCCTGACTACTTTACCATTTTTCAGTTGGTTTGCAGAATCCAATATGAATTGAGTAGAAATATATCTGGTTTGCGAACGGTGCGCTACTGCAATTCTTATTCGATGTCTTCCATTGGATAACTTTTTTGTAGGTACAATGACTATTGAAAGATTGGCCATATTCGTTTTTGGATTTATATGTTTCTCGCTACAATATTAGAGTAACAATTCCGATAATAAAATGCCCGGAATAATCAAAATGCTACGAGGACTAATCATTTTGATTTTATTCACAGTCGTTGATACTATTTTTCAGTTGAAAAGACTGAATTTTCCATGCTTTGACACAATCCTACATTCCCTTTTTTGTACTTTGCATATATATTTGCAACACTTTTTCACAGGTGGGAGACCTTAATTCTCCTGAGAGAATAGAAAACTAACTTTTGTTTAACTTAATAATTAAAGTATGAAAAACAGCAAGAATTTAAGTCTGTTGAGTCGTCTGGGTAAACTCCAA
>NZ_QRKI01000018.1:40577-127694 GCF_003471885.1 Bacteroides sp. AM16-24
AGTATGAAAAACAGCAAGAATTTAAGTCTGTTGAGTCGTCTGGGTAAACTCCAACGGCTGTTTCTCGTGGCTTTGTTCTCGGTATTGGCTATAGGAGCCGCCGCACAAAGCAAAACCGTTTCGGGTACTGTAATTGATCAAACCGGTGAACCGGTTATTGGTGCCAATGTTCTGGTTAAAGGCACTACTAATGGTGTGATTACTGACTTGGATGGTCGATTTACTCTTTCCAATGTACCTAACAATGGTACGATTTCTATTTCTTTTATAGGTTATAAAGACCAAGAAATTTCTGTTGCAGGAAAAACAAATTTCCAGGTGACATTGCAGGAAGATAATGCAATGTTGGATGAAGTAGTGGTAGTAGGTTACGGCGTTCAGAAGAAGAGTGACGTGACGGGTGCTTTGACACGCGTAGGAAGTAAGGAACTGAATGCAAAGCCCGTAAGCAATGCTTTTGAGGCATTACAAGGCAAGGCGGCAGGTGTGGATATTACTTCCAGTCAGCGTCCGGGTTCTGTAGGTTCTATTCGTATCCGTGGTAATCGTTCATTGAATGCCAGTAATACTCCGCTTTATGTCGTGGATGGTGTTCCTTTGAGTGCAGGGGGGATCGAGACACTAAATCCGCGTGACATTGAGTCGATTGACATTTTGAAGGATGCTTCTTCTACGGCTATTTATGGTTCGCGTGGTGCCAATGGTGTTGTGCTTGTCACTACTAAACGCGGTAAAGTGGGACAATTTGCCTTAAATTACTCTGGAACGGTCACTATGGAAACTATAGAAGATAAGTCGCCTGTGATGAGTGCCAGTGATTACATTACTTGGAAGCGCTGGGCGTACTACAACAATAACCCAGAGGTTTACGCTCCTGGTAATGCGCCTACTTATGAGAACGACCAAAAAATCTTTGCGGGTGACACCTATGCTTTGAAAAATGTAAACAAAGGCTGGGAAGGTAACTCTTGGGATGGTTCCAAAGTAAGCAATACCGACTGGACAGGCATCGTAACGCGTACAGGTATCACCCATGAGCATACATTGAGCGCCACTGGTGGTAGTGAGAATCTGCAAGGATCTTTCTCTTTCGGCTATTTAAATAACAAAGGTACGCAGAAAGGACAGGAATATGAGCGTTTTAATCTGGCTGCAACTGTAGATATTACACCGAAACCTTGGATTAAAATAGGAGCATCGATTAATATGTCGTTTGCAGACCAACAGTATGGTGTGGATCGTATGGCCGGTACGAATAACGGCCCCGGTGATATTTACGGACTGGCCAAATCCATTCCTCGTTATGCTGTACCATACGATGATGAAGGAAATGTGATTGCTACGCCGCATACCGAATCACGTACTTATACGGTAGTGGATGAATGGAAGAAGGTGAACGATGATCGTGAAAATTATCGTGCATTGGCTAGTTTCTACGCACAATTGGATTTCGGTAAGATGTGGAAACCGTTGGAAGGTTTGAGCTATAAGTTTGCTTTTGGTCCTGATTTTCGTTACAATCGCAATGGTATCTTCCGCGACAGTTCATCGGCATCCCTTGCCGGTTCAACGAATTATGCCAGTTGGGGGTCTAACCGTTATTTTTCCTGGACGCTGGACAATATGATTCTCTATAACCGCCAGTTTGGCAAGCACAACATCGGCGTGACATTGTTGCAGACAGCTTCAAAGAATAACCATGAAAGCGGTTCAATGAGTGCATCTGATATCCTTGTTCCCGAAATGCTATGGAATAACATGGGGATTGTTGATGTTACACAATCCCGTTACAAAGCAGGCATGGGTACCGGTTTGACCGAAAGCCAGATGGCATCCTACATGGCTCGTATAAACTATTCGTTCAATGATCGCTATCTTTTGACTGTATCAGGACGTTACGACGGTTCGTCAGTACTGGCGGCAGGCAATAAATGGGATTTTTTCCCGTCAGCCGCCCTTGGTTGGCGCATTAACCAGGAAGAGTTTATGCAAGACATTACTTGGATTGACAATTTGAAACTGCGTATTGGTGTAGGTACAACGGGTAACTCTTCCGTCAGCCCTTATGGTACATTGGGTGGAATCTTTACAGGTTGGATGCCATTTTCGACGGGTAACCAAATGATTTTTGTGACTAATGAGCCTTACTATGTAGATATGAGTAAGAAAGCCAATTCGATGGCTAATAGAGACCTGTCGTGGGAGAAAACTACACAGTGGAACTATGGTATTGATTTCGGATTCTTAAGTAACCGTATCAATGGTACGATAGACGTTTATCACTCCAAGACGAAAGATTTGTTGATGTCCGTAAATATTCCTACTCTGACAGGGTATCCTTCTACAATGCAGAATATCGGGCAGACAAAGAACTTCGGTGTGGACATTTCGTTGAATGTAACTCCCATCCGTACTGAGGATTTTGAATGGGTATCATCTCTCAATGCAGCTTATCAGAAAGAAGAGATTGTTGAACTGGCTAATGGCAAGAATGATATGATTGACAACACATGGTTCATTGGTCAATCTATAGGAGTCTTTTATGATTATGCTGCCGATGGTATCTGGAAAGAATCAGATGCGGCGGAAATGGCTAAGTGGAATGAGAAGGGAAGCAAATTCAAGGTCGGCATGGTGAAGCCGGTAGATCAGAATGGAGACTACCAGCTTGATGCCAACGATGATAAGATAATTTTGGGTAATAAGACCCCACGCTGGACGTTGGGCTGGAGTAACTATTTTACTTGGAAAGGTGTTGAATTGGGAATTGAATTGTACGGTCGTTTCGGTTACATGATTTCGACAGGAGGCGAGGCACAGGCCGGTCAGTTCCAGCAGCGTGAAATAGACTATTGGACACCGGATAATCCGAATGCCGAATGGCAGATGCCTATCTACGGTTCGGGTGACTCTTATGCCGGTCTGTTGGGCTATAAGGATGCTTCCTTCCTGAAACTGCGTAATATTTCTTTGGGGTACAACATCCCGCAAAACATTTGTAAAAAGATAGGTATCAATTCATTGAAAGTATATGTACAAGGACGTAATCTGGGTGACATCTATTCATCTATTGATTACATTGACCTCGATCTCGGTACGTCTTATTACAATCGTGGTGTTACGTTTGGCTTGAATGTAGGTTTCTAATCATTAATCATTAAACAAAAAAACGAATATGAAAAATACTAATAAAATATTATCGGGTATTCTTGCCGCTTCAATAATGTTTGGTACGACCTCATGCGGTGATGACTTCCTGAAAGAAAATGCAAACCATACTACTACGGATGCTTTGCTTGAAACTGGTGCGGGCGCATTGGCCATGGCTGCCGGTCTTTATGGTAACCTGCGTTGGCACTTTGGATACGAATGGGCTTATGCCATTACACTTTATGGTTGTGATGAATTTTCAATGGGATCAGACGAAACTTCGCTTGGATGGATGGACTATAATACGGCTGAAATGAATCCGGCAGGATCGTCGCGTCGAAACCATCCTTCGCCTGCAGATTTGTGGAACGAATTGTATTTTGGTATTGCAACGTGTAATCTACTGTTGCAAAAAGCTCCTCTCATAGCCAGTGAACAGGATCGCAATTCAGCCTTGGGGGAAGCTTATTTCTTGCGTGGATACAACTATTATCGTCTGTTCTGCCAATACGAGCGTTGCCCATTACAACTGGAACCTATTGATGTAAGTGCAGGCGTTCCACGTAACTTCAAGCTGTCTAGTGGTGAAGATGTACTGAATCAAGTCATTGATGACTTGCAGAAAGCGTATGATTTGCTTCGTACAGACGATTGGCGTGGTGCTGGTACGTGGACTAAATATACGGCTGCCCATTTCTTGGCTAAAGCTCTACTCTATCGCCAAAGCGAGCGTTGCACTTGGAAGAGTAATTATCCTGCAAAGACCGATCTTGACCGTGCCATCCGGCTCTGTGATGAAGTCATTGATGCGCGTGGCTTGGAAAAAGATTATAATAATTTGTATTCCAACTGGACAGGGGTGGACTGTAATATTGAAAAGTCGAAAGAAATCTTGATGTCGGCTTTGCATAACGATGCTTCGACTACTGTTGGCCGTTACGGAAATCGTACCTATAATTATTTCTCTTCGCAGTACAACACTTATTCAGGTGGCTATGTTCCCCGTGGTCAGTATATCGGCGACATGGAGTTCCAGCGTTGCCGTCCTACAGAATATACTTATGCTGTGTTTGATAATGTGAATGATTCTCGTATGTGGAAAACCTTTAAAACGGTTTATGGTATTTGCAATAACGTAGCAACGCCCGATTATGTTAAAGCTGAAAATGCGCCCACATTTGGCGATCAAGGAGTTCTCTTCTTGTTGAATAAGAAGGATGACACACGCTTTCGTAAGGATGAGTTTGGTCGTGCGGCTATTAAGCATACATTTGTCAATCCTGAAACGGGTAAATGGGTACCCAATGTAGCCCCGGTTTATGCTGAAGGTCAATATGTGATGAATACTTACGGTACATCGGCAGCCAATCGTTCTAATATGTTCTGTGGTATTAACAAAACAGCCGATGGTAGCCGTACCGGTGAAAAGGGGGATGCACACCGAGATGTAACGATGGCTCGTGTTGGTGAGACCTACCTTGTGAAAGCTGAATGTCAAGTACGTAATGGTGATGATGCAGGCGCATTGGCTACTATTAACTTGCTGCGCAAACGTGCTGAATGGAAAGCCGGTGAAGACCGTGAATATTATGTAGATGGTACTATTGCTTTCAAGAGTAACTCAACAGCTTCAGGCAATTGTGCAAAAGGTAACAAAGATGCCAATGGCGCTAAGTTGACGAATCAGCAGGCATTTGAATATTCGTTTATCCAGAAGAATTCTTATGTACTTTCTACGGGTGTGGAACGTCCGGTAGAAAGTGAATCGTGGAATGCATCTAGCCTTCAAATCTCCAGTTGGAACAACCTCCCTGCAGAAGACCAAGCTGTATTGAACGGAATGGGACTGAGTGTTAATACACTAGAAGGTAAGGTTAATTTTATTCTGAACGAACGTACTCGTGAATTATTGGGTGAGTGGAATCGCTGGGATGAACTGAGCCGCACGAAGACTCTTTATAAGCGTGCCAAACTTTTCAATCCTGAAACACTCTATATTCAAGAACATCATAACCTGCGTCCTATTCCTCAGTCGTTCCTTGATGGCTTGACTAATGACAATGGTGAACCACTGACAGATCAAGAAAAGAAGGATATGCAGAATCCGGGGTATTAATTTAGGGTATAGGATAATATAGTTTTGTTGATTTGTAAAGGGTTGTCCTCTGTAGGCAGATGAGGCAACCCTTTTCTTGTTTACTTGACATGATCTTGATTTTACACTTACTGGATGGCTCCACTGAGCATCTTCAAATAACAAAACATGATGCGAAAACGAGTTATATGTATCAAACCAATTTTGAACTGCTACTTACGATAAAGATGAAAAAAGGAAACAGCTAGGTGTTCCGGTCAAAGAGCCCACAGTGGCTTCAATACTGTAATATAAAGTTCTCCGCTACTTTCAGGAAGCGGACATGACCTTTTGCATTCAGATGTGCCGTGTCCTTCTCTCCCTGAAAATATATTCTTCTGAAAGTGTCATTGTCGGCATAGATACCTCCCTTCCTGGCGCAATCAAAGATGGGAATGCTGTAATTACCGCAGACTTCAACCATGGCGTCTACCACTTTCTCGGAGTCACTTTCCTTAAAGTTCTTACAGTTCCATCGGGTAAAGAAAAAGATTTTGGCTGTGGGATATTTCTCTACGAGGCCTTTGCAGAGTATTTCCAGCTTAGCTTTGAAATTATCTATTCCTCCGATGGAATCAAGCTTGAAAGCATCGTTGTGTCCTCCGATTACGATAACATAGTCGAGGCTGTCTGTCATCTCTTTATATCTTATGTACATGGCCTCGCCCCAGCGCGGGCTGGAATAAGCAATACTATTCCCATTCCTGCCATAATTGAAGTATTCCATGCCATGTTTTTGAGCAAACGCATAGTGCCAGGTATTTTCAACAGGTTCTTTGTGGTTCTTCACATAACTGTCACCAATGACTCCGATACGTTTTCCTTTCAGATCATCCGCTTGCGAGTGAGTGTTTGCTGTCTGTGCGAATCCCGTGAGAGCGGACAGGCAGAAGATGATAAATAATAGTTTCTTTCTCATGATACTTATTGTGTATAAATAGATGCCGGTTTTGAACTATTGCTTTGTTGCGAATACCAGTACTCCTGCCGTCGGAATATCTGTTGTTCCTATCAAAGTTTTGGCTCCTTCAGGAAGATTGAAGTGATAGGGCTTGTCGCCATAATTGAGAACTATTCCCAAACCGTTGCGATATTCCATCGTTACTCCATACGGCAGATCCATTACAGATATATTCAGTTTTGCATAGAGCTTTTTGAGCACATCTCTTTCTAAGGTTCCGTCTGTGCTGTCGATTCCTACATAAGTGATAGTGCCTTTACCAAGTTTGCGGGTAGTAATGGCCGGTTTTCCTTCATAAAATTCTTCGATATACTTTCCCCAGGTCTGGCAATCCTTACTTGGTTTCAGTATCTCTCCCCAGGTATTCCAGGGGTATTCTTTGCCATCCATAACAAACTTTCCCGGTTCTTCGGGGAGCAGAAGGTCGTAAAACTCTATTTCATTTCCCGTCAAATCATAGATCTGTGAACCGAAAGGTGCTTCGGGCAGACGGCCGTAACGGTCTTTCTGTGCTGTACGGCAGGTTAGTACCAGATTACCGCCATTCTTTACGTATTCAGTCCAACGGTCTACCAATGCTTTGTCTGCCATCTGATAGGCAGGAGCAATGACTACCGGATACTGTGACAGGTCTTTGCTTTCATTAATAATATCGACCGGAGAGCCGAAGCTTTTTAGCGTACGGTAATACTTGTTGATGTGTGCCATCGTGTTCCAGGTACGGTTCTGCTTCTGGCGTTCGATGCTCCATGCATTTTCGTGATTGAAAAGTATGGCGGTGCGACGGGCTTGGTAATCAGCGGGTTTCACATCACGTGCTTTTGCTTGTGTACGCAATTGTTTCACTTCTTTGATGAATTGTTCGAATTCATGTCCTCCGGGGGTGATGGTAGTGCCGTCTGTGTTGGCAATTCCGTAATGATACTGCTCTGTTCCGTAAAGCGGTTGGCGGTAACGGTACGTACAAATGAAATCGCTTCCTCCTGCAAATACACTCCAGAGCCACAGGCGGACAGCGCCGGGAAGTGGTTGTGGATTAATACCTCCCCAATTTACTTGTCCCGGTTGCAGTTCCATTACTCCGTAAGTTCCTTGTACGGGGCGGAAGAAATCGTTGGCAAAGGCAATGCGTAACGGATTTCCCACCCGATATCCGCGACGTCCGATGCCTTCGTTATCGCCATAAACCATGTAGCGAGTATAGCTTACGAAATCCAGGTCGGGACTTCCACCAATATGGCCTTCATCATAGTTGGGGATATAATTGGTGGTAACCCATTGGTTGCGGGCATGCTTCTTAATCAGCAGGCATTGTTCGTTCAGAAAGTCATTGGTTTGTTCGGCGGCAAAGCGTCGGTAATCCAGTATTTGATGATGATTCATAAACATCTGGGCAGTCTTGGGGAGGGTGATTTCGTCAAAGTTAGAATAAACTTCACTCCAGAAAGCAGTGCCCCAGGCATCATTCAGTTCTTTGATAGTATTGTGATACTTGTTTTTCAGGAAGTTGCGGAATGCTACTTCTGCCGCCTCATTATAATCGAACTGTACGGCAGGCTCGTTATCAAGCTGCCAGCCTATGATGCGTGGATCATTGCCGTAATGTTGTGCCAACTTTTCTATCATCTTGTAGGCGAGCTCCCGATATCGTGGAGAGGCGAATGATGCATGTTGGCGGGCACCGTGGTCGAGGACTGTACCATCTTCATACTTAATCAGGATTTCAGGATATTTGCGACTTAACCAGACGGGTGGGGTAGCGGTAGAAGTACACATCACTACTTTTAGTTTGTACTTGTCTGCCAAAGCGATTGCCTTGTCCAGCCAGGCGAAGTCATATTTACCCTCTTCCGGTTCCAGTTGCGCCCAGGCAAACTCGGCAAAGTGGGTGAACTCAAAACCTAAGTCATGCATCTGCTTGAAGTCACGTTCCCATTGGCTTTCGTCCCAATGCTCGGGATAGTAGTAAACACCGGTCAGGGTGAGGTTTTTGTCATTGAACCATGTTGATTGTGCAAAGAGCATTCCGCTCATCAGGCATGCACAAAGTAGGGTGAAGATTTGCTTTTTCATGGATGTTTTTCTTGTTGGATTTATATGTACGCAAAGATAAGTGACTCAGGAAAAAGAGCCTATGGAAAATAATGCAATTTCCTGCAAAATAGGACTTTTTTAGATGAATTTCCATGTAAATGTACATGTTTCCATTTATTGAAACTGTGAAATGGCCTATTTTCGCAGCATGAATTAATGTAACGGAATACTAGATACTATGAGAAGAGGCATCACGATATTATTATTGTTAGTCCTTGCGCTGATGGAAGTGAAAGCACAGGTGCTTCCTTTCTGTTTGTCTAAAGGGGCGGGTACTTTCCGACTCGGAATAGTAGCAGGTGATGAAAGCCGTTGGTTGGATGAATGTAATTTGAAGAAAACGGGAGACCGGATATATACCATAAAGGATGCATTGTTGGGAAAGGGTGAAGTTAGGTTGGTAATATGTCCTTTGGCAGATACGAAGGGTTTTGTAATGGAGGTTTCCGGCTCCCGTTTACCCGAAAATATATCTTTGTGTTGGGCTTTCGGAGCTTGCAATGAAGATGAAACTCTTTCGAAAGAAGGAAATATAATCTTTCCCAGGGCTTGCCGGGACAATGTATTCAGTGATGAAGAGAACGCTGTTACTGTATATTATGGCGAAAGTATGGGGTTGCGGGTTATTTCGGGAATCATGCCTGTTGGTTCTGAACTTCGCTTGTCGGATGCCCATCAGCAGAAAACCCCACTAAAATTGTATCATTCGGGAAAGAAAACAGATGCTCCTGTACTTTCCGGTTTCTACTCCTGGACTGCGCAAGAGAATTGTTACTTCTGTTTCTATAAACAGAATGCCAAGGCGGATTATAATTACTTTATGTTACCGGAATTATTTCTAAAAGAAAATAAGAGATGAAACGTTTGGTTGTGTTCATATCGGTTTGTTGCTGGGTGCTGTTGATGCAGGCGTCCATCCATAATGTGAAAGATTATGGAGCCAGGGCCGACGGGGTGACTATTGATTCACCTGCCATTAGTCGTGCCATCTCTGCGGCTGCCGGTGAAGGTGGCGGTACCGTATATATCCCTGCGGGAGAATATGCCTGCTATTCCATACGGCTTGCCAGCCATGTTCATCTTTATCTGGAACAGGGTGCGCGCATCATAGCGGCATCGCCTACTCCGGAGGGTGGATATGATGAGGCTGAACCGAACGAACATAACCGTTATCAGGACTTTGGTCATAGCCATTGGAAGAACTCCCTGATCTGGGGAATCGGCATTGAAGATGTGACTATTAGCGGTCCCGGACTAATCTATGGCCGTGGACTGACTCGTGAAGAAAGTCGTTTGTCGGGAGTGGGAAATAAGGCTATCAGCCTGAAGCTTTGCAAAAATATCACACTGAAAGATTTCTCCATGTTGCGTTGCGGACATTTTGCCTTGTTGGCTACCGGAGTGGATAATTTGAGTATTATCAACCTGAAAGTGGATACCAACCGTGACGGATTCGATATAGATTGCTGTAAAAATGTCCGTATAATGGGATGTAGTGTCAACAGTCCGTGGGATGATGCTATTGTATTGAAGGCATCCTACGCCCTCGGAAGTTTTAGGGACACGGAGAATGTGACGATTTCCGATTGCTATGTTACTGGTTACGATCGTGGAACGATGCTGGATGCCACATGGCAGCGCGATGAACCGCAGGCGCCCGATCACGGCTATGTAACGGGACGTATAAAGTTGGGCACTGAATCCAGTGGCGGCTTCAAAAACATTGCTATTACGAACTGTATCTTTGAGCGTTGCCGCGGTCTTGCCCTTGAAACGGTGGATGGCGGTCAGTTGGAAGATATTGTTATCAGCAATATCACAATGCGGGATATTGTGAATGCCCCTTTCTTCCTGCGCCTTGGCAAACGTATGCGTAGCCCCGAAGGTACTCCAGTAGGTTCAATGAAGCGTATTCTTATCAGTAATGTCAATGTATTCAATGCCGATTCACGTTACTCTTCTATTATCAGTGGAGTGCCGGGAGCATGGATTGAGGATGTAACTTTCAGCAATATCCATATTTATCATCAGGGAGGCTATACGGTAGAAGATGGTAAGCGTATTCCGCCAGAGAATGAGAAGACTTATCCGGAACCATGGATGTTTGGTACTATTCCGGCAAAAGGTTTTTATATCCGTCATGCACAGGGAGTGACGCTGGATAATGTACATTTCCATTATAAACAGCCGGATGAACGTCCTTTGTTTGTGACAGATGATGTCGAAAAAGTGGTGTACCGGAATATAACCGTGGATGGTGAAGGGTACAATAATTAGTGTGAAACAATAGGTAGATTAAAATATAGAACAGTATTAATGAGTAATAACCACATCATGAAAAAGAAATTGATAGGAGTTTTCCTCTTTATGAGTCTTATTTGCGGGAGTGTCAGTGCACAAGGATTACCCGACAGGAAAGAGACACTTAAAACTTTGGTAAAAGTGAATGATTACTTCATGAAGAAGTATGCAGATTATCGTACGCCGTCTTATAATGGTATTATTCGTCCCAGCAATATCTGGACGCGGGGAGTATATTATGAGGGATTGATGGCGTTACATTCTATTTTTCCACGGGAAGATTATTATAATTATGCTTATCAGTGGGCTGATTATCATAAATGGGGAATGCGCAACGGGAATATTACCCGTAATGCCGATGACCAGTGTTGCGGACAAGTTTATATCGATTTGTATAATATTTGCCCCAATCCGGAGATGATTAAGAATATCAAGATTAATATCGACATGGTGGTTAATACTCCGCAGGTAAACGATTGGTGGTGGGTAGATGCCATACAAATGGCAATGCCTATTTATGCCAAACTGGGTAAGTTGACAGGAGAGCAGAAATATACTGATAAGATGTGGGAATTATATAGCTATACCCGCAACGAGTATGCCAAGAATGGTCTGTTCAACCCTAAAGATGGACTGTGGTGGAGAGATCATGACTTTGTTCCGCCCTATAAAGAACCGAATGGAGAAGATTGCTATTGGAGCCGCGGCAATGGTTGGGCGTATGCTGCATTGGTGCGGGTGTTGGAAGAATTACCGGCAAATGAGGTACATCGTGCAGATTACATCAATGACTTCCTGGCTATGAGTAAGGCAATCAAGAAATGTCAGCGTAAAGATGGTTTCTGGAATGCGAGCTTGCATGATGAAACAAACTTTGGCGGTAAAGAAACGAGTGGTACGGCTTTATTTGTTTATGGAATGGCCTGGGGCGTGCGCAATGGGTTATTGGATAAGAAAGAATACCTCCCCGTATTGTTAAAAGCTTGGAATGCAATGGTACAGGATGCTGTTCATCCGAACGGTTGTTTGGGCTATGTACAGGGAACAGGAAAGGAACCTAAAGACGGTCAGCCAGTGACTTATGATAAAATACCTGATTTTGAGGATTATGGTATCGGCTGCTTCCTGTTGGCTGGGACTGAAGTGTATAAATTAAATTAATTAGTAACAGATTTCATAGATTATAGTATAATTGATTAAAAAGTCAATTAGGGGGAAGGAGGGACTGTGAAGTCGTTCCTTTTCTTTGCATAATAAATTGAGTAACTAACATAAAATGAAAGAAATATGAGACGAATTTTTACATTGTTAATTTTAGGATTTTTGTTTGCTTCCGGTGTGGGAGCACAAAGTTATAAGTTCGACTTTACTTCTGGTAAAAAAGTGAAGGACGGATATATTAAGGTTACATCTACCGACCGGTATGATCAGGCAAAAGGCTATGGATATGACTTGTGTCCTTCTCCTGACGGAAAGAGTAAGGCTCCTTTCTTCTTTTCTATAGCCGTACCGGATGGGAATTATCATGTTACAGCTATTGTAGGCAGCAAACGCAATGCCGGAGAAACAACGCTTCGAGGAGAATCACGCCGTCTCTTTTATGAGAACGTGAAAACGAGAAAAGGGGAATTGCTACCCTGTTCCTTCACTATAAATAAGCGTGATATACATATCTCCGACAAAGAAGACGTGCGCATCAAGCCGCGTGAGCGTAGCAAACTGAACTGGGACGATAAGCTGACTTTAGAATTCAACGGAGATGCTCCCCAGTTAACAGAGCTGATTATTGAGCGTGTGGAAAGTGTGCCTACTATCTTCTTGTGTGGTAACTCTACTGTGGTAGATCAGGATAATGAACCTTGGGCCAGCTGGGGACAGATGGTACCTCGCTTTTTTACAGATAGCATTTGCTTTGCAAATTATGCTGAGTCTGGCGAATCCGCCAATACTTTCATTGGTGCCGGTCGTTTAAAGAAAGCTCTGACGCAAATGAAACCGGGCGATTATATCTTTATGGAGTTCGGGCACAACGACCAAAAGCAGAAAGGCCCTGGTAAGGGTGCTTTTTACTCTTTTATGACAAGTCTGAAAACTTTTGTAGATGAAGCTCGTGCCCGTGGTGCTCAACCTGTATTGGTAACTCCTACCCAAAGACGTCGTTTTGATGAAAATGGTAAGATAGAAAACACTCATTTGGATTTTCCCGATGCAGTACGTTGGTTGGCAGAAAAGGAAAATATACCTTTAATAGACCTGCATGCTATGACACGTGTCTTGTATGAGGCTATGGGAGTAGAGGAGTCTAAACATGCTTTTGTGCACTATCCGGCAAATACTTATCCCGGACAGGATAGACCATTGGCGGATAATACCCATTTTAATCCGTATGGAGCCTATCAGATTGCTAAATGTGTAATTGAAGGTATGAAGAAAGCCGGGTTGCCTGTTGTGAAGTTCCTGAGAGCAGATTACCAGGGATATAACCCGTCACAGCCGGATAATCGCGACTCTTTTAAATGGAATGACATTCCGTTTACGGAAGTGGAAAAGCCGGACGGTAACTAAAGAAGGTTTTAGAACATAAATTACGCGAATCATACAGATATTTTCTTTGATTCTTTAAAGAAATCAGTTCTGTATGATTCGCGTAATTTATATTCTGATACTTATAAAAAGACTTTTAGGGGATCAATCTTTCTAAGTCCGGAATCACTATTTCGCCTCGGTGTAGCTCCAGTAAGCCATTTTCCTGCATGCCATTCAATGCTTTCGATACATTCAGGCGTGTGTCATTAATAGCATTGGCAAGTTCCTCCATCTTTATTTTCAGTATCTTTTCTCCCGAGGGGCGTTCAATGTGTGAGAGTATAAAATCGGTGATACGTGCTTCAAGTCTTTCCGGAACTTCCGTCCACAAACGATTGTAGCAGGTTTGTGCCCGGTTACTGATAATATTCATATAGTTGAGTCGGAAGATTTCGTATCTGAACAAATCGTTCATCACAAACGCTTTACTGATAGTTACGGTATGCACTTCTGTATGGGCTACGTGAGTAGATACATAAGAT
Source organism: Bacteroides sp. AM16-24 (assembly GCF_003471885.1). Lineage (NCBI taxonomy): Bacteria > Pseudomonadati > Bacteroidota > Bacteroidia > Bacteroidales > Bacteroidaceae > Bacteroides > Bacteroides sp. AM16-24. The sequence continues at coordinate 54,286 of NZ_QRKI01000018.1, forward strand.
GTATTCATACCGAACAAGGATTGGGGCTCGATCAGGTAAGGAGCCTGAAAGAACTCTGTAAAGGTGTAAGAATTATCTGTAGATGAGGTAGATGAAGCGATTTCCCCGTTTAAGATAAATACCAACTGTACACATGCTGTACCTTTTTTAACTAAGATTTCGCCCGCCTTATGCTTGGTGAAATGTAATTTTACTTTTCCCAATATACTGGTGAAGTCCTCATGGGCGAGTCCTTGAAATAGTGGCAATTGGAGCAGGGTGTCATACATCGTTTCCATATCTTTATCAACTTCTTGTTTGAAAACAAATGTAGGCATAATAGCTATTTACCGTAAACACTTTGCCTCTCTTTTTGTTTTTTTTATTATTTCTTAAACGTGCTATTCATTCAGGTAATTAAATCTTGCGGAATGCATAAAAATCGATTATCTTTGCAAAAAAAAGGAGGGACACATGTTTGCAGCATTTAACTTACAACAAATGATCAGTGCATTTATCGTACTATTCGCAGTTATTGATATCATTGGTTCTATTCCTATCATTATCAATTTGAAGGAAAAAGGTAAAGAGGTGAACGCATTGAAGGCTACGTTGATATCTTTTGCGTTATTGATAGGCTTCTTCTATGCAGGAGATATGATGTTAAAGTTATTTCATGTGGATATTGAATCGTTTGCCGTTGCGGGTGCATTCGTTATTTTCCTGATGTCTCTGGAGATGATTCTGGATATAGAGATATTCAAGAATCAGGGGCCGATTAAGGAGGCTACTTTAGTGCCGCTGGTTTTCCCGTTGCTGGCAGGTGCAGGTGCTTTCACTACATTACTTTCCCTTCGTGCGGAATACGCCAGTGTTAATATTATCGTTGCTTTGGTGTTGAATATGTTATGGGTATATTTTGTCGTTAGCATGACAGGGCGTGTAGAACGCTTTTTAGGTAAGGGCGGCATCTATATTATCCGTAAGTTTTTCGGCATCATTCTGTTGGCTATCTCGGTGAGGTTGTTTATGGCAAACATTACCTTGCTGGTGGAGGCATTGCAAAAATAGTCATGAAGCACGTGCCCGTGGACACATACAATCCGTAGGCGGTGTCACGGAAAAGGAAAAGTGTTCATTTCTTTCTGATAGGGTTGAAACAGACCGTTTCCCGGATTTCCTGTAGCTGAACTCTCGTCAGAGGGTATTCTGAAGGGGGGTAGCAATTTTTAGTAAATCTTCATCCGATTTTTAGTAAAACTCCAGTGGATTTTTACTAAAAACTGACCGAAGATTTAGTAAAAAAGAAAAGAGGCTTTAGTAAAGGTGTGAGGACGATATAAATAGTAATGATATTTCGTTGAGGGACAACCGTGTCAAAAAGCTTTCTCCTCTTCTTCTCCGGACTCTTCATCGGGTATTCCTTCCTCTTCTTCCTCTTCTTCTTTTTCATCTGCAAACGGGTCCGGTCGTTGAGGCCCATACCCCATGAATGCTATGGCGCATATCGTTCCGGTTATCGCTCCGCTGAGATGTCCTTCCCAGGAAGTGGTTTCTTTGGCAAAGAACGGGAACATATTCCAGATAAGTCCGCCATAAAGAAAGGTGACTAATAAGGAAATCGCAATGAGTGGAACGTGCTTTCGAAGAATGCCGCTGAAAAATAGAAAGAATGCAAGGCCGTAAATGATTCCACTGGCTCCGATGTGCCATCCCGGTTTACCTATAAGAAAGGTGAGTGCACCGCATCCTATCCAGATGGCAAAGAATATATAAGAGGCAATGTGCCGGTAAAAGTAGAACAAGCACCACATCAGAAAGAGTAGCGGTAATGTATTTGCCAGTAAATGTTTCCAGCTGCCATGTACAAGCGGATGTGCGAAGATACCAAATACTCCTCTTTGCTCCATAGGATATACACCTAACCTCCTGAAATCCCAGTCCATGCCGACTTCAAGGAATTTTAGCAAGTAAAGAATAAAAATAAGGAATAACGGTATAACCGCTGCCAGAGCTATCCGGCGGATATCATGCTTCATGTTTCGTACAGGTTTCTGTTATTTTGGTACAATGCTACGAATATTTAAGTAAAAAACGAAAATAAATGAACTTTTTATTTTGCGTATTGTCTTTAATTTGTATTTTTGGGCATCACTACCATACCCGTAAACATAGTAGGCGAGGTATGGAGCATGATGCCTGAACAATTAACCTTTAAATAATGCACAACTATGAGTTATTTACGATTTGACAAGACTCTGATGATCAATCTGGAAGAATCTTTACCAAGGGAGATACTCCGGACAAATAAATCAGGAGCCTATCATTGTACAACGATTGTAGATTGTAACACACGCAAATATCATGGACTATTGGTGATTCCTGTCCCCAATCTCGACGATGAAAATCATGTGCTGCTGTCTTCTTTGGATGAAACGGTAATTCAGCACGGTGCGGAGTTTAACCTGGGGTTGCATAAATATCAAGGAAACCACTTTAGTCCGAACGGACATAAGTATATCCGCGAATTTGATTGCGAACATATCCCGGCGACAACTTACCGTGTTGGAGGAGTTATTCTCCGCAAAGAAAAGATCTTTGTACACCATGAAAACAGAATTTTAATTCGTTATACCTTGGTAGATGCCCATTCGGCAACCACACTTCGTTTCCGCCCTTTCCTGGCATTTCGTAGTGTACGCGAATATACGCACGAAAATCCACAGGCAAACCGCGACTATCAGTTGATAGAAAATGGTATAAAAACTTGTATGTATCCCGGTTATCCTGAGCTCTTCATGCAATTGAATAAGAAGAATGAGTTTCACTATCAGCCGGACTGGTATCGTGGTATCGAATACCCTAAAGAACAGGAACGTGGATATAGTTTTAATGAAGATTTGTATGTTCCCGGATATTTCGAAGTGGATATAAAGAAGGGTGAGAGTATTGTTTTCTCTGCCGGTATCTCTGAGATTTCTCCGCGTAAGTTGAAACAGACATTTGAAGCAGAAGTGGAAGATCGTACGCCACGCGACAGTTTTTATCACTGTCTGCAGAACTCGGCCCACCAGTTCCATAACAAGCAGGGTAATGATCATTATGTATTGGCCGGATATCCCTGGTTCAAGTGTCGTGCCCGCGACCTGTTTGTATCTTTGCCTGGATTGACGCTGGCAGTAGATGAACAGAATGAGTTCGAAGATGTTATGGTAACTGCTGAAAAGGCTATACGTGAGTTTATCAATGGTGAGCCCGTCAGCTATAAGATCTACGAAATGGAAGATCCCGATGTATTGTTATGGGCTATATGGGCATTGCAACAATATGCTAAAGAAACCTCTCGTGAACAATGTCGCCAGAAATATGGCCGTTTGCTGGAGGATATCATGGATTACATCCGTAGCCGTAAGCATGATAATCTTTTCCTGCATGAAAATGGTCTGCTATATGCCAACGGAACAGAGAAAGCTATTACCTGGATGAACTCTACGGTGAATGGTCGTCCAGTAACACCACGTACAGGATACATTGTGGAAGTGAACTCTTTGTGGTATAATGCACTTCGCTTCATAGCCGATCTGGTCCGTGAAGCTGGTAATGTTCATCTGGCAGATGAACTGGATGCCCAGGCTGAAATAACCGGGAAGTCCTTTGTAGAGATTTTCCGTAATGAGAGTGGTTATCTGTTCGATTATGTAGATGGATATATGATGGACTGGAGCGTCCGTCCCAATATGATATTTACCGTTGCCTTTGATTATTCTCCGCTGGACCGGGCACAGAAAAAACAAGTGCTTGATATTGTGACGAAAGAGTTGCTTACTCCGAAAGGTCTGCGTACTCTCAGTCCGAAGAGTGGGGGGTACAATCCTAATTATGTTGGTCCTCAGATTCAGAGAGATTATGCTTATCACCAGGGTACAGCCTGGCCTTGGCTTATGGGTTTCTATATGGAGGCGTACCTGCGTATTTACAAGATGAGCGGTGTATCATTCGTGGAGCGTTATCTGATTGGTTTTGAAGATGAGATGACGAGTCATTGTATTGGTTCGCTCCCCGAACTCTTTGATGGTAATCCACCGTTCAGAGGTCGTGGTGCAGTATCTTTTGCTATGAATGTGGCTGAAATACTGCGCATCTTGAAATTGTTGTCTAAGTATAATTTATAAGAGGAGGAACGAAAATGAAAGTTTTAATGTTTGGATGGGAGTTCCCCCCGCATATCTTAGGTGGCTTGGGAACTGCCAGCTACGGTCTGACGAAGGGAATGTCCCAGCAGGAAGATATGGAAATTACTTTCTGTATTCCAAGGCCGTGGGGCGATGAAGACCAGAGCTTCTTGCGTATCATAGGCATGAATAGCACTCCTGTAGTGTGGCGTGATGTAAACTGGGATTATGTTCAGGGACGTGTAGGTTCTTATATGAACCCCCAACTCTATTATGATTTACGTGATCATATTTATGCCGATTTCAATTATTTGCATACTAATGATCTCGGTTGTATCGAGTTTTCCGGCCGTTATCCGGCCAACTTGCACGAAGAGATCAATAACTATTCTATTGTAGCCGGTGTTGTGGCACGTCAACAAGAGTTTGAGATCATCCACTCACATGACTGGTTGACGTATCCTGCAGGTATTCATGCCAAACAGGTATCAGGCAAACCGTTGGTAATCCATGTGCACGCCACCGACTTTGACCGTAGCCGTGGTAATGTGAATCCCACTGTGTATGCCATTGAGAAGAATGGAATGGATCATGCCGATCACATTATGTGTGTAAGCGAGCTGACTCGTCAAACGGTTATTCATAAGTATTTCCAGGATCCACGCAAGGTATCTACCGTGCATAATGCAGTTTCTCCGCTTCCGCAGGAAATACAGGATATCGTACCGCAGAAGAAACCGAATGAAAAGGTGGTGACTTTCTTAGGTCGTATTACTATGCAAAAAGGACCTGAGTATTTCGTAGAAGCTGCTGCAATGGTATTACACCGTACTCGTAACATCCGTTTCGTAATGGCGGGTAATGGTGATATGATGAACCAGATGATTCGTTTGGTAGCTGAACGCGGTATTGCCGACCGCTTCCATTTCCCCGGTTTTATGAAAGGAAGTCAAGTGTATGAAATGTTGAAGGCGAGTGATGTGTACATCATGCCCTCTGTTTCGGAACCATTTGGTATTTCTCCTTTGGAAGCTATGCAATGTAGTGTACCTACCATTATCTCTAAACAATCCGGTTGTGCCGAGATTTTAGAGAAATGTATTAAGACCGATTATTGGGATATTCACGCTATGGCAGATGCGATTTATGCTATCTGTACTTATCCTGCCCTTTATGAATACTTGCGTGACGAAGGTAAGAAGGAAGTGGATGCCATTAAGTGGGAAGATGTGGGATTGAAAGTGCGCCGCATCTACGAAGAGGTCATTAAACAATATAATAGATAACAATAAAACAATATAGATATGAGAACCATCTGTCTTTATTTTGAGATTCATCAAATCATTCACCTGAAACGCTATCGTTTCTTTGATATAGGTACGAATCATTATTACTATGATGATTATGCCAACGAATATAGTATCAACGAAGTTGCCGAACGTTCCTATATTCCTGCATTGAGTGCGCTCATTGACATGGCAAAGAATTCCGGAGGTGCATTTAAGGTAGCTTTATCGATTTCCGGTGTGGCTTTGGAACAGTTGGAAATCCATGCACCGGCTGTCATTGATCTGCTACATCAGTTGAATGACACGGGATGTTGTGAGTTCCTCGCCGAGCCTTATTCTCATGGGCTTTCTTCTTTGGCAAATGAGGATTGTTTTAAAGAAGAAGTGAAGCGTCAGTGTGCTAAGATGAAACAAATGTTCGGTAAGTCACCGAAGGTATTCCGTAACTCCAGCTTGATTTACTCTGATGAAATAGGAGGACTGGTAGCAAGTATGGGTTTTAAAGGTATGTTGACTGAAGGTGCCAAACATATTTTGGGTTGGAAGAGCCCGCACTATGTATATCATTGCACTCATAACCCCAACTTGAAATTGTTGCTGCGTGATTTTAAACTTTCAGATGATATAAGTTTGCGTTTTTCTAACTCGGAATGGAGTGAGTATCCGTTGTTTGCAGATAAATATATTGGCTGGATTGATGCTTTGCCACAGGAAGAACAGGTTATCAATATCTTTATGGAACTGAGTGCTTTGGGAATGTCCCAGCCACTTTCATCCAATATCTTGGAATTCCTGAAGGCGTTGCCTGCTTGTGCAAAAGATAAAGGTATTACATTCTCTACGCCAACAGAGATTATCAGTAAATTGAAATCGGTATCCCAACTGGATGTGCCATATCCTATGTCTTGGGTTGATGAGGAAAGAGACACCAGTTGCTGGTTGGGTAACAGTATGCAACGCGAAGCTTTCAATAAGCTATATAGCATTGCTGAACGTATCCATTTGTCTGATGACCGTCGTATCAAGCAGGATTGGGATTATTTGCAGGCAAGTAATAACTTCCGCTTTATGACTACGAAAAATAGTGGTGTAGGTTTGAATAGGGGTATTTATGAATCTCCGTATGATGCTTTCACCAACTATATGAATGTTTTGGGTGATTTCATCAAACGGGTAGAGTCGCTTTATCCAATGGATATAGACAATGAGGAACTGAATGCCTTGTTGACGACTATTAAGAATCAAGGTGATGAAATTGATGAATTGCATAAAGAATTAGAACAATTACAGACTAAGTTGGAAAAAGGGAAAGCTGCTCCGGTAAAGGCTGTCAAAGCAACAACAGCTAAAACTAAAGCCCCGGCAGCAAAGAAACCAGCGACAAAGAAAGTGACTAAGAAAGAAGTTGCTAAGTAGTCACTTCTTTTAGAGTATATCAACAAAAAAGCCTTCCGTTCAAATGAACGGAAGGCTTTTTTGTTGATATACTTTTTAGGAAAAGCTTACTTATTAAATGTGGTGTAAGTTACCTCCAACTTTAGTGGATTCTTAACTTTGTCACCTTCTTTAGCCGGACCACCTTTCAGTTTGGCGTATCCTGGTCTCAAATCATTCTGGATACCAGTCATTGTTTTAGTGTTGTTACTTGTATCGTAACTGATTGTAACAGGGATCAGGTATACTGTTTTCCAGTCTTCTTCCCATTGTTTATCCTTCTTGTCAGTCCAGGTACTGCCAGCTTCTTCTTTTGCTTTTTTCTTTGCAGCATCCTTTCCTTTGATACAGGTTGTAACCAAACGGGCAATATTATTAAATGTATATTGGTTAGTTGTTACATTATTATGTGCCACTGTAAAGGAAGTGATATTGTCCGGTAACTTGTTCTCTTCAAAGAAACTCTTGAAATCTACTTTACGTAACAATAAAACCTCATTTGGAGCACTCATACTGAATTCATAATCACTTTTTTCATTATAATTAGTGAAAGTCAGTTTTACGGCATTGAGTGTATCGTTAGATAACTTTTCATAGATTTCATCATATGGTAAAATCGCTTCTGTGAAAATTCCGGCAGGAGATTTGATGTATGTCCAATCTTCTATCTTGGCAAGCTCTGCAATTTTATCAGAATTGAGGAATTGATTCGCTTGAATAACTTCTTTTGTAGAAGCAAATTCTGTTTGCCATCTGTAAGCAGTAGAGTCCTGTCCTTCGAAACCTTCCTGTTTACGTTTATAAGGTACTCTGGTAGTATCATTCAATACATAGTACTGATATTTCATTTGTAAGTCTACGCGGTCTACGTAGAGTACTGTTCCGTCTCCATAATCGCTTTTTATGTATACACCTTTGAATACATTTTCAATGAAAGCATCGGAGTTCTTGAAATACTCGGGATGACTCTGGCAAAGGTCAAGCCAATCATTTCCAAATTTGTCCTTGTCGAGTGTAAAAATAACACTTGGATAGTATGTTTTGTTACCATTACTATCGGTTTCGTTCCTTTCTTCATCCGTTACGCTTGTATCATAAGCTGTATAGGCTCTGCGACCCAATAATGACTTTGTAGGATTCAGCCAGTCATAATAATCTGTCGGCTTGATATTGGTATAACGGTTACGCTCTAATTTTTTGTCCAATTCATATGCACTCATACGGCAGGCATTCAGAGAGTCACCGAACCATGTAGAGTAGAAAATAACTAAACGTACGTCTGCTACTGTATCATCAGTCAAAATACCCGTTTTTTTATCAAAATCATACTTTTCAGGAAAACTGAAATCATCTATACAGTTCAATTCAGTAAGGAAGCTGGCTTCGTAATATCCGAATTGAGGATCTGTAAAACGACCTACATATCCAGTACTGGTTTTTGCAAATACAGAATCAGCAACCACAGAACGTGTAGTCACATTGAATGTTGTCGTATGTGCGCTAATACCGTCAGATCCGGGTAACATTCCTATTCCTAACGTTCCTGTATTGTCATCGCAACCAAAGAAAGTAAGGGTTGCCGCTAAAAGCAATGCTCCTAAGTACTTAACTTTCATAGTTTTCTTTGTTATCTTGTTTATTTTTGTTCTGTTTCCCACACTTTGTCGTAGAACTCATTACAAGCATCGGCAAATGTTTCGGGAGTTTGATATTCTAAAATCGGTTTTCCTGCTTGACGGGCATATTCCATTACCTCTTCGTTGACATTTTCACTTTGCTGAATTACACCATCCGAATAATCGATGGCCAGTTTACACAGCGTAGCATAGTCTACGGGAGTTTTCAGATGAGCCACATCTTTTTTAGTAACGCCTTTCAATACCAATCTGTTTACAAAATCAGCATTGAATGATTCTTTGAAATCATCCTCAAAAACGGAGAATACTACTTTAGCGTCACGGAATGAAGGCTCGTCCTTATATGCTTTCTTGATATACAAAGGAGCTAAGGCAGTCATCCAGCCATGACAATGGATGATATCCGGACACCAGCGTAATTTCTTTACCGTCTCTAATACCCCGCGTGCATAAAATATAGCACGGCTGTCATTGTCTCCATATTCCACGCCATTCTCATCAGCAGTCTGCAATCGATTCTGGAAATAATCATCGTTGTCGATGAAATATACCTGCATGCGGGCAGATTGAATGGAAGCAACTTTAATAATAAGGGGGTGGTCGGTATCATCAATAATCAGATTCATACCGGAGAGGCGTATCACTTCGTGCAATTGGTTTCTGCGCTCGTTGATATTCCCCCATTTAGGCATGAATGTTCTAATTTCTCTGCCTTTTTCCTGGATTGCTTGAGGTAGGTTTCTGCCTACAAGGGACATTTCGGATTCTGGTACGTAAGGAGTAATCTCTTGGGTAATAAATAAAACCTTATTCGCCTTTGTCATAATAACAATGTTCTCAATTATTCTGCAAAGATATAAAAAAAATCGGGCACTTGAGCAAATAAGGCGACTCTATAATTCCTTATGAATTGTTAACTGCTTGTTAATCAGTGATGCTTTGTCTCAAAGAGGAGTGCTGCTCAAGCAGAACTTTTGCATTAATTTGCGATATTTCTTCTTTATATGCTAAATAATAGTTTATTTTGCACCGCTTTTGCGAACAACTAAGTTATTATATAACCTATAAAAATGGAAATAGTACATACTATCAAGGACTTGCAGGCCGAACTTTCGGCTTTACGGGCCCAAGGTAAAAAGGTAGGATTGGTGCCTACAATGGGTGCCCTACATGCCGGTCATGCGTCATTGGTGAAACGTTGTGTTGCAGAGAATGATGCTGCGGTAGTGAGTGTTTTTGTAAACCCGACACAGTTTAACGACAAGAACGATTTAGAGAAATATCCCCGTACGCTGGATGCCGATTGTGTTTTGTTGGAAGCTTGCGGTGCTGCGTTTGTATTCGCTCCTTCGGTTGCGGAGATGTATCCCGAACCAGATATGCGCCAGTTTAGCTATGCGCCGTTGGATACAGTGATGGAAGGTGCGTTTCGTCCGGGACACTTCAATGGTGTTTGTCAGATTGTGAGCAAGCTGTTTGATGCAGTGAAGCCGGACCGTGCTTACTTCGGAGAGAAAGATTTCCAGCAGTTGGCTATCATTCGTGAGATGGTGCGCCAGATGAATTATTCGTTGGAAATTGTGGGATGTCCCATTATGCGTGAAGAGGATGGGCTGGCCCTGAGTAGTCGTAATGCGCGTTTATCTGCCGAAGAACGTAAAAATGCTTTAAAAATATCGCAAACATTATTTGAAAGTCGTACCTTTGCGGCTTCTCATACAGTTGCTGAGACTCAGAAGTTTGTGGAAGATGCCATTGCAGCCGCTCCCGGTTTGCGTCTGGAATACTTCGAACTGGTAGATGGCAACACGTTGCAGAAAATAGCCAATTGGGAAGATACGGCGTATGCTGTAGGTTGTATTACAGTATTCTGTGGTGAGGTTCGCCTGATTGACAACATTAAGTATAAAGAGTAATAAACCTAAAAAGAGAGATCAGACCTTATGATGATTGAAGTGCTGAAGTCGAAAATCCATTGCGCTCGTGTCACAGAAGCTAACCTCAATTATATGGGAAGCATTACGATTGACGAGGACTTGCTGGATGCGGCCAATATGATTGCCGGTGAAAAAGTGTACATTGCCGACAACAATAATGGTGAACGTTTTGAAACCTATATTATTAAAGGTGAACGTGGTTCGGGCAAAATATGCCTGAATGGTGCGGCAGCCCGCAAGGTGCAGCCGGATGATATCATCATTATTATGTCGTATGCCTTGATGGACTTTGAAGAAGCCAAGTCGTTCAAGCCGTCGGTGATTTTTCCTGATCCGGCAACGAATAAAGTGGTGAAATAAATTTTTATAAAAAACAAAAACGGAAGCCCCGCTTGCACATTCAAGTTGCAAGCGGGGCTTCCGTTTTATTCTGGAGTGTATGAGAAACCGTTACTCAAGGGGCTTCCGATTTGAAATGATATTGCTTGTTTTGCTTGAAGACAAGCAATGCTTTGGGTGATAACATTGCTTGTCTTCGAGCATAACATAGCTTGTTTTATTGATGCAGGTGGTAGAGGGAGTCGTTCAGTGTATATACTTTCAGGGTTTGTCCCAGCATTAGTTTCCCTGTTTTGCTTAAGTCTTTACCCGGATTATCTTTACTTCCATATCCTTTCAGTATAGGGCGTATCGTTGAGTAGACAAAGGGAGACAAGAGACCGTTTTTAGTATGAAACAGCCCGTCATGATAAAAGACGGCATGGATGATTTCATTGTACCCGTTGACGATAACGATTACGCTGTTGTCCGGAAAGCTCACGTCTTTCACTTTCTTATAATGGCAGGGATAATCGGCTGTATGTTTAAGAAAGTGTTCGAAGAAAGCGGCCAACTCTTCTTTTTTGCTGAAATTCGTGTTGCGGGTAATGACAGGATCCGGGCAAATGCCATGGGTGCGGAAGAATGCATCCAGGGCATAGAAAAAGCATGCTTGCGGACAGTTCATTAAAGTATCTTGAGGGCTCTTCATCCGTTTCATGGAGTCGGTAAGTGCAGAAATTTCCTTTTCGGACAGCCCCTCGACATCGGCGGCAAAGCGAGTATAGGGAGGAAGTTGGCTTTCCACTTCCAGAACACGGATTTTCTTTTTTTGTTTATTATCGTTTCTGTAGTAGAATCGTGTGTCGGGAAGCCGGGCATAACTTAAAGTGTCATTACCCCATATTGCCAGAAAAACAGGGTAGTTGCCTTTTGGCGTCCGCCAATCAGCGGGTTGGATGGTATCAAGATGATTGATGAGTGAATCGGTGTAATTGCCGTTGCCGAAAGGTATCATTCCCGAGCTTGATACCAAGTCAGAATCCAGTATCCAGTGTGAATCTTGTATCCCTTTTTGTAACTCACTGATGTAGGATACTCTGATCTCGGGGTATGCTTTTTGCGCCAGGCAATTCCCGCAAAGAAAAATAAAGAACAGACAGCTCATTAGCTGAACTGCCTGTTTTTTAAGAATTTTATTCATAAGATTATCTTCTGTTCTATCTTTTCAACTGTTCGTTCATAGCAGCGGCAGCTTTTCGTCCGTCGCCCATGGCAAGGATAACGGTGGCACCGCCACGAACGATATCTCCTCCGGCGTAAATCATCGGGATGGACGATTGCATACTGTCATTCACGGCAATCGTTCCCTTACGTCCCAGTTCCAAGCCTTTGATAGATGAAGGTACAATCGGGTTGGGAGATACACCTACGCTGACGATGGCCAAGTCTATGTCAATCGTTTCCGTTGCTCCCGGGATGGGGACAGGACTACGGCGTCCGGATGCATCGGGTTCGCCAAGCTCCATTTTTTGCAGAATAACTTGTTTCACCTTTCCTTGTTCGTCGGCAATGTATTCTATCGGATTATGCAGCGTGAGGAACTCCACACCTTCTTCTTTGGCATGTTTTACCTCTTCGATACGCGCAGGCATTTCCTCTTCGGAGCGACGATAAATAATCATAGCACGTTCGGCCCCCAAACGACGTGCAGTACGTACTGAGTCCATAGCTGTGTTTCCGCCACCGATAACGGCTACGTTTTTACCGAAAGGCACCGGAGTATCAGAGTCTTCGCTTGCTGCATCCATCAGGTTGACACGCGTCAGGTATTCATTGGATGACAGAATATTGATGGAATTTTCTCCCGGAATATTCATAAAGTTAGGCAATCCGGCACCGGATGCCACGAATACACCTTTGAAACCTTCTTCTTCCAACTGTTCCACACTGATAGTCTTACCTATGATACAGTCTTTAATAAAGTTAACCCCCATCTTGGCAAGATTGTCAATCTCCACATCCACCACTTTGTTCGGCAGGCGGAATTCGGGGATACCATACTTCAGTACACCGCCTATCTCGTGAAGAGCTTCAAAGACAGTAACATCGTAACCATATTTAGCCATATCTCCGGCAAAAGAAAGTCCGGCAGGTCCGGAGCCAATGACGGCAATCTTAATACCATTCTTTTCTTTGATTTCCGGTACGGAGATTTGCCCGCTTTCACGTTCATAGTCAGCGGCAAATCGTTCCAGATAGCCGATAGCTACCGGCTTTTCTTTCATTTTCAGGTGGATACATTTTGACTCGCACTGTTTCTCCTGCGGGCAAACACGACCGCAAACAGCAGGCAGAGCACTGGTTTCTTTCAGTGTCTTGGCAGCTTCGAGTATTTCTCCGCGTTCAATGTTTTTGATGAAACGAGGAATATCAATACCTACGGGACAACCTTCCATGCAACCAGGATTTGCGCAATCGAGGCAACGCTTGGCTTCCGTCAGGGCTTGTTCCTCTGTCAGCCCCTGGTTTACTTCCTCTTTGCGACTATGCGAACGGTATTCTGGATCGAGTTCGTTCATTTCAACACGCGGAATAGCGGTGCGTTCTTTGGGTTTCATTGCCTTGCGAAGCTCCAGACGCCATGCGGCATTACGACTTTTCTCGTCTACTTCCTGTGCAGGTTCCGGCATAACTTTACAGGATTCACCTTCTTCAAGTTTGTGCATCTCCTCACGTTCGATGCTCTTGAAGGCACCCATACGCTTCAACATCTCGTCGAAGTCTACCTGATGACCATCAAATTCCGGTCCGTCTACACAAACGAATTTGGTCTTTCCGCCGATGGTGATGCGGCAAGCACCGCACATACCTGTACCATCCACCATGATTGTATTCAGCGAGACATCGGTCGGTATTTCATATTTTTTAGTCAGCAAGCAAACAAATTTCATCATGATGGCGGGGCCGATGGCAAAACATTTGTCCACTTTCTCCCGTTTAATGACTTCTTCAACGCCTTCGGTTACCAATCCTTTGCGTCCATAAGAGCCGTCGTCGGTCATAATGATGACCTCGTCTGCACTTTCACGCATTTCTTTTTCAAGGATAATCAGCTCTTTACTACGTCCGGCAAGTACGGCAATAACGCGGTTACCGGCAGCTTTCAAAGCCTGTACAATAGGGAGCATGGGAGCTACGCCTACACCACCACCTGCACAAACCACTGTTCCGAAGTTTTCAATATGAGTAGCTTGTCCCAACGGACCTACCACATCAGTGATATAATCGCCCTCATTCAGTTCGCAAAGGCGGGTAGAGGAGAGGCCTACTTCCTGTACTACCAAAGTGATAGTACCGCGTACGGCGTCAGCCGCTGCAATTGTCAATGGCATACGTTCACCTTTTTCGCCTACACGTACAATGACGAAGTGTCCTGCCTTACGTGAACGGGCTATTAAAGGTGCCTCAATCTCTAATTTAAAAACCTTTTCAGAAAAATGTTCTTTGCTAATGATTTTGTTCATTATCTATAAATTTTGTTGGTATAATTACGTAATTACTTTCAGATTGTTACGGATTACAAAGATACGGGTTATTTGGTAAAAACAAAGAAAGTTTCTTCTAAAAAGCTGTGTAACTGATGTGGGCGAACGATAATTCGCCCCTACCAGGCCATATCGACGTAATGGTATAAACGTCTGAGGTTACCTGTGTAAGAGCGAATTATGATTTACCCGCCAGAATAACGCAGTTATTTTTAGTCAATCATTTCAAAACCCGTATACGGCACCAGTGCCTTTGGAATACGGATGCCTTCCGGTGTCTGATTATTTTCCAGTAAAGCGGCAACGATGCGTGGTAATGCCAATGCAGATCCGTTCAATGTATGGCAAAGCTCTGTTTTCTTTTCTCCACTGCGGTAACGGCATTTCAAGCGATTAGCCTGATAAGTATCGAAGTTAGAAACGGAACTTACTTCCAGCCAACGTTTCTGTGCCTCTGAATAAACTTCGAAGTCGAAGCAGAGAGCAGCGGTAAAGCTCATATCACCGCCACACAGGCGAAGGATACGATAGGGTAATTCCAGTTTCTGCAGCAATCCTTCTACATGATCCAGCATCTCTTTGTGAGACTGTTTGGAATGTTCCGGCTTGTCAATGCGTACCAATTCTACTTTGGAAAATTCGTGCAGACGATTCAAACCGCGCACATCTTTACCGTAAGATCCGGCTTCGCGACGGAAACACTGCGTGTAAGCGCAGTTTTTGATAGGAAGTTGTTTCTCTTCCAGAATCACGTCGCGATAGATATTTGTTACAGGTACTTCAGCTGTTGGAATGAGATATAAATCGTCTACTTCGCAATGGTACATCTGTCCTTCCTTATCGGGCAACTGGCCTGTTCCGTAACCGGAAGCTGCATTTACCACTGTCGGAGGCATGATTTCCAGATAGCCAGCCTTGCGGGCTTCGTCCAGGAAGAAGTTGATCAGTGCGCGTTGCAACTGTGCACCTTTTCCTTTGTAAACCGGGAATCCGGCTCCTGTGATCTTTACGCCTAAGTCGAAGTCAATCAAATCATATTTCTTCGTCAGTTCCCAATGAGGTAGTGCATCTTTGGGAAGTTCGGTTTCCATGCCACCCATTTTCTCTACTACATTATCCTCGGCGCCCACACCTTCGGGTACTTCATCATAAGGTATATTAGGAATGGTGTAGAGCAGATTCTGCATATCTTCAGCAGCCTGGTCCATTTCGGCTTGCAGAGTCTTGTTAGTTTCTTTTAGCTCGGCTACACGACTTTTGGCAGTTTCAGCTTCCTCTTTTTTCCCTTCCTTTATCAGTTGTCCGATAGATTTGGAAATAGAGTTCACTTCAGAGAGGTTATTATCTAATACAGACTGTGTGCTACGTCTTTTGTCGTTAAAGGCAATTACTTGGTCTATTGTCTCTTTAGCATTTTTGAAATGCTTCTTTTCCAGTCCGCGGATCACCGCGTCGGTGTTTTCTGTAATTTGTTTGATGGTAAGCATATCTTGATACTTTGTTTTGATTAAAATCTTGATTTGAGAGCACAAAGATAAGTAAAAAACAAATAAGGTGTTGTTTTTGCTATAAAAAGAAAGGGATGCAATCCATTGGATTACATCCCTTTTCTTTATTTTTTATTCTGAAACTTACGCTTCTGCGCTTTCAGCGGGGATTACAGATACATAACGTCTGTCTTCCTTGGTTACTTTGAACTGTACAGTTCCGTCTACTAAAGCGAAAAGAGTGTGGTCTTTACCCATACCGATGTTGTTACCCGGGTGGAATTCAGTACCTCTTTGACGAACGATGATGTTACCAGCTTTGCAAACTTCGCCACCAAATATCTTAACGCCTAATCTCTTGCTCTGTGATTCGCGGCCGTTCTTAGAACTACCGACACCTTTTTTATGTGCCATTTCTTCTTACTGTTTTAAATTGATTAAGCTACTACTTCTGTGATTGTTAACTCTGTGAATTGTTGACGGTGACCGTTCAACTTGCGATGACCTTTTCTTCTTTTCTTGTGGAAAATGAGAACTTTGTCACCTTTTACCAGGCTTGATACAATTTGGCAAACTACTTTTGCACCTTCTACGGTGGGAGCACCTACGGTGATAGCACCTTCTTTGTCTACCAAAAGAACTTTGTCAAATTCTACTGTTGTACCGTTTTCTGCATTCTGGATGTGGTGTACAAACAGCTTTTTGCCAGCTTCTGCTTTAAATTGCTGACCGTTGATTTCTACAATTGCGTACATTTCTTATATATAATGTATAAGTTAGCTCCGTCGGGTGGTCTCTAATCACTTAGAAAGCACTTTGTCGAACCCGGTGCGGAATAATCGGGCACAAAAGTACTTCTTTTATTTGGAACAGGCAAACGTTTCTTCCTCTTTTTTTGAGGAATAGATTTGTGAAATCTGTCAGGAAGGGATTCTTGCAAGTCTGCTTCATACCAACTCCGTGTCAAAGCCGTACCAACTCCGTATCAAGTCCAAGCGTATAGATACGGAGAAGACACGGAGTAAATAAGACTCAGATATAATGAATATACGGGGCCTATTCATAAAGCCTTGAGTACTGAACCAAGCAAACTTATAAGAGAGAATAAAACATTAAATTCATTTTCTTTTTTTTTAGAATATTCTTCCTTGCATGATTTATAATGTCTATCTTTGCACTCGGATTTAAGAATCCGGCTTTCGGGTGCTTCGTGATATATCTTATCAAACGAGGTGAAAAGGGAATCAGGTGAAACTCCTGAACAGACCCACTGCTGTGAGCTTCATTAAACTTTTCGGATAAATTCTACACTTGTCCACTGTCCGTATAGGATGGGAAGGACTTCCGGAGAGGAAGCGAGTCAGAAGACCTGCCTGCAAAGTTTGCAATCTACAGTTTCGGGGGAAAAGGAACTTAAGAGATTCACATTGCTTCAACTCATATTGTTATAGATATGAGAGGTCATTGCTCTGACTTCGTACCTCGAAACATAACGGAAAATAATTGTGTGTATGCAGAAGAAACGCATTTTGAGGTTATGTTGTGCAGTGCTAATGGTATCATTATCCGCCTGCGAATATGAGGATGATTTTCCTGCCGGAGTGGGCGAGGGTAATATCGAAGCTATTGTTTTGAACGAGGGAAGAATAGGTACGAATATGGGAGCTATATCTGTATTGTACCGTAACGGGATGGTGAGTCCCGATGTCTTTCGTGTTGTGAATAACCGACCGTTAGGGGATGTAGCACAATCTATTACGATGATTAATGGGAAGTACTTCATCGCTTTGAACAATTCTAAGAAAATCGAGATTGTAAATTCCAAGACTTTCGAATCCGAAGGTACGATACTTTATACACAGGCAGGATTACCACGTCAGATTGTGGCTATATCGGATACTACTGCTATCGTTTCCGATCTTTTAAGTAACAATGTCTCCGGTGTTGATTTGCCCAGCCAGCTGGTACGGATTCGTACCGTGCCTCCTTATGGTACTCCCTTGGAATATATCGTTATCAGAAAATGGGTAGAATATATGGAAGTGTCTGAACATAAACTTTTGGGTATTACAGCAAAAGGGGTTTATGTGTTCGATCTGGACAATATTACTCTGGAAGGAAGCCGCATGATAGAAGAAGTCTATAATGAGGAAGTCACTAAAACCTGTAAATTGCTGAAAGACAAAAATGGCAAGATATGGGCTTTGATGAACGAACGTGATAAAGGCAAACTTACTGCTATCCTGTTAAAGTGTATTGATCCGCAGACGGAGAAGGTAGTGACTACTTACAGACTGCCTTTTGTCAGTAAGAATGAAGCCAAAGAAGGGGATGTAACCGGAACTATCAGCTATAACCGGACTGACATGGATGCTACTAAAACTCTGATCTATTTTAGTGTGCGAACCTGCAAACCGGGTCTTCCGAATGACTCACAACAAAGTATTTATACGTTGAATACGGATGATGGCACTTTTAAATTACATCGTCATGTACCTGGAGTAGATATGATGTATGGTTGTGGAGTAAGTCCGCAAGGGGAAGTGTATATCTGCGACTGCCTGGACTATTCGGCACAGCGTGGTTATATTCGTCATTATAAAGAGAGTGGAAATGTTGAAAGTTACCGTGTTGGTATTTATCCCAATCAGGTCTATTTCCCTGAATCATCCGAAGTTCAATAATCTAAGTTTATGAGAAAACTGTTTTTCCTGATAGTTGCCGCATGCCTGCTGGTGACTGATGCGATAGCTCAGAAAAAGGATACGATTGCCTATGGCCTGAATCTGGATGAGGTGCAGATTGTAGCCCGTCGGATACGTCATGCCAATGAAGCAAATGCCGGTGCAAAAGTGACGCATCTTGAGCCTGAATTGCTGCAAATCAATAAAACCCGTTCGTTTTCTGAGTTATTGACCGAAAATTCAGCTACCTACATTAAGAGCCTGGGCACGGGAGCATTATCTACAGCCTCTTTCCGTGGAGGAAGTGCTGCGCAAACCCGGGTCAACTGGAATGGAATCAATATCACGCCGCCGATGTCCGGAGTGTTTGACTTTTCGCAGTTCCCTGTTTTCTTTGCCGACAACGTGAACCTTTATTATGGAAGCAGTCATGTGAAGAGTGGTACCGGTGCTGTGGGTGGGAGTGTAAACATCTTCAATGATCCGGAGTGGGGAAAGGGAGTTACAGGTAAATTTTTTGGAGAATATGGTTCTTATAACACATATACCGGAGGAACACAGATTAATGTAAGTGGCAAACGGGTGGTTTCGAAAACGCGTTTGTTTTATCAGCATTCGGATAATGACTATACTTATATTAATAAAGTACTTACTAATGAAGCTTTCCGTGAGAAGCGGCAAGATGCCAAATATTCACAATGGAGTGCGATGCAGGAAGGGTACTTTAAACTGAATCCGTACGCACAACTGGCTGCTGTAGGCTGGATACAACAAGGGAAGCGTATGTTGCCCCAACCATTAGGCATTGTGGGAAAGACACACGAACAGCAGAATGAAACGAATATTCGCGGGTATGTAGGGTTCGACTACGTGCGTGGCATCCATGAATTTCATGTAAAAGGCGCATGGCTTTATTATCGTCTGAAGTATGACAAATGGTTTGATGGCGGGTTGTTCGACCCGGAAGGCAATATCAACTCTTCGCAGACATGGCAGGGGGTTGCTGATTATTCGTGTGCACCTGTTGACGAGTTGGTATTGAATGCTACGCTTACCTATACACACGACTTGGTAAATGTGAGTAGTTACATTGATGTGGATTCCGCTAAGTACCTGATAGACGATGTGTATTATAATATACCGGTACCCGAACCGCCATTGAAGCATCATCGCAATGTATTGTCGTTGCAAGCTTCGGCGAACTGGACATTATTGCCATGGTTACAACTGCATGGACAGTATATGTTCGAGCAGAATAATAGCCGGAACGTGTCTACATGGTCGGCTGGTTTTGCCACTAACTTTTTTGACAAGACCTTCTACGTGAAAGGTAGCATGTCGTACAATTACCGTTTTCCCAGTATGAATGATCTTTATTGGCGTCCCGGTGGAAATCCCGATGTGAAACCCGAAGACGGCTATTCTTATGACGCAGCCATCGGTTATAAGAATGATTTAACCTCCTGGATGACATTGAATGCAGAAGCGTCCGGTTATCTGATGCATATTGACAATTGGATATTGTGGCTTCCAAAAGATGGCAACCAGTGGATATGGACACCTCAGAACAAACGTAATGTCCTCTCGATGGGAGCAGAGTTTACTGGTAAAATGGTGCTTAGCTTTGGAGATTTCAAGACTACACTTTCCGGTAATTTCAGCTGGGCTCGTTCGCGTACGCGGAAGAAGCAGCATGTAGATGATAACTCTTATATGCAGCAGATCCCTTATGTGCCCGAATTGAAATGGAATGCACGGCTGGCGTTTGATTATAAAAAAGCCTTTTGTTCGTGGCAGACTACTTATATAGGTAAACGTTATGTCACAACTGATGAATCTTATTCAACCCGTCCTTATACGGTTCATAACTTATTAGTGGGTTATTTGTGGAAATTAGGGAACGGCATGCAGCTTACTTCGCAAGTACGTGTGGATAACATTCTGAATACCTATTATGAATCGACACAATACTATCCGATGCCATTGCGTAATGTGCTGTGCTCGTTGATGTTTGAATTTTAGTTTTTAATTTTTTATATACTAACAATGAAGAAGAACATTATTTATTTTTTATCATGCCTTGTCCTTACGGTAGGACTGGTATCTTGTAGTGATGATGACAAAGAACCGTTGTCGCCTTTAACAGTTGTGATAGAGGGTGCCGAAGCACAAGAAGTAGTGCAAGGTACAACTCTGAATCTAAAGGCTGTAGTAGAAGGAAGTTCAGAAGTGAAATACGCCTGGACATTGAATGGTAAGGAAGTCTCTACCACTTCTACTTATGATTTTACTGCGGTGGATCTTGGAAAAAGTGAAATTCAACTGAAAGTTTCAAATGCGGAGCAAGGTGAAGCCGCAGCCAAGTTAGACCTCGACGTGTATGGAAAGTATAAGTATGGAACCTTTATACTGAACGAAGGAGCTTCTTTGCGAGGCGATAAAGGTGGGTCTTTAATATTCATAAGTCCTGAGGGAGAATTAGTGGAGATGGCTTTCCAGAAAGAAAACAATGGAGCATGGTTGGGTAGTGTTCCACAGGATGTATTTATTGCCAACAATAAAATGTATATTGTTTCTCAAAACGGAGGTAACGAGGGAGGCTTTTTGACGATAGTCAATGCTGAAACATTGAAACTGGAAACTGCTTTTGGTGATGAATTGAAGAGTCAGGTAAGTTGGCCTACGCATGTAGCAGTGTTGGGCGATGATAACATTTATCTGCGTGATAACGGAGGTATTAAGTTGTTTCATCCTTCTACAGGAGAAGCGACTCTTATCGAAGGAACGAAAGGAGCCAGAAAAAATACGATGGCAGTTGTTGGAGGAAAAGTTTTTGCTTCGCAAAACAAGAATCTTCTTGTCATAGAATCCGGAAAGGATAAAGTATCGGCAACGGTTGAATTTGACGGTAATATTTCGGGTGTGGTAAAATCATCAGATAATAACGTTTGGGTATCGGTTTCAACTGGTAAAATAGCTAAAGTCAGTGCCAAAGATTATTCGATTATAAAAGAAAACGACTTATCGGCGGATAAAGATGCTACAAAAACATTGTCAGCCTCGTTTGCAGCTGCTCCTAGCATAACAGCTAAGGGTGATACATTGTATATGAGTGGTCTTGCTACCAAAGTTTATCGGCACATTTTTAGTACCAATGAAACTAAGTTGATGGTGGATGCTAAAGAAATGGTAGAGAATGCCAATATTGTTTATAATACGGTGGCCGTTGATCCGGTAACAGAAGGTGTTTATCTCAATACGATAAAAGGATATGGAGATAATGTAAGCATAAATCAAATTAGTATATTCGATTTTAGTGGTGCAACTCCTACTTTGAAAGCACATTATAATGATTGTACAAGATATCCGGCTGGAGTCTTCTTTACTTCTAATTTTAGATAACTATGAAGAATAATATTATCTATTTTTTATCATGTCTTGTCCTTACTATAGGATTGGCATCTTGTAGTAGCGATGATTCCAACGACAATGCTTTACTACTCTCAGTATCCATTGTCGATGGTGAAAAACAAGACGTTGCACTTGGAAAATCTCTCACCTTGGAGGCGAAAGTGGAAAATGGTGAAAATGCTCGTTTTGAGTGGACAGTGGATGGTGAGAAGGTATCAACTGAACTGAAGTATGTGTTTACTCCCACAAAGGCAGGAACTTACGACGTGAAGTTTGCAGCTTATAAGGATAAAGATGAAGCCTATGCCGCTATACTGGTGAATGTATATGTGGCTTATGATGCTGTAAAGTCTATGAGTGATATTCAATTCTGGACAGGAGAGGGAGAATGTCAGTCTGCATTAGGCGTGCAATGGATAAGTGGTGACAACTGGGAAGATCCGATACAGGATAATGTTCATTTCCTGAGTTGGGGGTATCGTTGGAAAGAAAGTGACCAATCTACCGGATATCAGATGATCTTAGCAATTGCTAAAGCAGATCCTCGCTTCTTTGTTGTGATGGGACCAGGTTTTGGTGGTGATGACAGTCGGTCTGTTCGTGGTTTGGGCTACGATGCCAATGGTGATGGTTGTTTTTCTATAAAGAATGAATCCATGTCTATTACATATGATGCAAAGGACTTTACGGATGGGGTAATCTTTCTGAAAGATGATGTGACGGGAGATGGATTTGTATCAACCGATCCTGCCGATTATTGGATGGGTGGCTGGTATGAGAATTATTGTTCGTATTATTTGGGTGATGATGGGAAGAATGTTCCGGAATCATTTGAATATTCTCCATATATGGCAGACTTGCGCACATTAACTCAGAACAGTTGGGATGCTTGGACTTGTTCCTCAATCAATTCCGGTATGATGAATACTTATCCTTTTTCAGAATGGATGGTAGGGGCTCTTGCAAATCCCCAATAATAGATACGAATTGATTTTTCCTGAAATAAATAAAAGTTCTCTCATATCAATTGATAGGGAGAACTTTTATTATATAAACCGCAGCAACTATCAGGGCTACTACAATAATAGCAAAGATAATAAGCAATATTAGACTGTAGAAGAACATAAGTACTGTGGTCCAAAAACTTCTCCACCACGTGTATCCATACAGTTGCTTATAATCCAGGCAGAAGAGGGCAAAGATGAATAGTATGGGCAATTCGTATAAATCGCCTACCTGTGCACTGCCGTTGAAAGGAAGCACAATGATGCTGAGCAAGAGTATTTGGCAAGCGATATAGGCCTGTATAAATACATGTTCTGTCAGATTATAGCGCAGCTTGTTCTTTTTACGACGGAAAGCCATGAGCGTTGCCAGAGCAAAAAGAGGTAACGTGGCAATGATGCGGAATGCCTTGTTGCCATGTCCCCAACTTTTCAGTAAGTTCCATACTTTTTCCAAGAAAGGTGTGTTGTGGATGACTTTTTCAAGTTTATCAAATGCTGAAGACCCATCTTTCAGCAATTCGTCTATGAGCTCATCATCTTCATCGCCATTTATTTTTATGGTGATATTGTCCTTTTTAAAAGAACTTTTTGTTTCTAGTTTTTCCAAATCCAGATTCAGGTCTTTTATAGTTTGAGTCAGAACTTCCTTTTGAGCTGGTTCTTTGGCCTTTTTTATCTGTTTCTGCAAAAGTTCGCGTGTGACTATCAGATTCTTCTTCCGGATTTCCGTAGAATCCTCTGTTCCCAGATTTTCCAGTTTCTTGTTCAAGCCTTTTATGGCCTGGTTCAGAACATCTTTGGTGTGTGAGTCTTCTGTTCCCTCTATTCGTTTTTGTAGTTGTTCACGTGCAGCAAGTATTTCTTGTCTTTGGACTTCCTGTGATTTTTCCTTCTTTTCTTTCAGGGCTTCAGGGTCTACCAGTTGCACAGCCATTATGTAAAGGGCGGCAAGTACAAATAATGTCTGGAAGGGGCGGAAGTATAAGATTCGTTTGCCAGCAATGAAGTCTCTGATCATGTATCCCGGGCGGTAGAGCAAGTCCAGAAGGGTGCGGCCGAAACCATTATCGATATTAGTGAATCCGCCTAATATATTTCTGAATGCATTACTGAAACGGTAACGGGGAGTATTCCGGCTTTGACCGCAACGGTTGCAATAGCTACCTGTATAAGCAGTTTCACAATTTAAGCAAATATTGCTTTCCTCACTCATGGGCGGTGTTTTCTTTCCTTGTACCATTTTGATGTGTAGGGCGCGAAGGCGTATCTTACAGGGAAGCCACCAGGGAGAGTTTAATATTCGGTTTGGCAGAATCCTGCGTTTGGTAAGGATATACAAGAGAACCAGAATGAAAGCCCACAGAAAAACATTACTGTCTTCTCCTTCTTCAAAAGATAACCATAGTAGTACTGCCAGGATTAGTATTTGCCAGATATTGATCATTTTCTTTCTGCAAGGAGTGCGACGGGAAACAATAACCGGAACGGAAGGTGGATTGACAACCGGATGGGTTGGTTGTTCATCCGTTTCCAAGAGTTCTTCCAGTGAGTTCATAATTTTCCAATGCGGATATTTGCCTAATTCTTCGGCGGAAGTTACTCCATGGGTTACACCGGCAAAGTCCACACCAGCTGCTTTGGCTGTGGCAGCGTCCACTGTGCTATCGCCAATGTAGAGGGTTTCTGCCTTGGTGACATGCAACTGTTTGATGGCAAGCAGCAACCCTTCGGGTGAGGGCTTGGCTGTTTGTACATCTTCTCCGCCAATAATGATGTTGAAGAAACTGCCGGGGAAGTGCTGGTCGAGCATTTCCTTTATGCGATAACGGTATTTGGTGGAGATGATGCCGATGAATGCGCCTGCATCTTTCAGGGCAAGCAGCACAGACTTGGTTTCCAGAAAGAGTACGGTGTTTATTGTCATGTGGGTATCCGCTTCCTTCCTGTATTCGCTCTTAAAACCAGCTAGTTGGTCTTCATCCGTCACCCCCGTCAGGATAGAGAAAGATTCTTCCAAAGTTTTTCCGATGGTACGTTTAATATCTTCATCGGTTACATCTGTATAACCATGTTGATTGAGCACATTACGGAAACAGGTAACGATGCCGCGAGAAGAGTCTGCGAGCGTGTAGTCAAAGTCAAAGAGATAAGTCGTATAGCTCATTGTCGCTTTTTGCGGCAAAGTTATAAATTAATTGGAATTTTTAGGCTATATTTGTTCGTTCGATGAATTTATTAGGGAAACCGTTAAGTGTTTCCGGATGCTGAGTTGTTACATATGCACGTTAACTATGTAGTATTATGAAATTGTCAGAATTGTTTTTACTGGTTTTATTCCTTTTCTCCCTTTCAGCGTGTGTGTCCCAGCAACCGGATACGAAGAGTAAGTGCTATGCCACAGAGTATGTCAACCCCTTTATCGGTACGGATTTTACCGGGAATACGTATCCCGGAGCACAAACTCCGTTCGGTATGGTGCAGTTAAGTCCCGATAACGGGCTTCCGGGATGGGATCGCATCTCCGGTTATTTCTATCCGGACAGCACGATTGCAGGTTTTAGCCATACCCACCTTTCAGGTACCGGGGCAGGTGATTTATATGATATATCTTTTATGCCTGTTACTTTGCCCTATAAAGAGACGGATGCTCCGTTAGGTATTCATTCTTTATTTTCTCACTCCGAAGAAACTGCCAGTGCCGGATATTATCAGGTTCGGTTGAAAGACTATGATATCAATGTAGAACTGACGGCAACCGAGCGTTGCGGTATTCAACGTTATACCTTCCCTGAAGCAGATGCTGCCATTTTCCTTAATTTGCGAAAGGCTATGAATTGGGATTTTACCAATGATACTTATATTGAGAGAATCGATTCTGTTACCATACAAGGGTATCGCTTTTCTGACGGTTGGGCACGCGATCAGCATATTTATTTTCGTACCCGATTCTCTAAACCGTTTAAAGCAATGCAGTTGGATACTGCTACTATTGTCAAGGATGGTGAACGGATTGGAACGTCTGCTATCGCCCGTTTTGATTTCCATACCGCTGCAGGAGAGCAGATTCTTGTAACCACTGCCATATCAGGTGTAAGCATGGAGGGAGCTGCTCGTAATCTTGCAGCCGAAGCACCGGATGATGATTTCGACAAATATCTGGCTACTACCCAAAAAAACTGGAATGAACAACTGTCTAAGATAGAAATCACATGTGATGATCCTGATGAGAAAGTCAAATTTTATACGGCTCTGTATCACTCTATGCTGGCACCGACTATTTATAATGATGTGGACGGTGCCTATTACGGTCCCGATAAACAAGTGCATCAGGCAGATAGATGGACCAATTACAGTACTTTTTCATTGTGGGATACCTATCGTGCCGCTCATCCTCTTTACACTTATATAGAACCGCAACGTGTGAATGATATGGTTCAGTCTTTTCTTGCTTTTTTTGAACAGAACGGACGTCTTCCGGTATGGAACTTCTATGGAAGTGAAACGGATATGATGATAGGCTATCATGCTGTACCGGTTATTGTGGATGCTTATCTGAAGGGAATAGGAAATTTTGATCCGAAGAAAGCCTTGGAAGCCTGTGTAGCTACAGCCAATATAGATGAATATCGCGGAATTGGATTGTATAAAAAGTATGGTTATGTGCCTTATGATGTGACAGATCATTATAACTCAGAGAACTGGTCGCTCTCTAAAACTCTGGAATACGCTTACGATGATTATTGTATTGCCCGTATGGCGGACAAGTTGGGTGAAAGGCAGATTGCAGATGCATTCTATAAACGTTCTCAAAACTATAAGAATGTATATAATCCCCAGGCTTCTTTTATGCAGCCGCGTGATAATAAAGGAAATTTTATTCAACCCTTCAGTCCGGATGACTATACTCCGCATATTTGCGAAAGTAACGGTTGGCAATATTTCTGGTCTGTGCAGCAAGATGTCGATGGTTTGATTGGTTTGGTCGGAGGTACGGAGCGTTTTGCCCAGAAACTGGATAGTATGTTTACTTATAATCCTTCTGCGGATGAAGATCTGCCTATTTTCAGTACCGGAATGATCGGGCAGTATGCGCATGGAAATGAACCGAGCCATCATGTCATTTATTTGTTTAATGCTGTAGGGCAACCTTGGAAGACTCAGAAATATGCCGCCGAGGTGATGCATGAACTTTATAAGAACACGCCTGCCGGTTTATGCGGGAATGAGGATTGTGGTCAGATGTCTGCTTGGTACGTATTTAGCGCAATGGGATTCTATCCGGTAGATCCGGTTAGCGGCAGATATGAAATAGGCACCCCTATGTATCCTGAAATGAAAATGCATTTGGATAACGGCAAGACATTTACGGTATTGGCGCCGACTGTTAGTGAAGAGAATATATATATCCAGTCGGTGAAACTCGACGGGAAACCTTATGATAAAAGCTATATCACACATGAACAAATAATGAATGGCTCTGTCTTTGAATTTGAGATGGGGAATAAACCGGGGGCAGTGTGGTATGCGATAGAGTGATAAAATGAAGTTGTGGGATTATGGGTGATAACTTTGATTCAACTTATAAACTCCTTTTCCGTAAATACTATGCCAATCTGCTTTTCTATGCCACACGTATTGTGGGCGAGGAAGAAGCAGAGGACGTAGTACAAGATGTATTTGTGGAATTGTGGCGACGAAAAGATACAGTGACGGTGGGAGAGCAGATACAGGCATTTCTGTATCGGGCGGTGTATACCCGTGCTTTGAATGTTTTGAAGCACCGGGATATCAAGAATAGTTACGAAGCTGTCGTAATGGAAATTAATCAGAAGAGGGTTGAATTCTATCAGCCGGATAGTAATGATGTAGTGAAAAGGATAGAGGATCGTGAGCTTAGAAAAGAGCTTTCCGAAGCCATTAATGGACTGCCGGATAAATGCAAGATGGTTTTCAAACTCAGTTATCTGCATGATATGAAGAACAAAGAAATTGCAGAAACAATGGGAATATCGTTACGGACGGTAGAGGCTCACATGTATAAAGCTTTGAAGTTCCTGCGTGAAAGATTGGGCTACCTCAACTTTATGTTAGCCCTGTTTTTATTGAATAAGGTATAAGTGTTTTTGTCGAAACGATTGTTTTATTAGTATGATGAAGGAAGGAAAAAATAAGTTGAATGAAGAATTACTGGCCAAATTCCTTATGGGTGAATGTTCTGAAGAAGAACTCCGTGAGGTGAACACTTGGCTGAACGAGTCGGACGATAATGCGCGTGAACTGTTTAGGATAGAAGAAATATATCATCTGGGAAAGAGTGGCGATTCTACAGATGAGAAAAAAATTGAAAAAGCAGAAAAACAGTTATTCAAACGGTTGGCACAGGAAGAAGCTAAGCAGTTCAAGGTGCGTAGAATGCATACTTGGATGAAGTATGCTGCTATGTTCATAGGAATTTTCCTTGTATCCGGTTTGAGTTATCATATCTATCAGTCTCAAAGTGAAGAACAGTTAGTGGCTGTTGTAGCCCGGGATGAAGTGAAGGAATTGATGCTGCCCGATGGCACTAAAGTATGGTTGAATAAGCACACGACCTTGAAGTACCCGCGTGAGTTTTCTGAAAAGGAAAGAAATGTGTATATGGAGGGAGAGGGCTATTTTGAAGTAAAGAGAAATGTTGAAAAGCCTTTTATTGTGCGAAGTGAAGCCATGCAAGTCAGAGTGCTGGGTACGGTTTTTAACTTGAAGAGTGATAAGATGAACCGTTCGGCAGTAGCTACACTGATTAAGGGAGAGATTGAGGTGAAAGGCAATCACAATGAGGGTATGATTGTGTTGGCTCCGGGACAAAAAGCCGAATTGAACGCTGTAACTCGTCGTCTGGTAGTGAAGCAAGTGGATACAGGTATTGAGAATTGGCATAATAATCAGTTTGTCTTTGAAAATGCTGATATATTTACGATTGCCCGTACTTTAGAGAACTCTTATGGAGTGAAGATTATTCTGGCGCCTGATATGGATGCTACTAAAACATATTCGGGTACACTGAAGAAGAAAAACACTGTGGAGGAAATCCTGAATTTGATTAAAAGTACAAATGCAATACCTATTGAATATAAAATTGTAGGAAATAGTGTATTTTTGTCTCCCAAAAAATAAAAGGAAACTTTTGAAATATATAATCTTATAAATATAATAGTATGAGAAAGCTGCTTTTATCAATGTGCTTTTTGGGCTGTGCTCTCTGGGCGCAGGCTAAAGATTTAACACAATACGTTAACCCGTTGATGGGTACGTTATCCAGTTTCGAACTATCTACAGGCAATACATATCCTGCTATCGCACGTCCATGGGGTATGAATTTCTGGACTCCTCAAACAGGAAAAATGGGAGATGGTTGGCAGTATGTTTATACCGCCCATAAAATCCGTGGTTTTAAACAAACCCATCAACCCAGTCCCTGGATTAATGACTACGGTCAGTTTTCTATCATGCCGGTAGTGGGCAAACCCGAATTTAATGAAGATAAGCGTGCCAGCTGGTTCTCTCATAAAGGAGAAGTTGCATTGCCTCATTATTATAAGGTGTATCTTGCTGAACACGATGTCGTGACAGAGTTTACTCCCACTGAACGTGCTGTTTTATTCCGTTTTACTTTTCCGGAGAATGAACATTCATATATTGTAGTGGATGCTTTCGACAAAGGATCTTATATTAAAATTATTCCTGAACAAAATAAGATTATCGGATACACAACCCGTAACAGTGGTGGAGTGCCCGATAACTTCAAGAACTACTTTGTTATTGAGTTCGACAAGCCTTTTACTTATCAGGCTTCTGTTGCCGATGGCGTTTTGGCAGAGAATCAAAAAGAGCAGAAGGCCGGACATGCAGGTGCAATCATTGGTTTTAAAACCCGTAAAGGAGAAATCGTGCATGCTCGTGTAGCCTCTTCCTTTATCGGTTTTGAGCAGGCAGACAGAAACTTGAAAGAGCTTGGAAACGATAGTTTTGATACTTTGGTTCAGAAAGGGCAAGATGCCTGGAATGAGGTATTGGGTAAAATAGAAGTGGATGGTGGCAATCTTGATCAGTATCGTACTTTTTATTCTTGTCTGTATCGTTCGGTACTTTTCCCCCGTGCTTTTTATGAATTTGATGAAACTGGCAATCCTGTTCATTATAGTCCTTACAATGGTCAGGTATTACCTGGATATATGTATACGGATACCGGCTTCTGGGATACTTTCCGTTGCCTGTTCCCTTTCCTCAACCTGATGTATCCTTCGGTAAACAAACAAATCCAGGAAGGTCTCGTCAATACATATAAGGAAAGCGGTTTCTTCCCTGAATGGGCTAGCCCGGGACATCGTGGTTGTATGATTGGCAATAACTCTGCCTCTGTACTGGCTGATGCCTATCTGAAGGGGGTTAAAGTGGATGATGTGGCTACCTTGTATGAAGGACTTATCCATGGCACAAAGAATGTACATCCTGAAGTTTCTTCTACCGGACGTCTCGGTTATGAATATTATAATGAATTAGGTTATGTTCCTTATGACGTAAAGATCAATGAGAATGCTGCCCGTACTCTGGAATATGCTTATGATGACTGGTGTATCTATCAGATGGCAAAAGCGCTGGATCGTCCGAAGAAAGAGCAGAAACTTTTTGCCAATCGTGCTATGAACTATAAGAACGTGTTCGATAAGGAAAGCCTGTTGATGCGTGGACGTAATAAAGATGGGCAGTTCCAGACACCTTTCTCACCTTTGAAATGGGGAGATGCCTTTACAGAAGGAAACAGTTGGCATTACTCCT
Organism: Bacteroides sp. AM16-24; assembly: GCF_003471885.1. Taxonomy (NCBI): domain Bacteria; kingdom Pseudomonadati; phylum Bacteroidota; class Bacteroidia; order Bacteroidales; family Bacteroidaceae; genus Bacteroides; species Bacteroides sp. AM16-24. Next base: position 85,007 of record NZ_QRKI01000018.1, read on the forward strand.
GGTCCGTTTTCCACGATCCGCAAGGTTTGATCGATTTGATGGGTGGTGAAAAAGTTTTTGTCGAAATGCTGGATTCTGTGTTTATTGTTCCTCCCATCTTCGATGACAGCTATTATGGACAGGTGATTCATGAAATACGTGAAATGACAGTGATGAACATGGGTAACTATGCGCATGGTAACCAGCCTATACAGCACATGATTTACATGTACAATTATGCCGGGCAGCCTTGGAAAGCCCAATATTGGTTGCGTCAGGTGATGAACCGTATGTATACTCTAGGTTCTGATGGGTATTGTGGAGATGAAGACAATGGGCAGACTTCTGCCTGGTATGTGTTCTCAGCATTAGGCTTCTATCCGGTTTGTCCGGGAACCGATGAGTATGTTCTCGGTGCTCCTTTGTTCAAGAAAGCTACACTTCATCTTGAGAATGGCCGTTCATTGGTTATTGATGCAGCAAACAATAGTTCTGAAAATATGTATATTGAATCGCTTCGTCTGGATGGAAATGAATATACGAAGAATTATGTGAAACATGAAGACCTGTTGAAGGGCGGTGTCCTGAAATTTGATATGGGTAATAAACCCAACTTACAGAGAGGAATACATCCGGAAGATTATCCATATTCTTTCTCTAACGAAATAAAAAAGAAGTAAGGGCTGAAGTTAATAATGTAAGAAAGAAGGGAATAGAAATTAAAACTATTCCCTTTTTTGCTTTAATGAAAAAAAATATCATTTTGTAGTAAGTGTATTTTTAGCGACTGTTGTTTTATATGTGAAAGTCGGGAGAAAGGATCTCCTGGCAGATTAAAATTAACCAATGTGTAACCTTTAAACTTTGTTTATGGACAACAATCATGCTTTTCAAAGTTCGAAATTTCTACGGGCTTTATTAGTCTTGTTCTTCATGACTGTATCAGTTCAGTGGACTTTTGCCCAACTGGATTTGAACATGTCTCGCACGACATTAGGTACGGTCATTGAACAAATCAAAACTCAATCCAAGTATCAATTTTTTTATGACGACAAACTTGCTGCTACGGCAGTGGAAAAAGTCAATGTGAAGAATGCATCTATCGAAGATGCCTTGACTGCTATTCTTAAAGGGAAAAATATTTCTTTTAAAGTAGAAGATAACATTGTTTATCTTTCAGAGAAGTCTCAATCAGGACAAGAAAGTACCCAACAAGGGAAAGAACGTACGATAACCGGTCAGGTATCGGACGATATGGGACCTCTGATCGGTGTCAACGTATTGGTGAAAGGTACCAGTGTGGGTTGTATCACCGATTTTGACGGTAATTTTACGCTGACCACGACAGAAGCAAATCCTGTAATTCAATTCTCTTATGTCGGTTATAAAACACAGGAGATTGCAGCAAAGGAACAGAGTGTTATTAATCTGATGATGGAGAGCGATTCTCAACTGGTAGAAGAGGTTGTTGTAACAGCCTTGGGTATTAAACGTGCAACTAAAGCACTAAGCTACAATGTTCAGGAAATCAAGAGTGATGAACTGACCAGAGTGAAAGATGCTAACCTTGTAAACTCTTTGTCTGGTAAAGTGGCGGGTGTTACCATTAATGCCAGTTCCTCCGGTGTAGGTGGTGCCAGTAAAGTAGTGATGCGTGGTACGAAAGGTATTGATCAGTCCAGCAACGCTCTTTATGTGATCGATGGTGTACCTATGTTCAATCTTTCCGGTGAAGGTGGTCAGGAATTTGACTCTAAAGGTTCTTCAGAAGCGATTGCAGATATAAATCCGGAAGACATCGAATCTATGTCTGTACTGACGGGTGCTGCCGCTGCCGCTTTGTATGGTAGTCACGCTGCCAATGGTGCTATTGTTATTACGACTAAGAAAGGCAAGGAAGGACGTTTGAGTTTGACTGTATCACAGAATACTGAATTTCTCCGTCCGTTTGTTACTCCTAATTTTCAGAATTCTTATGGCACAGGCGATCTTCTGTCCAGTGCAGGTTCTGTAGAAAAAAGCTGGGGTAATAAATTGAACCCTTCCAATTACATGGGATATGATCCGATCAATGACTTTCTGAGAACAGGTGTGGTAGCTACCGAAACCGTTTCTTTATCTACAGGTACGGAAAAGAATCAGACTTACTTCTCTGCGAGTGCTGTGAATTCTGTCGGTATGGTTCCGAATAACGATTATGACCGTTATAACTTTACTTTCCGCAACACTACTTCTTTCCTGAATGATAAGATGACACTGGATGTAAGTGCTTCTTATATCAAACAGAAAGACCAAAATATGGTGAATCAGGGTACTTACTCCAATCCGTTGGTTACAGCTTATTTGTTCCCTCGTGGTGACGACTGGAATGAGATTAAGATGTACGAACGCTGGGATACTTCCCGTAACATCTATACACAATATTGGCCACAGGGCATCGATACTTTTACAGGACAAAATCCGTACTGGATTGCTTATCGTAACCTGCGTGAGAATAATAAGGATCGTTATATGTTGAGTGGTAGCTTGAGCTATAAGATTTTAGATTGGTTGAGTGTATCAGGCCGTGTGCGTGTGGATAACTCTGCAAGTACTTATACGGAAAAGCTTTATGCTACAAGTAATACTACATTGGCCGAAGGCTCTAACAACGGTTTGTATGGTATTTCTAATACGAATGACAAGCAAACTTATGCTGATATCATGTTGAACATCAATAAAAACTTTGGTGAAAATCTTACTTTCCAGGCTAATATTGGTGCTTCTTTATCGGATATGCAACAAGATGTACTGCAAAATCGTGGTCCTATCAGTGAAGACGGTATTCCTAACGTTTTCAATGTATTCCAGTTGGATGACAGTAAGACAAAACGTACGCAGTCAGGTTTTCATGATCAGACTCAGTCTGTTTTTGCCAGTCTTGAATTAGGATATAAGAGTACTTATTACTTGACTTTGACCGGACGTTCTGACTGGCCTTCACAATTGGCAGGTCCTAATTCTACTCAGAGTGCATTCCTTTATCCTTCAGTCGGTGGTTCTGTTATTTTGTCCGAGTTACTGAAATTGCCACAACAAATTTCTTTTCTGAAAGTACGTGGCTCATTTGCATCTGTGGGTCTTCCTTTCCCGCGTTTCCTGGCCAACCCTACTTATTCATGGGATAACTCCAATAAGGTTTGGCAATCCAAACGTAACTATCCGATGTATAATCTGAAACCGGAAAGAACGGATTCATGGGAAGTAGGTCTTACTGCCCGTTTCCTGAATCATTTTAATCTGGATTTGGCTTTGTATACTACTAAAACTTATAATCAGACGTTTGACCCTAAGATTTCCGTATCTTCCGGTTACTCAACATTGTATGTGCAGACGGGTAGCGTACGAAATAAGGGTATTGAATTAGGATTGGGCTATTCTAATGAATGGGGTAAATTTAAATGGTCCAGTAATTACGTATTCAGTACCAATAAGAATGAGATTCTTGAACTGCTGGAAAACTATGTGCATCCTGAAACCGGAACTGTCATCACTAAAGAACGCTTGGATGTAGGTGGTATGGGACAGGCTCGTTTCATTCTGAAGAAAGGTGGCTCTTTGGGTGATCTCTATTCTACTGCCGACCTGCAACGTGATAGTAACGGCAATATTCTGGTAGATCAGAATGGTAGTGTGACTGCTAATTATAATGCAGAAGATATTAAATTAGGTAGCGTATTTGCAAAATGCAATATGTCGTGGAGAAATGATTTCAGCTGGAAGAACCTGAATTTTGGTTTCATGCTCTCTGCACGTATCGGTGGTATCGTTTACTCTGCTACTCAGGCTGCTATGGATATGTATGGTGTTTCTGAGTCAACAGAAATAGCACGCAATCAAGGTGGTGTTTATGTGAATGGAACGGACTTGGTAAATGCACAGAAATGGTATACTACTATCGGTTCTCAGTCTGGTATTCCACAATATTACACTTACAGTGCTACCAATCTGCGTCTCCAGGAAGCCAGTGTCGGTTATACTATACCGAGAGATAAACTTTGGAATGTGGCTGACGTGACCGTATCTCTGGTAGGCCGTAACTTGCTGATGCTTTATTGTAAAGCTCCGTTCGATCCGGAAGCAGTAGCTTCTACCGGTAACTACTATCAGGGTATTGACAACTTTATGACGCCGAGTGCGCGTAGCTTAGGATTCAATGTAAGATTTAAGTTCTAACAGATTAAAGAAAGAAAAAACAATGAGAAAATCAATTATAAAATTCGCTTTATGCGGTGGAATGTTAGCTGGCATGTTGGCATCTTGCACAGGTGATTATATGGATTATAATACCAATCCGTATGAAGCAACCAAAGACCAGATGGACCGTGATGCCTACTTGACTCGTTCGGCATTGACAGGTATGCAGGGATATGTCATCCCTACGGATGTACTTCTTAATCAGTTTCTGGAGGCCCTTTTGGGTGGACCTTACGGTGGCTATTTGGCGGAATCCAATTCCGGTTTCACGAACCGTTTCTCCAACTACAACCAATCTCAGGACTGGGTAGGTAAATTATATAAAGATGTTATTCCTAATGTGTATGCTAACTATGCACAGTTGGAAGCTGCAACTGAAGACCCTGTTTATTTGTCAGTAGGAAAAGTTGTAAAGGTAGCAGCTATCTTGCGTGTTACAGATGGATACGGTCCTATTCCTTATTCCCAGTTGGGGGCCAATGGTGACCTGACTGCTCCGCTGGATACTCAGAAGAAAGTTTATGAGACTATGTTGAATGAACTGGATGAGGCAGTGACTGCATTATTACCACATCGTACGGAGACTTTTTCATCCAAAGCTGATAAGGTTTATAGTGGTAAAGTGGAAAACTGGATAAAACTGGCGAATTCTTTGAAATTGCGTATGGCTATGCGTATGGTGTATGTAGATTCTACTACGGCACAAGCTAAAGCGGTGGAAGCTGTTGACTCAGAAAGAGGAGGTGTGTTTACATCAAATGATGATAATGCGACCATTCAGGCTACTACTAATCCATTCAGAGTTATTATGTATGAATATAATGGCGGTGACTCTCGTATTGCGGCAGATATTACTGCCTATATGAATGGTTACAAAGATCCTCGTCGTGAAAAATATTTTGTTGAATCTACCTTTACAACAGCCGATGGAGTGAAGAACGGGTATCATGGTATTCGTTTGGGAACTGAACCGCTTCCGAGTGAAACAGCTCATAAGTATTCTAACATGAATGTTGAAGCCAATACGAAACTTGTTTGGATGACTGCTGCTGAAGTTGCCTTCCTGCGTGCCGAAGGCGCATTGCGTGGTTGGAACATGGGTGGAACTGCAGAAAGTTTTTATAAGAAAGGCGTAGAGTTATCATTCAGTCAATGGGGGGCTTCCGGTGCGGATGCTTATCTGGAAGATGGTAGTAGTTTGCCCGATCTGTATAAAGATCCTCTGGGAACTTATAGTTATAACGGTTCTCAGCCGACTATTACGATTAAGTATGATAATAGCGCCGTCTTTGAAACAAATCTGGAACGTATAATTACCCAGAAATGGATCGCCATATTCCCGTTGGGTAACGAAGCATGGGCTGAATTCCGTCGTACGGGTTACCCGCGTCTGATGACTGCTGCCGTTAATAAAAACAAGGCGGAAGTTCCCGAAGGTACTTTTCCACGCCGCTTGCCTTATCCGCAGGATGAGTACAAGGACAATGGTACGAATGTGCAGAATGCTCTGCAAGATTTGAAACCTGCGAACGATAGAATGTCTTCCAAAGTATGGTGGGACTGCAACCCTAACATCTAATAAAGAAAAGAATTATGAAAAATAAAATGAAAAATATATTCATCGTAGCTTCCTGCTTCGCTGCCATAACCTGTTTCAGCGCATGTGACGACTGGACGGAAGTAGAGAATGTGAATATCAATACTCCCGGAATAGAGGAACAAGATCCGGCTGCGTATGCCAAATATCTGCAAAATTTGGTAGCCTATAAGAATTCGGACCATAAGGTTGTATATGCCTGGTTCGACAATAGCGAGAAAACACCGTTCAGTCGTGGACAGCATATCTCTGATGCTCCTGACAGTTTGGACGTAATTTCCATGATGTACCCAGCAGAACTGGCTGCGTTTGAATTAGTTGATATGCAAACTGTACATGCTAAGGGTACCAAGGTGGTATATACTATCAGTTTTGATAAGATTCAAAAAGAATATACTGAAAAAGTAAAGGAAGGTACGGAAACCGGATCTTTCGATACTTATCTGAAGTCAGAAATGGACAAACAGATTGGTTATGCAAGGAGTTTCGATGGTATGATTACTGAATATAAAGGAAATAATCCTATTTATATGTCTGCCGAACAAAAAGCAGAGGCAAAGAAATATCAGGATATTTTTTTCAGTGCTGTTTCAACCTGGAAAACTGCTAATGCAGATAAGTTGCTGACATTTCAGGGATATCCGGAAAATTTGATTGAGCAGACCATTTTGACTAATTGTAAGCACATCATCCTGGCTACGGATAATGTAACGGATGATGCACAGTTGTCGGTATTTGCCCGTTTGGCCATGGCTGCTGCAGGTGTTCCGACTGATCGTTTCGTAGTTGCTGTTTCCACAGCTTCACTGGATGCATCTGATAAGCAAACCGGGTTCTACGGTACCGACCGGGCGCTTACGGAGGCAGCTTATTGGACTACGGAACCATCTGATGGCTATACCCGTGCCGGATTGGCTATTTATAATGTTCAGAATGACTATTACAATGCTACTAACACATACCAGTATGTGAAAGAGGCTATTAATATTATGAACCCTGCTCCTAAAAAATAAATCAAGCTATGAAATTAAAAAACTTATATTTATTATCGATCACATTGCTGTCTGTAGCTTTAACAGCTTGTAGTGATGATACTGAAACGTTTGATAACCAAGTGTATATAGATGCTTCGGTGAAGACTAGTAATGTTTTACTGAAGAATACGATTCCTTCTGCGGAAGGTGAATTTAGGGTTGCTATGGCTAAGCCGGAAAATGCAGATGTAACTATTTCCTTGAAAGCTGAACCTGCGTTGGTTGATACTTATAATGCTGCATTTTATGATAATGCTGAGGCTTTGCCGAGTAAGCATTATACATTGGAAACTCCACAGACTGTGATTCCTGCCGGATCTGTTCTTTCAGAAAAAGTCACATTGAAATTTGGTAATCTGACAGAGCTGGATGCTGAAAAGGTTTATGTATTACCTGTAACCATTGATCAGGCTAACGTAGGTATTCTGCAAAGTGCCCGTACCATGTATTACGTATTTAAAGGTGCTGCCCTTATCAATGTAGTAGCTGATCTTACTAAGAATCTTGTATACGTAAATTGGAGTACACCTGAAAAGGCAAATGGTTTACGGAAGCTGACTGTGGAAGTATTAGTAAATCCCAGCAAGCTCGATAAAGCTATCAGTACAGTTCTGGGTATTGAAGGATATTTCCTGCTCCGTTTCGGAGATACTGCGCCGGCAAAGAATTGTTTGCAGATTGTAGGTCCTGGAGATAAGAAGATAAATTCAGAAGATCTGACTGTGGCTACCGGTGAATGGACACATATTGCAGTGACTTATGATGCTGAAGCTCAAAAAGTGATAGCCTATTTCAATGGCGTGAATAAATTGGAAGCGACAGCGAATTGGGGAGCATTGGATTTGGGAAAGACAAAAACTGATGAGGGTAATGGCTTCTGGATTGGTCACTCTTATAACCGTGATCGTTGGTTTGATGGTGAAATGTCCGAATGCCGTATTTGGAATAAGGTTTTAACTCAGGAGGAAATTAATGCAAAGAATCATTTTTATCAGGTAGAACCGGGTGCGGAAGGACTGGTTGCCTATTGGAAATTTGATGAAGGTGTAGGTACTTCAATAGCTGATTATAGCGGGAATGAGAATCATGCTACAGCGGTGGAATCGCTTACTTGGACTGCGGTAGAATTGCCTGCGAAATAAATTAAGTTATATTTTAAACAGATGTATATTATGAAATATATGAATCACATAAAATTAGGCTTGTTGGCAGTTACCTTTGCCTGTGCAGGAACTGTTTTCACAAGTTGTGAAGATGACATTACGATTAATGCCGTTAATACAGAAAAGCTGGATACAGTGGATGGCGTATACGGTTATGTCAGATCAGCTGCCGGAGCACGCGAACTTACTTCAATTTCTCTCTTTGGGGATAAAGCCGGTACGGGACATCTTTATTTTGAATTGAGTAAAGCTGCTGAAAAAGACATAACGGTTACTTTCAAAGTAGATGCAACAGCGCTTGAAGTTTATAATGCTGCTCATGGTACATCTTATGCTATGTATCCTGCTGATAAATTGAGCTTGGCAAATGGTGGTACGGTGACTGTTAAAACCGGAGAGAAAAAGTCCGGTGCAGTAGAATTAACTATTAATGCCGGAGGTTCAATTGGTTCAACCTATGCAGTAGCGGTTTCAGCTACTGCAAATGATGGAGTGGCTGTTTCAGCTAATAATCAGACTTATATTTATTTGGTGAAGCCATTGGCAGCTGTGCCTGATTCTAAAAAGGGAGATGTACGTACTCTCTGTTTTGTGGAAGTGAATGATGAAAATATCCTGAATTGTGGTGAATATGTAATGAAGGAAAGTGGAAAACCGTTCTTTGATGTAGTTAGTATCTTTGCTGCCAATATCAATGTGGATAGTGAAAGCGGCCGTGTGCATATTCATTGTAACGATCAGGTATCTTTCCTGTTGAAAAATGCAGATAAATTTATCCGTCCTTTGCAGGCTAAAGGTATCAAAGTCAATATGAGTATCTTGGGTAATCATGATGAAGCCGGTATGGGTAACTTATCGCAGGCTGCTGCGGCTGATTTTGCCAAAGAATTGAAAGCATTTGTCGATATTTATGGTTTGGACGGCATTGATTTTGATGACGAGTATACAGTTTACAAAGAGAATCCGAGTCCGGGCTTCGAACAACGTTCCCGTGAGAATTACTGTCGCTTGATCAGCGAATGTCGCAAGGTGATGCCTGATAAATTGCTGGGTATTTATGAATATAAAAGTAATTTTGAGGATTCTCCAAGCGGAACTGTCGACGGTAAGTCTATTGGCGAGTTGGTAGATTATATGTGTTACGGAACTTATCAGAGATACGTCAAAGGACGCGAATCTAATTTCACCGGACTTCCCAAATCAAAGTATGGCCCTTATTCATTGAAGATTAATGAAGAATATAAAGGTGGCTGGACAAGTTTTAAAGAAGAAACGATTCAGGACCTGAAAGATGCCGGATATGGTTTGCAGGTATTCTATAACCCGAAACCACAATTGTATTCTTATGATTATTATTTCACGGCTGTAAGTAAGATTCTGTTCAATGATGAGGTAGAATGGAGTGGTAAGTATTATGGAAGGACGGACTTCACGGCTTCAACAGGGGTTAAGTCTAACTATGAGGCTTATCTGGGTGAATGGCAAGTAGCTTCTACCAATTCTTTATTCTTTTTTACGCCTCCCGAAGGTGGTAATGGTTGGTGGGATTATAATGGAGATCAGACATTTGATGTTCGTATTGAGGCTAAAGAGGATGGTAAGACTTACTATATCTATGGTTGGGGAGAATATCCTGAAATAACCAATAAATATCCTTTGGTAGCTGAATTTGATTCCAATAATGGTAACTTTACTATTTCCATGCCTCAGGTTATTCATGAAGGTGATACAGAGGATCCCGAAACATGGGAAATGAGATGGGGAACTTATAAGAATGGTAACCAGAATACTTGGAAATACGATACAAATACGACTGCTACGAAGGGAGCATTTGATCCGCTTGGAAATCTGACTCTGATGGGTAGAGGCCAACGTTATGGCATATCTCTGTGCCGTATAGTAAATGGTACGGCAGAATTGCCGGAAGCATATTATGATGCTTATTATCATCCTGGCGCTAATTATAACCTGACTAAAAAGTAAGCTTTTGGCTTTTTAAAAGAGAATGTCTCAATTAATCATGCTATTTTATGTATCTTTGAGACATTCTCTTAACTATCTTGCTGACCGATAACTTCGGACACATGAATTCTGGTGAAACATATTTCCGATAACAAAATAATGAATCGAATATGAGAATACATTTTATTTATTTTATTGTGATTATTTGTCTGGCAAGTAGTTGCTCTTCTAAGCAAAAAGAGGTCTTTTCTCCTGATGGTCGTATCAGGTTACAGTTTGCTCTGAATGACAGTAACCGGATGACCTATCAAATTGAAGTTGACAGTATTCCTTTTGTAGCTTCTTCCTGTTTGGGATTCGAAGCAGAGAACGGGATTAATCTTCATAAAGAATTCCGTATTGTAGATATTGATTTCGCTACTCAGGATGAAACCTGGACGCAACCTTGGGGAGAAAATAAAACCATTCGCAACCATTACAATGAAATGGCTGTTCACTTGTCTGATGCAGCTGCTACCAAACTGATTTTACGGTTTCGTGTATTCGATGACGGGGTAGGATTCCGCTACGAATATGAAGTGGCCGGAGCAGACAGTCTTCTTATCACGGATGAGCTGACTGCGTTCAATATAGCACAGGATGGTACTTCATGGTCCATACCTGCCAATTATGATACTTATGAATTGCTATATCGTACACAGCCTGTCAGCCGGATAGACAATGCCAATACTCCCATGACATTTAAGGCAGGCAATGTATATGCCAGCATTCACGAAGCAGCATTGACGGACTTCCCCGAGATGACATTGAAAAATACAGGTGGTTGCAATTTCAAGTCGGAACTGGCTCCTTGGCCTGATGGCATTAAAGTGCGGGTAAACGGTAGTGTTTTCAAGTCGCCTTGGCGTACCATACAGATTGCTCCGAAAGCTGTCGGTCTAATTAACTCCGGGCTTATACTGAATCTGAATGAGCCTTGTGTACTGGAAACTACGGATTGGATACGTCCAATGAAGTATGTAGGTATCTGGTGGGGAATGCATCTGGGGGTAGAAAGCTGGGTGATAAATGACCGCCACGGTGCCACAACGGAGAATGCTAAACGATATATTGACTTTGCAGCAGCTAACAACATTGAAGGAGTGATGTTTGAAGGCTGGAACGCCGGTTGGGAAAATTGGGGAGGCTCTCAGGACTTTGATTATACGCGTCCGTATGCTGACTTTGATATAAAGGAAATAGTCCGTTATGCTAAGGAAAAAGGAATTGAGATTATTGGACATCATGAAACGGGTGGCAACATAGTCAATTATGAGAAACAACTGGATAAGTCTTATAAATGGTATGCTGACTTGGGTATTCATAGTGTGAAGACCGGTTATGCCGGCGGACTTCCCAATGGGCACAATCATCATGGACAATACAATGTACGCCATTACCGTAAAGTGGTAAAGACTGCTGCAAAATATCATACCACTCTTGATGTACACGAACCAATCAAAGACACTGGTATCCGCCGTACATACCCCAATATGATGACTCGTGAGGGTGCCCGTGGCATGGAATGGAATGCCTGGAGCGAGGGAAATCCCCCCGAACATCATGTACTTTTGCCATTTACCCGTCTGTTGTCAGGGCCAATGGACTATACTCCGGGAATCTTCGACATACTGTATGAGCGTGCCAAAAAGTCTCCTTATCGCAAGAAGTGGAATATGAAGGATAGTAAGGATTGCCGGATCAATTCTACGCTGGCGAAACAGATCGCTAACTGGGTGATACTTTATTCTCCTTTGCAAATGGCTGCCGACATGATTGAAAATTACGAAGGACATCCTGCTTTTCAATTCTTTCGCGATTTTGATGCTGATTGTGACTGGTCGGAAGCGCTGGCAGGTGAGCCGGGAGAATATGTAGTCATAGTGCGCCGCGCAGGAGACAAATATTTCCTGGGTGCAGCTACTAATGAAGACGCACGTGAGGTTACAGTCAAATTGGATTTTCTGGAAAAAGGCAAGACTTACAGGGCTGTCATTTATGCTGATGGTAAAGAGGCTGACTGGATAACGAATCCTACGGCTTATGAGATTATAGAGAAGCAGGTGACTGCTGAAGACATTCTGTCCGTGGATATGGCAAGAGGTGGAGGACAAGCCATTACCTTTATGCCACTTTGATTATGAATATGTAATACTATTAAGAATATGAAGAAAAACATGAAACTGAATTTTATGTTGATGAGTGGAGTGCTGTTATTCGGAATGTACAGTTGTACCCCGGGAGCGCAGGATTATTCATCATACGTTAATCCGTTTATCGGTACGGGAGGGCATGGACATACTTACCCTGGGGCTGTAGTTCCGAACGGAATGATACAACCCAGTCCCGACACACGCATTTATCAGTGGGATGCCTGTTCCGGATATTATTATGCAGATTCTACTATGAATGGATTTTCGCATACCCATCTTAACGGCACAGGTTGTGGAGACTATGGTGATGTATTGCTGATGCCTACCGTAGGCAAACAGGATTATCATGCAATGGGAGAAGAGAGTCAACAGATGGCTTATGCTTCTGCTTTCTCTCATGACAATGAAGTGGCACAACCGGGCTACTATTCAGTCTTTTTGGATCGTTATCAGGTAAAAGCCGAATTGACGGCTACCAAACGTGCAGCTATTCACCGCTATACTTTCCCAAAGGCGGAAGATGCCGGATTTATACTGGACTTGGATTACAGTCTGCAGCGTCAGAAGAATGAAGAGATGGAGTTGGAGGTAATCAGTGATACAGAGATACGAGGACGCAAGAAAACAGTATATTGGGCATTTGACCAGTATATCAATTTCTATGCGAAGTTTTCCAAACCTTTTACCTATACATTGGTAACCGATTCTATGGCATTGGATGAAGGGGGGCCACTCTTTCCGACAGCTAAGGCTTTGTTACAGTTCCAGACAGAGAATAATGAGGAAGTTCTTGTGAAAGTCGGTGTTTCTGCTGTAGATATGGATGGGGCACGAAAGAATGTGGAAGCTGAAATACCTGAATGGGACTTTAACGGTGTGCGTAGTGCTGCCCGTGAATCATGGAATAATTATCTTGCCAAGATAGATATTGAAACGTCTGATAAGGACCAGCGAGTAATGTTTTATACTGCACTCTATCATACCGGTGTGCAACCTAATTTGTTTACAGATGCCGATGGACGCTATCTGGGTATGGATTTGAAACCTCATCAGGGTAGTGTGGAAGAGCCTATCTATACTGTATTCTCTTTATGGGATACATTCAGGGCATATCATCCGTTGATGACAATTATCGATCCTGATTTAAATGAAGCCTTTATCCGTTCATTAATCCGGAAGCAGCATGAGGGTGGTGTATATCCTATGTGGGAACTGGCCGGAAACTATACGGGAACAATGATCGGTTATCATGCTGCATCTATTATAGCTGATGCTTATACAAAAGGTTATCGTAATTTCGATGTGGAAGATGCATATAAGGCTTGTATCCGTGTTGCGGAATATGATACGACCGGTATTTTATGTCCGCCATTGGTATTACCCCACTTGATGCCTCAAGCTAAATACTGGAAGAATAAAATAGGCTATGTACCTTGCGACAAGGATAATGAATCCGTAGCAAAGGCGTTGGAATATGCTTATGACGACTGGTGTATTTCTGTGCTGGCAGATGCTATGGGAGATGAACCGAATGAGGAGAAATATGCAGCCTTTGCTAAGGGATACCAGGTTTATTTTGATGCTTCTACCCGTTTTATGCGCGGACTGGACAGTGAAGGTAATTGGCGTACTCCTTTCAATCCCCGTTCATCCAATCACCGTAGTGACGACTATTGCGAAGGTACAGCCTGGCAATGGACTTGGTTTGTGCCTCATGATATAGATGGATTAGTGGAGCTGATGGGAGGACGTGATGCCTTTATCGGTAAACTGGATTCTTTGTTTATTGCCGATTCAGCTTTGGAGGGTGATATGGTTTCTGCTGATATCTCCGGTTTGATAGGACAATATGCACATGGCAATGAACCAAGTCATCATATTACTCATCTGTATAACTATGTGGATCAACCTTGGCGGACACAAGAACTGGTGGATCAAATATTACATACCCTTTATTTTAATGATCCGGACGGATTGTCGGGCAATGAGGATTGTGGACAGATGTCTGCGTGGTTCATTCTCAATTCTATGGGTTTCTATCAGGTATGTCCGGGTAAGCCGGTTTATTCTATCGGTCGCCCATTATTCGAAAAATCTACCATTCAGTTGAAAGATGGCAAGACATTCACTGTCATTGCACATAATAACAGTCGCGAGAACAAATATGTGCAGAGTATGGTACTGAATGGAAAAAAGTTGGATAAGCCTTTCTTTACGCATCAGGACATAGTAGATGGTGGTACGTTGGAACTGACGATGGGGAATGTCCCTCTGAAGTGAAGCAGAATGATTTAGTCAATAGGTATGAATCAAAATAGTCGTAATCCGATTTCCTGGGTACCCACCGTCTACTTTGCCATGGGGCTTCCCTTTGTTGTACTGAATATGGTGTCTGTGCTGATGTTCAAGGGATTGGGGATTGGTGATGCACAGATTGCTTTGTGGACATCGCTGATAATGCTACCTTGGACACTGAAATTCCTTTGGAGTCCGTTCTTGGAAATGTTCAAGACGAAAAAGTTCTTTGTGGTGCTGACACAATTGATTACCGGGGCAGGTTTTGCCCTGGTAGCATTGGCGTTGCATCTTCCGGCTTTCTTTGCCGTGTGTATTGCTTTGTTGGCGGTTATTGCTTTCAGCGGGGCGACACACGATGTTGCAACAGATGGTGTTTATATGTCGGAACTGAATAAGCAGGATCAGGCCAAGTATATCGGTTGGCAAGGTGCTTTCTATAATATCGCTAAAATTGTTGCATCCGGTGGACTGGTTTGGTTGGCAGGCTGGTTGCTGAAATACTTCGGAGGAGTTCAGGGGACGGAAGAAGCTGTCCGCCATGAAGCGACTGTGCAAGCATGGATGACAGTTATGTTGATTCTGGCTGCTGTAATGGTATTCCTGGGAGTATATCACATGCGTATGTTGCCTTCGGGAGGAACTGCAGCTACAGGCGCAGCATCCGGCAGGGAAACCTGGAACCGGTTGGTGGAAGTTATCCGTGCTTTCTTTCAGAAGAAGCATATCTGGTATTATGTGGCATTTATCATTCTTTATCGTTTGGCCGAGGGCTTTGTCATGAAGATTGTTCCGTTGTTTTTAAAGGCGGAACGTTCTGTTGGAGGATTGGGACTGGGAGAACAGGAGATAGGTCTGTACTATGGAACTTACGGGGCAGCTGCTTTTGTCTTGGGATCCCTGTTGGCAGGTTATTACATCTCTCACAGAGGATTGAGCCGGACATTGTTTTCGTTGTGTTGTGTTTTCAACCTGCCATTTCTGGCTTATACATTGCTGGCTATTTATCAGCCGGAGAATGGTATGCTGATAGGAGGTGCCATTGTGCTTGAATACTTCGGATATGGTTTCGGATTCGTAGGTCTGACACTGTTTATGATGCAGCAAGTGGCTCCCGGCAAACATCAGATGGCCCATTATGCCTTTGCTTCCGGCATCATGAATCTGGGAGTGATGCTTCCGGGATCTATCAGTGGTTTTGTCAGTGATGCGTTGGGATATAAGGCATTTTTTATTTTTACGATGTTTGCTACTATTCCGGCATTTCTGATCACTTATTTTGTACCATTCACCTATCCGGATGAAAAGAAGAATCAATGAAATATATAACTAATAAATAGAAGAATTATGAAACAGATGATGAATATGCCTTGGGAAGAACGCCCGGAAGGTTGTACAGACGTTATGTGGCGTTACTCTAAAAACCCGGTTATCGGACGCTATCACATTCCGACTTCCAACAGTATTTTCAATAGTGCGGTAGTTCCGTTCGGAGATGGATTTGCCGGTGTCTTCCGTTGTGATAATAAAGCAGTGCAGATGAATATTTTTGCGGGCTTTAGTAAAGATGGAATCAATTGGGAGATAAACCATGAGCCTATCTGTTTCAAGGCGGGGAATACGGAGATGATAGAATCCGAGTATAAATACGATCCACGTGTCACCTGGATTGAAGATCGCTACTGGATTACCTGGTGCAACGGCTATCATGGACCTACTATCGGTATTGCCTATACATTCGATTTCAAAGAATTCTTCCAGTGCGAAAATGCCTTTTTGCCTTTTAACCGTAACGGGGTGCTTTTTCCGCAGAAGATAGATGGTAAATATGCTATGTTGAGCCGTCCGAGCGATAACGGTCATACACCGTTTGGAGATATTTACATCAGTTACAGTCCGGACATGAAATATTGGGGAGAACACCGTTGTGTGATGAAAGTTACTCCCTTTCCTGAAAGTGCATGGCAGTGTACGAAGATAGGTGCCGGTTCTGTACCGTTCCTTACTGAAGAGGGCTGGTTGATATTCTATCATGGAGTTATTACTACTTGCAACGGTTTCCGCTATTCTATGGGAGCGGCTATTCTTGATAAAGAAAATCCGGCAAAGGTATTGTATCGCACACGTCCGTACTTGCTTGCTCCTGCTGCTCCTTATGAATTGCAGGGAGATGTGCCCAATGTAGTATTCCCTTGTGCTTCTTTGCAGGATGGAGATAAAGTGGCAGTATATTATGGCGCTGCTGATACTGTTGTAGGTATGGCCTTTGGTTATATTTCGGAAATCATAAAATTTACGAAGAAAAACAGCATTGTATAGTTAATTCCTTAAAGAATCAGTCGGCTATGAAACGTATTTTATTGGCTTACACACTTTCTGCTCTTTGTCTGCTTCCGGTGTTTGCCGGAGGTGGAGAGGGTTCTTTACCTATAAGCTATGTCAATCCTTTCATCGGTACCACTAACTTCGGAACTACTAATCCGGGAGCGGTTTGTCCCAATGGAATGATGTCCGTGGTTCCTTTCAATGTGATGGGATCGGAAGATAACAAGTATGATAAAGATGCCCGTTGGTGGTCTACTCCTTACGAGTTTCACAATTGCTTTTTTACCGGATATTCGCATGTCAATCTAAGTGGTGTGGGGTGTCCCGAACTGGGATCTTTATTGCTGATGCCTACTACGGGTGAATTGTCCGTAGATTACAAGGAGTACGGAAGTCGTTATGAGGATGAACAGGCTTCTCCGGGCTATTACAGTAATTTCCTCACTCGCTATAATGTAAAGACCGAGGTGTCTGCCACTCCCCGCACGGGTGTTTCACGTTTCACATTTCCTGCCGGACAAAGTCATGTATTACTGAATTTAGGTGAAGGACTGACGAATGAAACCGGTGCTTTCCTGAAACAGGTGAGTGGCACCGAATTTGAAGGTATGAAGTTATTGGGAACTTTCTGCTATAACCCCCAGGCAATATTTCCCATTTATTTTGTAATGCGTGTCAACAAGCAGCCGGTATCCAGCGGTTATTGGAAAAAACAGCGTCCCATGACCGGAGTTGAAGCTGAATGGGATCCTGACAATGGACACTACAAACTTTATGCCCGTTATCGTAAGGAAATTGCCGGAGATGATATTGGTGCTTTTCTTACTTTCAACACGACGGAAGGTGAACAGATCGAAGTACAAATGGGAGTTTCTTTTGTCAGCATCGAAAATGCCCGCTTGAATCTGGATACAGAACAAAATGGAAAGAATTTCAGTCAGGTATTGGCAGATGCCCGTATGCGTTGGAATAAAGACCTTTCGCGTATCCTTGTCGAAGGTGGGACGGAAGAACAGAAAACAGTCTTTTATACTGCCCTTTATCATACATTGATACATCCCAATATCTTGCAAGATGTCAATGGGCAATATCCTGCTATGGAGAGTAATGAAATACTGACTACCAATGGAGGCCGTTACACTGTTTTCTCGCTTTGGGATACGTACCGTAACGTTCACCAACTCCTTACGTTGGTTTACCCCGAACGTCAGTTACAAATGGTGCGTTCCATGCTCGATATGTATCGCGAACATGGTTGGCTACCCAAATGGGAACTTTACGGACGTGAAACGTTAACAATGGAGGGGGACCCGTCTGTTCCTGTCATTGTTGATACCTGGTTGAAAGGCCTACGCGATTTTGATATCGATCTGGCTTATGAAGCTATGTATAAATCTGCCACCTTGCCTGGTACCGAGAATCTGCTGAGACCGGATAATGATGATTATATGTCATTGGGATATGTACCTTTGCGTGAACAGTATGATAATTCGGTCTCTCATGCATTGGAGTATTACATTGCGGATTATTCTCTTTCCCTGTTGGCAGATGCTTTGGGCAAGAAAGAGGATGCGCGTCTTTTTTATAATCGTTCTTTGGGCTATAAACATTATTATAGCAAAGAATTCGGCACTTTCCGCCCCATTTTGCCGGATGGACAATTCTATACACCTTTCAATCCGCGGCAAGGAGAAAATTTCGAACCGAATCCCGGTTTTCATGAAGGTTGTGCCTGGAACTATACTTTCTATGTACCTCATGATGTGAAAGGACTTGCCCGTCTGATGGGAGGTAGGAAACCTTTTATCGATAAACTTCAGCAAGTTTTTGATAAGGGCCTTTATGATCCGGCTAATGAGCCTGACATTGCTTATGCCCATCTCTTCTCTTATTTTAAAGGGGAGGAATGGCGTACGCAGAAGGAACTCCATCGTCTGCTACAAAAGTATTTCAAAAATGCTCCTGATGGTATTCCCGGTAACGATGATACAGGCACTATGTCCACTTGGGCTATTTTCAATATGATGGGTTTTTATCCTGATTGTCCCGGTGCACCGTATTACACTCTTTCTACCCCTGTGTTCGATCGTGTAGAGATTCGTCTCGATTCTAAAGCCTGGGGGTGTGATAAGTTGGTGATAGAAACCCAACGTCCTTCTGCGGAATCCTTATATATCAATGAAATGGAGTTAGGTGGGAAAAAATTATCCCGCTATCGCGTCAGTCATGAAGAATTGGTAAAGGGTGGAACACTAAAGTTCATACTTCGTTAATAACTGGGTGATTGCTTAATACTTTGATAATCAGTAGTTAGCATTTACATGGCATTTGCTGCAGAATGTAAAAGCATTTACCGCCGTATGTAACGGCTTTTACTCCTTATTGTAACGACCTTTACCGCGGCATGTAACGGTCTTTACCTCAGTATGTAAATGGAGTTACCGTGTGGAGTGAACAAAGTTACCATTTGGGGTAAACTGAATTTCTGATTTTGAGATACTAATCAGCTTCCTTTTTATTCCTGCATCTCAACCGGAACATAAGGTATCTCAAACCAGAATTCCGATCCTTTGCCCAATGTTGAGTTTACTCCGAGCTTACCATTCATCTTTTCGGCGATTATGGTGCAGATGGAAAGTCCCAATCCGGTTCCTTGTTTGAAACTATCCAGCTTGACGAAACGCTCAAAGATGTGTTTCTGATTCTCTGTCGGAATGCCGGTACCGGTATCGCGCACAAAGAATCGTATGTATCCTTCTTGGGGAGTATAATAACCGATATCAATATGTCCTGCCTCTGTATGTTTTATGGCATTCGAAACATAATTGTTTATAACTTGTTTTACCCGGTGAGGCACTGTATGGATAACGCAGGCCTCAAGACCGGGTAAAAGGTGAATTTCAATCTTGGGAGAAACCTTCAACTCGGCAATGGCTTTTATTTCATAAAGAGAAGCGTTTACATCCATGTTTTCTTCAATAAACTCCAGTATTCCAGCCTCTATACGTGAAATATCCAGTATATCATTGATAAGTTGTAGCAGAAGCTGGTTATTCTCTTCAATGATGTGTACATATTCCTTTGCATCCTCTTCTTGGATATATTCTGAAAGTATGGAAGAAAAGCCGACAATGGCATTCAGTGGAGTGCGTATCTCATGGCTCATATTGGCAAGAAAAGCTGATTTCAACTTGTTGGACTCTTCTGCTTTTTCTTTGGCTTCCAATAATTCGGTAATATCCAATGCGGAGCTTACTATCCAGCGCTCTTGCCCTTTATTGTAGGAAACTAATGTTTTATGAAAGGATAACGTGTATTTTTGGCCCTTGGAATTGGAAAAATGTTTAATATATGATTGAGGCAGTCCTGTTTCTATGACCTGCTTGTCTGTTTCCCGTATGAAATTATCCGGCATCAGATGATTGAACTCGCTTTCATGGTGTCCGACTATTTTTTCTGCCGGTATTCCTATCATTTCCGAGGCTTTCTTATTCCAGATAAGGTAGAGACCTTTTTTATTTTTATCTTTTACAGTAGTAGCAATAGGAAGGTTTTCGAGTATGCTCTCCAGAAAATAGCGGTATTTTTCGTTTTCCTGGCGTTGAGTCTCGCTTTCTGTAATATTACGCGCAAAAGCGATAACGCGTTCGCGGTTTAAGTACACCATTCGTACTGAAACATATAACTCCTTTCCGCTCTCCACTTTTATTTTTACAATTAGACTGGCAGAAATGCGTGTTTCCAAAACTTTCTGTAATAGTGCTATATGTTTCTGATATTCTTTGGCGTCTATTACTAAATTGCGGAGATCGAGTTTTCCCAGATTATTGAGTGGGAGCAGGTTCGTTTTTTCTGTAGGTTCATTCAATAGCTTAAGCACAATGCCTTGTTTGCTTATTAGATAAACCGGAATGTCAATAGCCTTGATAATCTGTTTATTAAAGCTTTTATATTTGCGGTTTATCCAATATAGAAAACCTACAAATATGATACTAAGAAGCAAGAATACTTGTATTTCTCCAAATAATGAAACTAACATAATTGGTGTTTTTCTTGTTTCCGCCTGCCCTCTTTGGCGGAGGTTATTATATAAAAAGCGCGAGGACTGCTATGTCTATTACCATCCGAGGCTCTGGAAAATGCCCACACCGTAAATAGACAACAGCCCTCACGCCTAAGTATGTAATAACATAGACGTGAAGAAACTGTTGCTATCATCCCACAGTGTTTTTTGAATTTTCCAGATTCCGAATGGCCAGGGACAATAACTTTCGCTTCTTGCGTTCTCACAAAATAAAGTCATAGTTGCAGGTTATCGCTATAATCGGCAAGACTTTGTTGCAAAAGTAAGATTATTTTCTCAAATGTGCGAGCTAATGGGGTATAAATATAGAATTGGAGAGGTGAAAAATAGATTGTAATAAAAGCGGGTGACCACAAATCACTTGCAATCACCCGGTATCTTGCATTTTCTTTGTTTTCAGAAAATGTGAGTAAAGAGAGAATTTATAGTTTTTTATTTCATAGGTTCTACAGTATATCCCTGCTGTTTCAGCAGATTCAGGACTCCGTTAGTTCCCGGCAGGTGGCCTGCACCAACAACAAAGAGGGTGGGAGCATCCTTCATGAGAGCAGGCATTTTCTCAATCCACGCTTTGTTACGGTTATCTAGCAGGGCTTCCATTTCGCCCGGTTGCGGATCGCACGAGTTACCATCACGTTCTTCCATCAGTTTCAGCATTTCGTCCAGGTTTTGAGCCTTGTATGCATTGTTGAGACGTTTAGTTTGTTCCATAGCTTTATCTATGTCACTTACGAGGCAATAGAGTAAGTTTGCCTGACGCTGTAGGGTCTGACCCTTAAAGAGCATCTCTAACTGGGATTGCGGGGTTTCCAAGCCACCTACCTTTTTGCCACTTTGCAATGCTTGCTGCTGGAAGTAAGTATCTAATTGCTCCTGTGGATTAAAACCACCCAGATGCTTCATGCATAATATCAGAGTCAACTGCTGGGTTATGGCGGCGGGTTTAAGTTTCGCTAACATGGCTATATCCGCCATCAAGTTCTCTTTTACTACCTTGCCTACTACTTCATATTGTTCCGGGGCAAAAAGTTTCTGGAGAGTGGTGTCGCCTGCCATCATCATACTTTGCTGCATTACCTGCATGAACTCGGGTGACATCATATCGGACATGACTACTTCTCCGTATACCTGAGTAGTACCCTCTATGGCTTGTGGCAATCCGGCAATGCTATCTTTGATACTGAGAGGTGCCAGATGGTGGGTACCTAAAATGTATGAGGGCTTTTCTTGTCCGTTACCGGAGATTTTCCAAAGTAATTGTGCGTTTACGTTCAGCGCAAGGCCGATAAAGAGAAGGATACCTAAAATCTTTTTCATCGTTTTTCCTTTTTAAAGTTTCATTTGAACTATAAGTCGGGGAGTGAAAGGAAAAATCACAGGGGAAGAAAAAAGATTCTTATTTTACTCTGCCGCCGCAAAGCCAGTATTGTGTATAGTATTGTTCGTTGAGGTTACTGACAATAACTCCTTTGCTGGTACTTGCATGAATAAACTTCCCGTTTTTGAGGTAGATACCCACGTGTGCCACTTTCTTCTTGGATGCACGGCTGGTGAAAAACACCAAATCTCCCTCACGCAAATTGCGGCGGGAGACTTTATTGCTTTCTTTAAGCAGACCATCGGTGCTTCTGGCCAAACGGATATTATATACTTCTTTATAGAGTTGCGATACCAGTCCGGAACAATCTACTCCGTGCTTGTTGTCACCGCCTGCGCGGTAGCGGACACCCATCCACTCCGCAGAGGCAATGTACAACTTGTGGTTATCTTCCATATTTATGTCAACACCCATGCGGACAGAAGCTTTTGCCAGTGCCTTGTAATTGAGCCGGGGCGCTGATGTATGGCATGAGCTTAAACTGAATGTCAATCCGATGAGGGCAACTATATATAATAAGAAGTATTTTTTCATTCCTGTTCTTCTTTTTTTTCTGGCTGAACGGCGGGTTCTTCAGTAATAGGTTCCTCAACAATAGTTTCTTCAATGATTGTTTCCTGAACAGGTGTTTCTTCAATCACTGTTTCTGCCAGTTCTTCCTCAATTTCTTCTTCAACTCTGATATTGAAGTAGTCTTCAAGTTCTTTCTCTGCTGAGTTATTCTCATTCTGAATATCGCGGATAACGACGCCATTTTCCAACAAAGCAATGCGGGGGCATACATCTACTGTATGGTTCAGGTTGTGGCTTGAGATGATGACCGTGGCATGATGATCTTCATTATACTTCTTCAGCAGGTGTTTGATGATAGACTGTGAACTCGGATCAAGAAAGTTGAACGGTTCGTCCAGAATCAACAATTGCGGATGATGCAACATAGCGGAAATAATACCGATTTTCTGCTTGTTTCCGGCAGAGAAGTTACGGATGAACTTCTTTTGTCCGATAACCTCATTATTCATGAATCGTTCGAAAGGAAGCAGGCGTTCATCTACTTCTTCTTTCTTCAGACCGTACATTTTACCAATGAAGTAGAAATACTCTTCG
Source organism: Bacteroides sp. AM16-24 (assembly GCF_003471885.1). NCBI lineage: Bacteria > Pseudomonadati > Bacteroidota > Bacteroidia > Bacteroidales > Bacteroidaceae > Bacteroides > Bacteroides sp. AM16-24. The sequence goes on from NZ_QRKI01000018.1 coordinate 108,359, forward strand.
GGAGTAAGGTAATCGATCAGGAAGCCATCATCGATGAAAGCGCCGGTGAATTGTTTCCAGTCTTCGCTTTTGGATACATCGATATCATTGATGGTTACCGTGCCTTGATCTGCTTGCAGTAAGTCCAGCATCAGGCGGAAAAGGGTGGTTTTACCGGCTCCGTTGTTACCTACCAAACCCAGCATGTCACCTTGTTCTATGACATATTTCTCAATATCTACGGCTTTCTTTTGGCCGAAGTTTTTTTGAAGATTGTTTATCTCTATCATATTCGTAATTATTTTTGTCTACTATCGTGAAATCCTTCCATATTCTTATACCGGCGCTTCATGAAGCGATGGTATACATTCCTCAACCACCATCTTGAAGTTAGGATAAATACAAGACCGATACCAATAAGAATCCAGGGTGCAACTTCTTTACCAACCGTTGCCTTTAATCCGAAGAGCAGTAGCAGGGGAATACCGAATGCACCTCCCGAGATAAGGTTTTGCAATCCTGTACCTATATTCTGGCGACCAGTCATCTTAGCGTTCAGGTTGAGGGTTTTGTTGTTGTACACTGCCAGTTGGAACATGCAGCAATAAACAGCACCCGGAACAAATATAAGCCATGAGATGCATTGCAATACAGATACTTTGCCTGTTACCATGCCGGGGATCATCAGTATAAACGGAATGATCAGTGCCAGGCTATATAAGATATATTTGGCACGTAGCAGCGAATAGATAGATTCTTTACGACTCATTAACCCGTCAATGTAGTTGCCCTCGTAGCTCATCAGAGGCGAGAGGAATAGAAGACCGAAGATGATATAGTTGTAAAGTACAAAGAAATCGCGTGCTCCTCCCTCGTAAAGATCAGAAAAACTGATAATGAGGCTAAAAGCTAATACTACTGCGGTGATGTTATAGAGTGATTTTTTGCATACTTTATTACGAAGCAATAGTTTCAATTCCAACCGGATATATTCACCTATTTCACCATAACGATCCAGGAACTTATATTCTGATACAGTCTTTACTTGTACGGTTGTATCTTCTACCTTGTTCAGTTCATTATAGACTAATTTCTGCATGATGCTCCTGTTGATGAACCACATGATAGCAATGGCCACCAGAACGCCGATAAACGTCAGTATATTTCCGGTGATGAATCCTTCACCCAAATTAATTGAAAAGGCAAATATCAGACTGTTATCCGGAATGAAAAGAGCTGCTGCAATACCGCCATATACGGCTACCGGTAAAAGGAACCACCAAATGCGTTCGTCCATCAGCGTGCGGCACAATAAATACCAGTAATTATTGAATACAATGAGTAGCCAGATACCAATGCAATAGGTCAATACACCTATTACTCCATAAAACTTAGTAACTGTGATGATGGCAAATGGGACAAACAAGAAGAGCCAGAGCAGATTGAAGCTGTTAAGCCCGGAACGCAGGAGAAGGAAGTCAATCAGACGACTCCGTTTTACGGGAAGCAGTAAGTAGGGTTTGACTTCCTGTGTAGGTGTCTTCAGGAAAGGTAAGCGCAGAAGAAAGTCGAGGGCGAGCACAAATATGAGTCCGCTGTTCATTACATGGTAGGCTTCTCTGGCTCCACCATCGAAAGCAAAGGCGAAAGTTGTTCCGAAGAATATGAGATAAGCTGCCCAGAACACACTCATGAAGTACATCCAAAACTTTCCGAACTTGCTCTTCTCGTACATCGGATGCCGCTTTTCTGCTAACTTTCCATGTTTACGTAGCTCAAGAAATAGATTCATGTCTTTAGTGATTAGTCGTTAGTGATTAATTGGTGATTAATGAGGCAGTGATTATCACTTCTTAGGTACCGTCATCGTTACCTCGATCTCATTACCTTGTTTCAGCAAGTCGGCTGCAAACTTCTGGATATCTTTGGCAGTGATGCTGTTTACGATATCTGTATATCCTTGCGTCATATCCATATTATAGTAGAAGTAATCGTTCAGGTTGTTCAGCCAGTATGCATTTTCCTTTTGGTTATCGGCGTATTTTTTCAACATGTACTCTTTCACCTTCTGTAAATGTACATCAGACGGTCCTTCTGCTGCCAGTTTCTTCAGCTCGTTTACTACGATACCGGCTAGTTTATCTTTCTTCTCAGGATCGGTCTGGAAGACAATCTGCATCAGCAATTGTTCTTTCGGATACTTCTGTAGGCTACCCATGCAATTTACACCGTATGTACCACCTTCTTTTTCGCGTACTTCTTCAGTATAAACCATGTTCAGCACCTGAGTCATATAGCTCAACAGAATTTCATTCTTCAATGTATAAGGAGTTTTTCCGGTATACAGGAATACGATAGTTGCCGTCGGAGTTTGTTGCTCTTTGGCAAATTCGTTCTTGTATGTACCTTTGCGGATCTCCATCTTGGTATCCTTGAAAGTCTCTTTACGATTGATGGCAGGCAATGCGCCCAGATATTCTGCAATCAGCGGTTTAGCTGTTTCCAGGTCAATGTTTCCAACGAAATAGAATGTAAAGTCGCTGGCATCTTTGAAGCGGTCATTGTACATTTCCAGAATACGGTCATAGTTGATCTGATCTACCATTTCCGGTTTCATTATTACCACGCGCGGGTGGTTGTTGTACATAGCCTTCTGCAATGTGTCGTTGATGGAAGAAAGCGGATTAGCCTGTGCACTTTCCAGTTCAGCCTTTGTACGGTTCTTATAAGACTCAAATGCTTCCATGTCCTTGCGGGGAGCGGTGAATGTGAGATAGGTCAACTGCATCATGGTCTCGAAGTCCTTTGGAGAACAAGTTCCGAATACATTTTCAGTAGTGGCACCCAGTCCGGCACGAACAGAAACTTTCTTTCCGGCCAATACCTTTGTAAGGTCTACCTGACTGAAGTTACCCAAACCACCTACAGCAACCACATTGTCCATAACGGCAAAGTTCAGTGCATCCTTATCGGGGAAAAGAGATTTGCCACCCAGACTAGTTCCTTTCATGCGGATCTCATCTGCCTTGAAATCGGTTTTCTTGACGTAAACAGTTACACCGTTGGACAGAACAAGTTTTGTACTACCATAGATTTCACCTTCTTTCTCAGATACGATTTTGCCGCCTTTCGGTGCTTCTTTCATCAGAGGTTCATCAGAAACCTTGTCGACATACGGTTGCAGATCGAGGCTCTTCATACCTTTCAACAAAGCAATAACTTCTTCTTTCTGCGGATATTTTAATCCTTCTTTTTCGGGACCGGCAATGATAACTACTTGGTTGCTGTCCGGAACGAGTTGCTGGATTGCCATGTTTATAGCCTGTACCGGGAGGTTAGGAGCTAACTGGTTCATCATGGCATATTCTGTTTCAATACCGGGGATAGGTTCGGCATCCAGGAAGTTACGTACATACTCACGTACATAAGAACCGTGTTTGGTCTTCTCACGCTCATTGTATGCAGATTCCAGACGTTGCAGATAGTTAGCGCGGGCACGGGCATATTCAGACTCTGTGAAACCGAAACGACGGGCGCGTTCTGCTTCCTGTAACAGGACTTTCAAGGCTTTTTCGATGCCGTCTGCTTTACTTGAAGCAGAGAGGTTGAGTGCTTCTTTCGTTTTCGCTACAAAGAAATTACCATAACTGCTATATGCACGGGTAAACGGCGGATTAGCGCTCTGGGTCAGTTCACTCAGACGTGCGTTCAGCATACTGGTGATCATGCTTGTCATATACTGGGAAGCCAGATAACCTACGTTGTTCTTTTCTGAATCGGGAGTTGCATCTTGCTTGAAGTAAACTTCGATAGACGGATCGTCTACTTCTTTATCCGTACCGATGGCTACGATAGGTTCCTTATTATCGGCAACAGGATAATAAACACGCTCTGCGGGATTTACCGCTTTCTGTACGTCGGCAAATATTGTTTTCAGTTTGGCTTCTACAGCGTCTACATCAATGTCGCCTACGATGACAATACCTTGCAAATCGGGACGGTACCATTTGTGGTAATAGTCACGGATATCTTTGTAGGGGAAGTTATTGATTACATCGATAGAGCCGATAGGCATACAATCTGCGTATTTGTCGCCCGGATATATAGTGGGAAGCAGGTCGGTATAAACGCGCAGCATACCACTGTTACGGCTACGCCACTCTTCACGGATCACTCCACGTTCTTTGTCTATCTCGTCATCTTTGAGCAGAATGTAGTTGGACCAGTCGTGCAGAACCAGCAAACAAGAGTCCAATACACCGGCACGGTCTATCGGGGCATTGCTGATATTATAGACGGTTTCGTCTATGCTGGTATAGGCATTTAAGTTTGTTCCAAATTTGATACCCACAGTTTCACACCAGGGGATAACGCCGAGACCTTTGTCGTCGCCGGGGAAATTCTTTGTGCCATTGAAAGCCATGTGCTCCAGAAAGTGAGCAAGGCCACGTTGTTGCGGCTCTTCAAGGATGGAACCTACTTTCTGGGCAATATAGAATTCAGCCCGGTTTTCGGGTAATTTGTTATGACGGATGTAATACGTCAGGCCATTGTCTAATTGGCCGATACGGACATTCTTGTCCACGGGAAGAGGCGGAAACTGCATTTGTTGTGCTACCGCTTGTTGGAAACTGGCGCATAAAACGAATGCTACCACCAATAAACTACGAAATGAATGTTTCATATGAATGAATATTAAAATTGTTTCTTGCTCTATTTGTCGAAAGGCAGAAAAAGAAATCACAAGAGGAGGATTGTTTTTTTACACAAATGGGAATCTAGCGGCAAAACTTGCTAAATTCCCATTTATCTCAGTGCACTTTACAAGAGTGAACTTATCCTTTTATAGCCTCTCTTATCCGTACTAACTTTGTCAGCAATCCTTCCAGCAGATCCAGCTTCAGCATGTTGGCACCATCGCTCTTGGCTATTTCGGGATGCTCATGTGTTTCAATAAACAATCCGTCGGCACCTACGGCAATACCGGCTTTGGCTACAGTTTCAATGAGCTGTGGCATACCGCCTGTAACTCCGCTTGTCTGATTAGGTTGTTGCAGCGAGTGGGTGACGTCCAGAATAACCGGATAACCGAAAGTTTGCATCTCCGGTATTCCACGATAGTCTACGACGAGGTCCTGGTATCCGAAAGTCGTTCCACGTTCGGTGATCATTACCTCCTTATTGCCGGCTTCCACTACCTTTTCTGCAGCGAAGCGCATGGCAAGAGGGGAGAGGAACTGTCCTTTTTTAATATTTACTACCTTTCCTGTCTTTGCGGCAGCTATCAGAATGTCCGTCTGACGGCAAAGAAATGCCGGAATCTGTAGTACGTCCACGTATTCGGCAGCCATGGCAGCCTCCTCGGCAGAATGAATATCTGTAACTGTGGGTACGCCAAACGTATCATGTACTTTCTGCAATACTTTCAGTGCTTTTTCATCACCTATTCCTGTAAATGAGTCCAGGCGTGAACGGTTTGCCTTGCGATAAGAACCTTTAAAGACGTAGGGAATCTGTAGTTTCTCAGTGATATTTACCACACGTTCGGCAATGCGCATTGCCATTTCTTCCCCTTCAATCACACAAGGACCTGCCAATAAAAAGAAATTTCCGGCAGGGTTATTTTTTAATTCTAACATAAGTATTTGGTGTTTACGTTAATCGTTTATTTTAGTTGGGTATAATCAAGGTGATTGCCTCATGCATGATGCCGATGTCCAATGGGAAGTGTCTGTCGAGGAGGCGTCCATCCAGATCGACAGAGGCATTTTGTGCACGCAGTACTTTCACTTTCTGTGTCCTGTAAGGCATTACGACTTTATGGTTTAATATGCGTCCTTGAAGTAACATCCACAAGCCTGATACAAGTTGTAGCAATTCCGGGCGGTAGATCACGGATACATCGAGCCAGCCATTGTAGGGAACGGCACTGGGAACTTGTCCATATCCCCATGCACTACCGATGCAAACCGTCATGATACGTCCGCGGATATGCTCTCCGTTTATTTTGAGGTGCATCCGGTAAAGCTTGCGTTCAAAGAAAAGCGAAATGAGTGCCATGAGATAAGACAAGAATTTCACTCCCCAGAAACGTTTGGTCTGGTCGCTGATTTTCACAATGCGGGCTCCTAAACCGATATTGATGGCATTGAGGAAATAGCGGGTAACGTGTTTCTCGCCGTCGTAATAATTGCAGAAGCCGACATCGATTTTCCGGCGACGGTTGTTTATGATACAATCCACCGCATCTTTGTATTCCGAGGTCATTTCCCAGTATTTGGCAAAGTCATTCCCGATACCGTTCGGAATGATGCCTATGGCGATTTCTCTTTTATCTTCCGCATTGGACGACATGATGCCGTTAATCGCATCATTCAGTGCACCGTCACCACCTACAATGACAATTGTGCGGTATCCGTTATTGGCAAGAATACCGGCCAAACGTTCCACTGATCCGAACCCCTCGGACTGCACGTAGTCATAAGACACGCCTTTGCTGTCCATATATTCTTTTATTTCTTTCCACCGTTTCTGCACTTTTCGTGTGCCGGCCTTGGGGTTATATATCACTCCCCACTTTTCGGGTTCTACGCTCATATTGTTATCTCTTAGTAAAGTCTTACATAATCATTAGTTACCCTCCCAGGCTTCGTCTTTGCTGCTCCAAAGATACTAATTTCCTTTGAGTTTCGTTTGTACAAAAGCAATCTTTTCTTCCATCGGCAGCCCGGCATCCATCCAGTGAATGGTGAATCCGCGGCGTTCCATTCCCCGGAACCAGGTCATCTGCCGTTTGGCAAACTGGTGAATGGCGATTTCCAGTTCCCGGTACATCTCTTCGTAAGTCAGCTTGCCAATGACGTAAAGCGTCAGATACTTGTACTCCAGGCCGTAATAAATCAAGTCATCCGGTTGAATGCCTTGCTCTATCAGCCGGCGCACTTCATCCACCATTCCTTCGTCCAGACGTTGGCGCAGTCGGCGGGATATCTTTTCGCGACGTAATTCCCGGTCTATATCCACACCGATGATGAGGCTGTTCAGTAGGGGGAATGTACGCTCGTCTACCGGTGTATGTGCGTAATATTCTTCAATTTCAATAGCACGGATAGCACGCTTGGCCGTATCCACATCCGTTGTGTTGTGCAAGGTCTTATACTGTTGCAGTATCCCGGTTAATTCTTCCAAAGACTTATCAGCCAGCTGTGCACGCAGTTCCGGATTTTCGGGAACGGGGAGCAACTTATATCCTTTCAATACGGACTCTAAGTATAACCCTGTACCTCCACACAAAACGGGTAATTTCCCTTTTTGTTTAATAGTCTCGTAAGCTGTCAGAAAATCACGTTGATATTCGAAAACATTGTATTTGTACCCTGGATCGGCAATATCAATCAGATGATAAGGGATTTGTTTTCCATTTACGGTGTAGTCAATGAGGTCTTTACCCGTACCAAGGTCCATGCCACGGTAGATTTGCCGGGAATCCGCACTGATGATTTCGGTGTCAAGAACATTTGCCAGTGCCGCGGCAAAAGGAGTTTTTCCGGAAGCGGTAGGACCTAATATAGCTATCAAATCATAGTCAGGCATAAGTCGTTTTGATTGTTTTGTGGCAAAGATATGAAAAAGGAAGTGAAAAACGGAGTAGCTTCTCTTAAATGGTGTTATAAATACACTGTTTTCGCACACGGAGCTTGCAAAATACAGAAAAGTCCGTACCTTTGCAATGTGTTTTTCATAGTATTAGATTTAAGGTTAACAAAGGTTGGAGTACAGCGGTACTCCTTTTTTTATGTCCATACCTCCTGTGCTATACAGGTAAATCATTAATTCTCAATATTCCATCCCATTATTCGTAATAGTTCCCTTTCTTTAGATACGGCTTCGGATGTAATGGCATACCCTTGATGTGCCAGATTGTCATTATAGAGCTTTTGTAGCTTTTCTGATTCCATTTCCGGTATCACTTCCCAGGCAATTGCCTTTCCGAAATCATAAGAGAAAAGTGGAGTTCCTTTTAAAGCCAGATCCATATTCTGCTTTATTTTGGCAACGGGAAACATTTTCAGGTATTCATTCTTTTGTTTGGCGGTACGTACCAGGACGTGCGGTTCACCATTTTCAATGGTAGCGAATATTAAATGTGAATCTCTGTTCACACCATTCTTATAAACATAATCACGCTTCTTCTGCAATAAGATTTTCAACGGAACACGGTTGACATAACCGTTCTCGTAGCAGAGGAGCAGTGCACCGTCGATTTCCTCTTTCCTGATTCCCAATGTGAGTATGGCATTGTCTATATGTGAGTATTCGTCTTTCAATAGATATCCGCCATTATTAAGCAGTGACAGATAGGACACTATCTGTGTACCATCTTCTTTTTCCGTCAACGCATTGGTGCGTATCAGAGATGTTTGTATCATAGCCTTTCCCGGTACGGTTTCCACTTTCTTTTTCTTCTTTTCCAGACTGGCTGCAAAGGCGGCGGCAACTGCTGTCTGTGTTTCTCCGGTTTGCAACAGGCTTTCGTTGATTAGCTCTATTTCCTTTTCCGCAATCTGGTTAAGTTCTGCCTGTAACATCTCATTTTTCCTTTTCTTCTGCTTGGCCAGAGCATTGCCGTCGAGCATTACCGTCGAATTGCCTTGCCTTTGCCATATCACTCCTTTCAGTTCAATCAGTTTGCCATAACAAGGCACTGTAACGCAGCATATTTCGCGGTTGCCATATCGGGGAAAATCTATTTTAATGATACTGTTGATATCTTTTCCCATTGTTGCTATGATGCGTTGGCGGATGAAGCGTTCGTAGGCATCTGAATCGCATACCATGTAGGTGTAGTCCTCCTTCAGGCCAATTATGGCTCCTGCATCGGATACGCCGATATAGAGTGTGCCGCCGGCGGCATTAAGGAAGCCTGCAATGGTGTGCAGTATAATTTCCGACTGCCGTTTCATGTCGGGTACGGTACGTCCGGCGGGATATACCACGGATGATTTAAATTCTACTTTATCATTCTCCCTACCCATGTGGGGAATGTCTTCATGTTCTGTTGCAGAGGGGGATTTTGCCGCCGGCTCATCGGGCAATGCAAATTCTCCGGCGCCTATGCGTTGCAGGAGTTCATTGCGCAAAGGGATTAATGTGCCCGCCGGTAGGGAGTTGAGTAAAAGAGTATGGGCCAGTACCAACCGGACTATACGCTCTTTGTTTTCATCTTTGGTGGTTGCAATGCCTACTGCAAGCTCCGGGGCGAAGTTATGGGTATAGAACAAACTGAGAATTTGTAGCATTTCTTTTTTAGGGCGAAGTGAAGGATAACGTGAAACCGCAGCGTCATCTATACGCGAAAAATGCGTCCATCGTGCCTGCCCGTTATGGGTGGCAAAACTGTAGATGTTTTCCTCATAATTCATTTGCAGCGCCAGATACTCGCTTAAGGTTGAATCATTGAGCATTCCGGCCAGCAGATAAGCTGTTCCCAGCAGGTTGTAACGTTTCACCAGCGACTTTTCGACGGATGCTGTCACTGCCAGCAGCCAAGGTAATTCGCACATCAGGGGGAGCGATAACTGCTCTCCGGTCAGCATTGCATCCTCGTCTGTGAAGACTGGTCCGAAATTGCCCTCTTCCTCTTCGGCTTTTTCATCCTGTGGAGAACAGAAATTGATATATTCGCTGACTAATTTAGCCAGAGCCTCAGTTTCTTCTATCTCTTTATCGGATTTTTCTATACAGGTGGCATTGATGTATCCTGCATCATTGATGCCCCTCACTTCCAGCAGGGCTACCGTACCTACTTCAGGATAGGGTGTTGCGCCCGGTGTGAACAGTGTGTATCCTTCCTCACATACCCATACACCTGTTCCTTTGGAGATTCGCATCAGCCTGGCATATACACGATGACCGTATTTGATTGTCCCCGTTACAAATTCAAACAACTCCCGGAGGATGCTGAATGTCAGACGCCCATTCTGCCCGACTTTCGATACAGTGGCTTCAAAGGTATCTCCTTCATAAAAAATTCCGTCCATGCTGTGGATATGGCTACGGGTTACTTCATTGGCCAGTAGTGCACCGGTTCCTTCGTATCCCGGTTCTGTTACTTCTGCAAACATCATCAGTGGAAAACGTGGATTGAATGCTTTCAGCGTGATCCTGACACGCGTTCCCTCCGTAGGAAGAATCTTTTCCGGTGTCTTTTTGGTAGATGCCGTTATGTGTCCGGATAGCTGTCCTGACAGCTCTCCCCAGAGATTTTTTAATACAAAAACATTTTGTGCTTCATTTGCTTTCGGTTTGATGTCTTTCTTTGCATATACACTAATCCTGTCGTCGAATACGGACACCATCTCCGTCACCTTCTGGTGTTCGGGTAGCAGTGCGCCCGGATTGCAACCGGCATAGAGCCCGAACTTTCCATTACGTAACAGTATCCGTCCTCCTTGTGTGATATGTTGGGCTATCAGCTTGTCTTTATCATCAGATGTATCCGTCATGAATGAGCGCAATTTAGTAATGAATGGCTCAGGCTTGAAGTGGACGACATCTTCCCAACTAAACTCCGGGCGGTAAGATTGATTTGCCCGTGTCAATACATCGAATGCCTTATCCGTCAGAATCCCGGCGGAAGAAGGGCTTGCCAAAGCTGCATAGCGATAAAGCATGATGCGATAGACTGCCGTATGTGCTTCGCGGTTGTAGCAAAGCAGCAGGTAGATGGCCAGTAAGTGCATGATTTTAGTGGGGGAAACGTCGTGCACTGCTCTGGTTTTCTCTATCATCCTCTTGATTAGTTCTATAATGGATGTCAGGGAGGAAGTTTCCGTAGTTGAAGTGTTGCAGGCTATATATTGGCAGAACTCTGTGAGGGTAAACATGTTTTTATCAGCTAATGTGTCGTCCAGCCGGAACAAGGCAGTCAGTAATTCGGTCTTCCGGCTTCGGTCGGATAAATATCCCGAAGTCCGTATTTTTGTAAATATATGTTTTAGAAAATTATCCACAGCATTGCTCCGGATAAGTTCTATGGCCTTTAGTATTGCTTCGCAGACAAATATTTCCCGTTCTCCCTTTTCGCGCAGGGATTGAACTACGGACGACGAATAGAATGTAAGGAACAGGGAATCCTCAAGTATCCATTCGGTGATAAGAAGTTGGTAATGTATTAATTCGCATACTCCTTCCCAATCTTTTTTTTCTATTTTTTCTTCTCTTTTGGCAAGCAGTATACTCTGGAATGACAGTAGCCATTCTCCTTCGTGACTGTCATATTGTTTCAACACTTGCTGTATTTTCGGATCTCCGGTCGAGTCGGTACGTAGTGTTTCCAGTTGAATGCAGGCTGGCAGTTGTTCGGTATGGATGTTATGCATCAATTGCTCGAAGGTGATGAAATTGGTTTCACAGTCCATTTCCTGGTTGACAGGAACGACGCCCAGGATTCCATCCGGATTGATATGCTTGACCGTGCAGCGGACATTTCTTCCTATAGTCAATTCTTTCCCTATTCCTACCTGGATTAAGGCGCGTATGCCATTCATATCATATCCATAATAGATATTGCGGTGTCCGGATTGATAACCTGGCTTTTGTTGCACAACGAAAGGGTAAGTGCTGCCGACTGTATAAAGTTTGCGTGATATTTCACCTTTATGTTGTGCAAAGAGAGGAGTGTCATCGGCATCATAGCTATAAACGATACATTTCACTTCATCGGGAACCGGTAGTTTGTGCTGGAATTTCAGCATTTTCACCTTGTATTTGATTCCTTCATTTTCTATCAGATAATAATGACAATCATTTGTTATCATGGTCCCGGTTACTTTCAGGGAGTAAATCACATCCTTCTCATACTGCATAGTTTTATTTCTATTATCGGGCAATACAGCCTTCGTGTTTTTAAATACGGCAATTTATGTATTTTTTATTGAACTGCAAAGGCTATCCGTAAAAAACATGTAAAAATATTCAGAAGTAAAAATGCGGACAACTCTTTGAGTTCTTTTTATTCTTTTATCCTCAGGCTGACTAGTTCTGCCCATTTACGGAGACTGAGGTCGAAACCGCCTTTTTCTAACAGGTGGGGAAGGGATTTGTAGTGCAGGATTGTAGTGTCGTTGTTCCTTTCTTAGGCATTCCTATGCTTTTTCCCTTCCAACGGTTAGCCTTTTCCATCCGAACGTTTATTCTTTCCACCGTGGAGTTTCTTTCTTTCCACCATGGTGGAAAGAAAGTTTCCCCGTGATAGAAAGCAACTTTCTCCATGGTGGAAAGAATAAGTACCTACTACAATTTTCCTTAACCGTCGCAGCGAAAAGAGATAAAAGTGGTGATGTGGCGGCTTAACTCCCGTAATTCACTTTAAAATGATAAGGAAGGAAGAAAAAGAGTGATAAGGTGGTAGGGTAATAGGGCGATAAAATGGCTGCGCTATATATCACAGAGCGTTATCCCGTTATCACTTTATCGCCCTATCACTTTATCACATTTTGCTCATGCCCCGAAAGAAGCTAATAAAGAAAGGCTGCACCGTGCTTCAAGCACAGTGCAGCCTTTCTTTATTACTACTATATATTATTATTATTTATCCGGACTAATCATTGAAACTTCTACTTCATTTTTCTGTTTGAACAAGTCATCAGCAAACTTCTGAATATCTTTAGCTGTGATGCTATTGACTGTTTGTTCGTAGTCTTTTATCGGGTTCATTCCGGTAAACAGATATTCGTCAATGCTTCCCATCCAGTAGCTGTTTTCTTTCAGGTCTTCGGCATGCTTCTTCAGCATAAACTCCTTTACCTTATTAAGATTGGCTTGAGACGGACCCTCTTTGGATATATGCTCTATTTCGGCAAAGATGATTTTCATCAGTTTCTCTCTCTTAGAAGGTGCTGTATCGAAAACTATTTGTATTCCGGCTATTTCCTTCGGATATTTGGAGAGATTGCCGCCTACATATACCCCATAAGTTCCACCTTCATCTTCGCGTACTTTCTCGGTATAAACTAAATCCATAATCTGGCAAGTCATGTCCTGCAGAATGGAATTCTTTAAATCATATTTGCACGTACCGATGAAACTGACGAAGTTAGAGGCTTTAGCTGTTTCCTGTTCACGGACGAACTCATTCTTATATACACCTTTGCGGTATTCAATCTTATTGTCTTTGAATGATTCCTTACGGTCGATGGCAGGCAATGCTCCAAGATATTCGGCTATGAGTGGTTTCATACTTTCAACGTCTACATTGCCCACAAGGATGAATGTAAAGTCACTGGCGTCCTTGTAACGGTCTTGGTACATTGCAAGGATTTTATCATAATCCATCTTGTCTATCATATCGGCTTTCATGCGGATGGTACGGGGATGTCCCATTTGCAATGCAAAGGTAATACTGTCGCTAAAGGCAACGTTCGGGTTCATTTCCAGGTTCAGTAATGCTGCTTTGTTGCGGTTCTTATAGGATGCAAAAGCTTCATCATCACGGCGCGGAGCAGTGAATGTCAGATAGGTGAGTTGCATCATTGTTTCAAAGTCTTTCGGCGAGCAGTAACCATTCACGGTTTCTGTCTTATCACCGATACCATAACCGACAGAGGCTCTTTTGCCTGCCAGTACTTTTTCCAGGTCTACAGCGCTAAAGTTACCCAGACCACCTACAGATACTGCATCCAGTCCGTTGATATTGATGATTTCCGAGTTAGGAAATAATGAACTGCCACCCAAACTTACTCCCTTCATGGTAATTTCATCTGCTTTGAAATCAGTTTTCTTGATGATTACTTTGACTCCGTTAGACAGTGTCAGCATGGTAGTACCGAATACGTCGTCTTTTTGTTCGGAAATGATTTTTCCACCTTTCGGAGCTTCTTTTATCAGAGGTTCGTCGGAGACTTTATCCTCATATGGGCTCAATTTCTCAGCTTTTACATCTTGCAGGATCTTTTTGATAGCTTCTTCTGTCGGCATCTTCAGACCTTCCTTTTCCGGGGCGAAAATGGCGACTACCTGGTTGGTATCTGTTATCAACATTTGCATCATCTGATTCAGAGCTTGTACGGGGATGGCGGGAGCTATCTGGTTGATGATGGCATACTCGTTTTCAATGCCCGGTATGGGTTCGTTGTCGAGGAAGTGGCGTACATATTCATCAATATATTCCTCGTTCCTACGTGTATCACGTTCGTTGTAGTCAGATTCCATATTGCGCAGATACTCGGCACGGGCACGTTGGTATTCGCTTTCGGTGAAACCGAACTGGCGTGCACGTTCCATTTCGCGGACCAAGGTGGTGATACCGTTTTCCACTGCATCTTCTTTGCAAACAACGATGCCGGTAAAGGCTTGTTTGGTTTTTGCAACGAAGAAATCTCCATCATAGGTTCCTGCGTAGATATACGGAGGGTTGGCAGCCTGAAGCAGTTCGTTCAGTCGTGCATTCAGCATGTTATTGATGAGGTCGATGGCATAGTCCTGTATCAAATAATCCATATTGCCTTTCTCCGAGTCGGGAGTTGCTTCGTGTTTGTTAAAGATGATAGCCTGGATGTGTGGCTGTTCCTTATCCCGGGCAATCAGCACAATCGGCTCTTTATTATCATTTACCGGATAATATTCGCGTTTGGCGGCATTGGGTTGTGCAGGGATATCGGCGAACAGTTTCTTGATCTGTGCTTCGATGGCATCTACATCTACGTCTCCCACCACAACAATGCCTTGCAAGTCGGGACGATACCATTTTTCATAATAATCTCTTAGTGTCTGCGGCTTGAAGTTCATCACTACATCCATCGTTCCGATGGGGAAACAAGTGGCATACTTGGTGCCGGCAAACATGGCAGGAAGCAACTTTTCCTGGAAACGTTGCATTGCACTCATACGTGTACGCCATTCCTCATTGATGACGCCACGCTCTTTATCAATCTCTTTAGGGTCCAGGGTCAGGTCATTGCTCCAGTCGTGCAGAATTAATAAACAAGAATCGATGGCACCCGGAGTATTGACAGGTACATTCGAAATATTATATACGGTTTCATCTACTGCGGTGTAGGCATTCAGGTTTTCACCGAACTTAACCCCGATGCGTTCCAGATATTGTTTCAGGGCATCACCCGGGAAGTGTGTAGTTCCGTTAAAACACATGTGTTCGAGGAAGTGTGCCAGACCGCGTTGGTTCTCTTCTTCCTGGATGGAACCTACTTTCTGAGCGATATAAAAGTCTGCCCGTTCGGCGGGGAGATTGTTTTTGCGGATATAGTAAGTTAGGCCGTTGTCCAGTTTTCCGATGCGTACATTCGAATCGATGGGA
Source organism: Bacteroides sp. AM16-24 (assembly GCF_003471885.1). Taxonomy (NCBI): domain Bacteria; kingdom Pseudomonadati; phylum Bacteroidota; class Bacteroidia; order Bacteroidales; family Bacteroidaceae; genus Bacteroides; species Bacteroides sp. AM16-24. Next base: position 123,654 of record NZ_QRKI01000018.1, read on the forward strand.
ATAGGAGGCATCTGTTGTGCAAGAGCCTGTTGCAAATTACAGCATACGACAAATGCTATAATCAATAAATTACGAAATAGATGTTTCATGTTTATGAATATTAAAATTGTTTCTTGCTATATTTGTCAGAGAAGAACGAGGAAAATCACAAAATGTAGATTGTTTTTTGTAATTATGGTTGTTTGCAGGGCAGATGTTACATGAATAGAAATTTATGTAACATGAAAATGCCGGATGTAACATTGACTATAGTAAGTGGGAACATGCGGAACAAGAAAATATATTGTAATAGACTATTTTTGTACAAGACAGAAATTAATTAAAAAGTATCATACCATGAAAACAAAAATTAGTTGGGTTATCTATTGCTTGATGAGTTTAGTGCTATTACAGCCATTATCTGCAGCAGAACGGTTTGTAGCGAATGAGGGGAGTGGTTTTGTCTGGATACAGCAGGGAAAAGCTTATCCCATATTGATAGATCCGCAGGAAGATAAAGGTGTAGTGCGTGCCGTAGTAAATTTGCAGACAGATGCGGGTAAGGTAACAGGGGAGACACCTGAAATTATTTACTCTGCATACGGGAAGCGTATGCTGATTGTCGGTTCTATAGAAAATAGTTCTTGGATTAAACAGTTGTTGCAGTCAGGGAAGATCAATGCGGCTGATTTGCAGGGTAAGCGTGAGAAGTATATTCTACAGACTGTGAAGAATCCCATAGATGGAGTAGAAGAAGCGGTGGTGATTGCCGGTAGTGATAAACGTGGTACTATTTATGGCATTTATGAACTTGCCCGGCAGATGGGGGTATCTCCTTGGTATTTCTGGGCAGATGTGCCGGTAGAAAAACATGATGTTATATCTATCAAGGAAGGAACTTATACGGATGGTGAGCCTGCTGTGAAGTATCGCGGTATTTTCCTGAATGATGAATGGCCTTCTTTGGGTGGATGGGCCAGTGCTACTTTCGGTGGTTTTAACAGTAAATTCTATGAAACAGTATTCGAATTGGTGCTTCGCCTGAAAGGAAACTTTATGTGGCCTGCTATGTGGAACAGTGCCTTCTATGATGATGATCCGATGAATGGCCCGTTGGCCAATGAAATGGGAATTGTGATGAGTACCTCTCACCATGAACCGATGGGACAGGCTCAGAAAGACTGGAAACGTCGTGGAACAGGGGAATGGAACTATAACACAAATGCTGCCGTATTATGTGACTTCTGGCAGAAAGGTATGGAACGCTGTAAAGATTGGGAAGCAGTGATAACCCTTGCTATGCGTGGTGATGGTGATGAACCGATGAGTGAAGATGCAAATATTTCCCTGTTACAGAATATAGTGAAAGATCAGCGGAAGATTATAGAGAAAGTTACTGGTAAGAAGGCGAAAGAAACTCCACAGGTGTGGGCACTTTATAAGGAAGTACAGGATTATTATGATAAAGGTATGCGAGTACCTGATGACGTAACACTACTGCTCTGTGATGATAACTGGGGGAATGTACGTAAATTACCCGACTTGAAAGCTAAGCCTCGCAAGGGTGGGTATGGCATGTATTATCATTTCGATTATGTAGGAGCTCCCCGCAACTCTAAATGGATAAATATCACCCAGATACAGCGTACATGGGAACAGATGGCTCTGACCTATGACTATGGTGTACGTGAATTGTGGGTGGTGAATGTGGGCGATCTGAAACCAATGGAGTATCCGATCACCTTCTTCCTGGATATGGCCTGGAATCCGGAACGTTTCAACGAAAATAATCTGTTTCAGCATACAGTAGATTTCTGTCGTCAGCAGTTTGGTGGAAACTATGCCGAAGAAGCAGCTCGTCTGATTGATACTTATACTAAATACAATCGTAGGGTGACTCCGGAAATGTTGGATGACAGGACTTACAGCCTGGAAAATTATAATGAATGGCAAAGTGTAAAAGATAAGTATGCAGCGTTATGCCTGGATGCCTTGAAACTCTATTATCTGATGCCTGCTGAGTATCGGGATGCTTTTGACCAACTGGTGCTTTTCCCGATACAAGCATGCTCCAACCTATATGATATGTATTATGCCGTAGCGATGAATCGTAAACTGGCAGAGGCCAATGATGTGCAAGCCAATAAATGGGCTGACAAGGCACGTGCGTGTTTTGAACGTGATTCTGTATTGACTTATCACTATAACCATATAATGAGTGGTGGCAAATGGAATCATATCATGGATCAGACACATATTGGATATAAATCCTGGAACGATCCGAAACATAATATTATGCCTAAAGTTACTTTTGTTCCGGAACCTCGTATTGCCCCTGCACCACCTGTATTTGTAGAAAAGGATGGATATGTATCTATTGAAGCGGAACATTATACCCGTTCAGCTAACAGTACATCTGCTAGTTGGGTTACAATTCCAAATCTGGGACGTACGTTGTCTGCAGTCACTACTTTACCTACCACAGCCGTTCCGGGAGCAGATATGTATGTGGAATATGATTTTGAAACGGAGAAAAGTGGGGATGCTACGGTTATCGTTCGTTTTTCTTCAACTTTGAATTTCAATGATTATAAAGGATTGCGTTATGCGGTCAGTTTGGATGGTGGGGAAGAACAAATAGTCAATATCAACAGTGATTATAAAGGTGAGCTTGGTAAGTTGCAGGCAGATCACATTATTACTACTCAAACCAAACACTTACTTGATAAGAAAGGAAGGCATACTTTACGTATCCGTCCGCTTGATCCGGCACTTGTTATGCAGAAAATAATGATTGACATGGGAGGTTTGAAGCCTTCTTTTCTGGGAGCGCCTGAAAGTTTGATAAAAGAGTAGGAATGTTGAAAATTACAATATTATGAGATATAAATTTACTTTATTGGTAGTATAGGTCTGTATAAATCTTATACCGCACTACCTTATTTTTTGCTATAGAGATGTATAATGAGACGAAAGTTCCTGTCAGGATTATTAATTCAAGTTGGGGCGGAAGTTCTATTGAGGCTTGGATGAGTGAGGATGCTCTACAGGAATTCCCAAAAAAATTGCGTGAAAGGGATATTTATAATTCTGACGAATATAAGGTTTTAATGAATAAACCAGGTGGTATGATGTCGAGGTTTTGGAATCTCTCTTTGTATAAAGGGGATGAAGGACTTCATGCTCCGGTCAAGTGGTATGAACCGGAATTGGATGATTCCGATTGGGAGGAAGTGAATATGTTTTCCTATCAATTGGGCACTAAAAATGGTTATCCGGTAAGTGGCTCACATTGGTTCCGTCAGGATATTCGTCTTACGGCTGAGCAAGCTGATAAAGATGCCATATTGCGTTTGGGTTGTATGGTGAATGCGGACTCTGTGTATGTGAATGGTGTCTTTTCAGAATATTCCGACTGGCATGTATAATTCCATGATTTCTCCTTTACGAAATCTGCATTTTAAAGGAGTTTTGTGGTATTAAGGCAAGACGAATGCAGGGCGTTCAAGTGAATATGAGGCTTTATTGACTGCGATGATAGAAGATTGGCAAGTGAAGTTTGCAGATGAAAATCTCCCGTTCTTTATTATGCAGCTACCCAATTTTATGCAGACGCATCCGCAGCCTGTAGAGAGTAGTTGGGCGGGTATGCGAGAGGCTCAACGGCAAGTGACCTTGAGCCTAATACTTCTTTAGTCGTAGCAATAGACTTGGGAGAGTGGAATGATATTCATCCGTTAAATAAGAAAGAACTGGCAAGAAGAGTGGTACTTCAGGTTAAAAAGAAGGTATATGGTCATAAAGATATAGTTCATAGCGGTCCATAATGTACATCTGTATCTGTTGAAGGAGGAAAGATCATTCTCTCTTTTAAGGAACGAATGATTTAATGCCTGTAACCCAATTGAAAGGTTTTGCACTGGCAGGAGCAAACGGATGTTTTAAATGGGCAAAGGCTGCTATAGAAGGCAATAAAGTGATGGTTTGAAGGCATTACTCAGCCTATAAAGGTAACCATTCTATTTTCCGCCTTGACATAAGTTGTTAGCTGCCATATCTTTG